>JAYVKZ010000228.1:0-41364 GCA_043767985.1 Betaproteobacteria bacterium
CGGCACTGCGGCCGGGAAAAGCACTTCGGTGATGGTCTTAAAATGTCCGACCCCGAGCATGTTAGCGGCTTCTAAATACCGAACGTCCACCCCACGCGCGCCACGGTAGGCATTGATTAAACAAGGCGGGAAAGCCCCGGCAAAGATAATGAGGGTGGGGCCGCCTGCACCTGTACCGAACCATAATGCCGCGAAGGGTACCCATGCTACCGGGGCGATAAAACGTAGGCTATCAAAGAGTGGTGAGATAACATCATCCAGCCAGCGGAACCATCCCATCAATAAGCCCAGGGGCACACCAATAACGGCAGCGAGGCCGAAGCCCCAGGCGTAGCGCAACAGGCTTGCCGCCATATGCTGTTGTAGTGTGGCTCCAGAAAATGGCTCCTGCGTAAGCGCAATGAGTTTGCTCAACACTTGGTGCGGCATCGGGAGAAACTGCGCAGGGGCCAACTTCAAGGCCGCCGCCAAATACCAAGCGCCAAAGAACAGCACAGTGCCGAGCAAGGTGAGCGGGGCGTTCGAGCGAGACGACAAGGCTAGCGAGTTGCTCATGCGATCCGCCAGGGCATCACGCGCTCTTCAAGCTTGCCGACCAGCGCGGTCGTGAGTGCCCCGCAGAGGGCGACGAACATCATGCCCACCAAAATCATCGGCGGATTAATATCTTGTGCGGCCTGATTCAAAATCGAGCCCAGACCATAGAGCGCACCAATCAATTCGGCAGCCACCAAGGTCGTCCAGCTAGCTTGCAAAGAAAGGCGCAAACCCGTAAAGATCATGGGGAAAGCCCCCGGCACCAACACTTCTCGGACCAATTTCCAACCGCGGATATTGAGCATTTGGGCGGCTTCGAGAATGGGCGCGTCAATGTTTCTCACGCCGGTATAGCTATTGATCAACGACGGGACAAAGGCTGCAACGAAGATCACCAGAATTTTCGAGGCATCGTCCAGGCCAAGCCAGACAATCGCCAAGGGAATCCAGGCCAGGGGCGGAATCGGCCGAAGCAGTAGAAACGCTGGATTGAGGAGTGCTTCAGCTCGCCGCGAATGGCCCATCAGTAGCCCGAGTGGCACACCGACACCGACCGCCGCCGCAAAACCCATGGCGACCAGCTTGAGGCTGTGCAGCACATGCTGATGAAGCAGTCCGTTGCCATAGCCTGTGGAGGTAATTTGCGCCAGCGCGTCCCACACCTCACGCGGCGCTGGAAAGCGCGCAGCGGAGATCACACCAGTGAGTGTTGTCAGCACCCACCAAAGGAGAAGTGCGACACCGACCGTTGCGAGCCCTACGACAGTGCGTCGCGACCATCCCAACAAGAGCTTCAAAGTGGGTTGTTGACTCAGCGGCATCGACGGCAAGCAAGCGGAATAAACAAGAGCAATTCATCCAAAACTGAAGGAGGTCCGAAATTGAAATGTAAGCGTTTGCATGGATTCTGCAACATTTTTAGTACTTGCGTCAAGCGGCACTAGTTGTACAATCGGGAATGGCTTCGAAATTGGCTTCTAAAGTATGGTCTAAGGTATCGAATTCCTCCGCTTCACCTACGCATCAGAGCTGCAAGCGCTTGCAGTGTATTTTTGATAAATGTATGAAACCGTATGCCTAGCCCGGCGCGAATCGAAGATGTAGCAAGGGTGGCCGGTGTATCTACGGCGACGGTCTCGCGCTCTTTATCTCAACCCGAACGAGTTCGCGTGACGACGCGTGAGTTGGTACAAAGAGCGGTAGAGCAACTGGGCTATGTACCAGACGCCGCAGGGCGTGCCTTAGCCTCTGGGCGCACTCGCACCATAGGCTGCGTCATCCCGACCTTGGATCACGCTATCTTTGCGAGCAGCACCCATGCCATGCAAACCACGCTCTCCAAAGCGGGATACCAGTTGCTGGTGGCCAGCCATGAATACGATCTCAATGCGGAGCTGGATTTAGTGCGAGCCCTACAGCAACGCGGTGTGGACGCTCTGGTCTTAGTTGGCGCGGAACACCACGCTCAACTTTGGAAGATCGCCAAGGATTGGCGCAAGCCCACGATTCTCACCTGGGCCTGTGATCAGCGCCTGCCGTCAGTCGGTTTCGACAACCACGCGATTGCCGTCATGGCCACTCGACATTTGCTCGATCTCGGACATCGACGCATCGGCATGATTTCCGGCCATCCCGAGCACAATGATCGCGCGCGGGCACGGATCGAAGGGCTGCGCGCAACACTGACAGCCGCAGGATGTAGCTTTCCCAAAGACCGAATCAGCTTGCAAGCGATGAAAATGAGTGGTGGGCGGCTCGGGTTAATCGAGTTGTTGAAAGCCAAGAAGCCACCCACGGCGATTGTGTGCGGCAACGACCTTCTCGCAGCGGGAGCCTTGCTTGAAGCACAGCGTCAGGGCTTGGTGATACCGCGTGACTTGTCAATTTGCGGCATTGATAATCACGAATTGGGCGAGCAAATCAACCCCGGTCTGACCACCGTGAGCTTGCCCACGCAGGAGTTAGGGCAAATTGCGGCCGCACAGATCTTGGCCTCGTTGTCGGGCGAGCCGATTGCGCATCAATCAATGCTGTCGTTCGAGCTGCTGGTGCGAGGCTCCACGACCAAACCTCTAGCAAGCTAAGGCCTACGCGCTGCTCTTCGGCTGGCGAGGCGTCCGTTTAGTCCCAGCGTCCTTGTTGACGCGGGTAGCGTAGGCCTTTTCGATCAAGGCCTTGACCACAGCAGTCTCAGCATTTGCCAATGCAATGCGCAACCCAACGACCTTGCCACCCCAAAGCAATTTCTCGATGAACTCGGGGTGGAGCGTCAGTGCAATCTCGCGGTCATCATCAGCGACAAAGACGTGAATGAAGGCTTCATCTGGCGGCACCGTGACAAAGATCTTGCCGCGCACCCTAAAAGATGAGAAATTGTGGTGTGGCTCTTCGGTCACCGCTTCGAGAGTCATGGCATGTTTGCGAACGGCGGCAAGCTTCATCAACTAAATCTCCTTCGGAACGTCGGGCGAAAATGGCATCCAGTCTCTTGGGGCCGCCTTATCACACTTCCTACAAGAAAGGATCTGCCCAATCATTCCTAGACGCCGAGCCTCGTTCTGAGTCCAGGGGCGGTTTTGCCAAGGCGGATCATGGCGAGTGTGCTGATTGTGGCCGCAAGCTAGTCGCGCCACCCAATGCTGCTCGTCATCTTGATGAAAGCCTACAATCTGCTGATCCATATGGCCTGATGATTACAGAAAATTCAAAATCGTGACCCGCATACAGATCTCCAAATTAAGCTTTGCCTATGCAGGCCAACAGCTGTTCAACAACCTATCTCTTCATTTAACACCAGGGCTCATCTGGCTTCAAGGTGAAGAAGGCTGCGGCAAAACGACACTACTTCGTCTTCTCTCGGGTACGCTTGCAGCAGCATCGGGTGAGCTTGAGATTAACGGTGCAAAACTAAAAGGACGGGCAGAAGAGTATGCCCGCCTCGTCTACTGGGTAGATTCGCGCTCAGAAGCCTTCGATCAACTTAGTCCCATCGAGTATTTCAATGCCATCAGCGCTCGGTACGCCAATTTTAATCAAAGCTTACTTGAAGGATTGATCAAGGCCCTTGATCTCACCCCTCATCTCGACAAAAAGTTATTCATGCTCTCCAACGGGTCGAAGCGCAAGGTCTGGCTCGCAGCTGCGTTTGCTTCAGAAGCCTCTCTCACCTTGATCGACGATCCCTTCGCGGCCTTGGATTGTCCCTCGGTTCAGGTCATCCGCGAGCTTTTCGAGGAGGCCTCTGAACACGCTTCGCGCGCGTTCGTCGTGGCTGACTACGACGTGCCCGAAGGCCTATCCCCAACACAGGTCATCAACCTCAGCCCCCCGCCCGCTTCGCGTTGAATCCTTTGCTCTTCAATAACTCAACCAGTTTGTCGCAGTGATCGCCCTGCACTTCTATTACACCGTCTTTCACCGTGCCGCCGCTGCCGCAAGCAGCTTTGAGCTGCTTGGCCAGGGCCACGAGTTCCTCGGTAGCTAGCGCCACACCCTTCACCAAGGTCACGGCCTTGCCGCCTCGCCCCTTGGTCTCGCGCGAGACTCGTACAACGCCATCACCTGCGGGTGACGCCCTGGTTTGCTTGCATGCACATTGGGCCACGGCTTGTCGGCACGCCGGGCAGATACGGCCGACCTCGGTGGAGTAGACCAGGCCACCAACCGGAGCGCCGCTTGGGCTTTTGTTTTTCATCGAAGTCAGGAGAAAGTGGGTTGAATTAGATTTGAAGTAGCATCCATCGTGCCATATTGCGAAAAAAACCACTGAGAACCGTATTACCAAGATCCCCACCGCTGCTGAACACGAGCAAGAACTTACTCCCTCTTTAAGCTTCCGTTCGCTAGGGCTGGCTTCCCCCCTTGTACGCGCTGCGACCGAACTCGGGTTTGGGGCGCCTACGCCTATCCAACAACAGGCCATACCCGCTGTGCTTGCCGGCGGCGATGTTATGGGTGCGGCTCAAACCGGCTCGGGCAAAACGGCTGCATTCGCGCTGCCGCTGTTGCAACGCCTCCTTGATCAGGAGCCTAGCGGGGCTAAGTTCTCCGCCCGCAAGGCCGCCACCCTCGTTTTGGTGCCCACCCGGGAGCTTGCGGCTCAGGTGGGTGAAGTGTTTCGTAGCTTGGCACAGTACCTGCCGATCAAGTTGAAAATCGCGGTGGTCTTTGGCGGTGTATCGATCAATCCACAAATGATGGCACTGCGTGGCGGCGCCGATATTGTGATCGCCACGCCTGGCCGCTTGCTCGATTTAGTGCAACAAAACGCCATGAAGCTTTCCTCGGTTCAAACCCTGGTGCTCGATGAGGCGGACCGTCTTTTAGATCTCGGCTTTGCTGACGAGCTCGCGCAAGTCCTTGCCCTTCTACCAAGCGAACGCCAAAATCTGTTCTTCTCCGCCACATTTCCGGAAAGCGTGGACAAACTCGTCACTGAATTCTTGCGCGACCCACAACGCATCGAGATTGACAGCTCGCCAGAGAACGATCCCATTATTGAGCAACGCGTGTTCCATGTTGATGAAAATCAGCGCACCCAGTTGCTCGTCCATCTCTTTAAGGAAAACAACTGGGATCAGGTGCTGGTGTTTGCTGCGACCCAATATGCAACCAACCGAGTGGCCGAAAAATTACAACGGGCCAAGATCTATGCAACGGCCTTTAACGGTGGCCTCAGCCAGGGAGCCCGCACGCAAGTGATGAAGCAGTTCAAGGCCAACCAGTGGCAAGTCGTGGTCACCACCGATCTTGCCGCGCGCGGCATTCACATTCCAAAGTTACCCGTGGTCGTGAACTACGATTTGCCACGTTCATTCTCCGACTACACCCACCGCATCGGACGCACCGGGCGTGCAGGGGAAAGTGGCTTGGCGGTGAGCTTTGTGAGTAGCGCGGCCGAGCCGCACTTTCGCTTGATTGAGAAGCATCAGGGCTTGAGTTTACCGAGGGAGATTGCTGCTGGGTTTGAACCCGCTGAAACAGGCTTAATCGTCGGTGCCCAGTCCTCAGAAGATCAGAATGGGGGCATGTCCGCCACAGTGACCTTACCTTTTGAACCGGTCAAAATGACAGGCGGTATTAAGGGCAAACGGCCCAACAAAAAGGACAAGCTCAGAGCGGCTGCCCAGGCTCTTGCGAATGCAAAATAGTCCAAATAGCGGCACTTAGCACTAACGCGCAAACACCGTGCCTTCAATCATGATTGCACCCTGCTTCACGGGGTATGCCGTCAAGCGGCTGGGTGGCGGCGCTCCGGTGAGCTGCAAAGAGTTGCCCACCAATTTGTAGTTGCCTGAATAGCTCTCGGGAGAACCATCGGCGGAGGTCATCGGGGTCGAAGTGAATTGATACGTGCCGTCCATACGAAACAGGTAGGTCTGACGATTCATTTGGCTTCCAACGACGAGCGCAGAATACTGTCCTTCCATGGTTTGATTGGTCGGTAATGATGGCGCTTTGAAAGTGTCATTGCCATCCAGCAAGAAGCGATCGCCTTCGCGCTTACTCATCACCTTGGGTCGCAAGGCGACACCGTCTCGAGGTTGAAGAATCAAGCGACCGTCAGTGATGCGATACTGACCACAGGGCTGGGTACGTTGCAGCACCGAAAAATCGACCGGTTCACGGTCTAGGCCTCCTACCGGAAGCCCTAGGCAATACTGTCCGTCCTGCCAAAAGTAATAGTGCGCATAAGCGAAATTTGCGCCAACAGCGCGCTGCTCAACAAACAAACCTTGCAAGGTTTGCGTCCCAGACGACGCGGGCGGCACGGCGACTGCGGTCGTTTGTGCCGAAGCGACGACGCCTTGGGCAAGTATGCCTACCATCAACAAATTACGAATCATGGCCAACCAAGTAAAGTTAAGAACGAGCCGTGCGAACGACCCAAGGACTAAGGGTTCTTCAAATGAGCTTCAGGATACGAACTAAGGGTCAATTTCGCAAGCGCGTTCACCTTCGATGTGTGACTAATTTCAGAACTTGATGAATCTGACGGGCCGCCAGGAAAGGCAGCGGGCGATGTCTAGTGTGGTGAGTCACAACTTCGAAGCCATACGGGCCTAAATTGAAACATTTGTTGCGACCCCACGTGGCCTTCCCTATACTCGATTTCATAGCGTTTAAGCGACAGTGGACGAACCGTGTTCACTTTGCGCACAATTCATGGCCGTCACACGAGAGGACTTTCTGCACATGGCACTCACCTTCGAGCCCATACATCCGATGTTCGCCGCTAAAGTCACAGGTATTGACCTGAAACAAGCCCAGAACGAGGCCACGATCGCCGCCATCGACCGAGCGATGGATCAGTATGCTGTCTTGGTGTTTCGAGATCAACCGCTTGATCAGGGCCAACAGATCGCCTTTTCGAAACAGTTTGGCCCCTTGGATGCCGGGCTTCGCAAGGCAACGGGAACCGCTTCACGCTTTCAATACGAAGAACTCATCGACATTGGCAACGTCGCCTTGGACGGGACAGTAGCTGCACCTAACAACGCCAAACTCATTGGCGTGTTGGCCAATCAACTCTGGCACAGCGACAGCACGTTTCAGAACCTGCCTGTCAAGTATTCGATGCTGTCAGCGTCTGTCTTGCCAGACGAAGGCGGGCAAACCCAGTGGGCCGACCTGCGAGCCGCATGGGAGGCGTTGCCGGAAAAAACAAAAGCGCATGTTGAAGAAAGAATCGCTACCCACACAGCCTTTCACTCACGCATCATGCTTGGCGATGATCGCTACACCGACGAGCAACTCAAACGCTTTCCCCCAGTCCAACGAGCCTTGGTTCATACCCACCCCAACACTGGGCGCAAGGTGCTTTTTCCTAGCGTCCACATTGAATCTCTCAGCGGCCTTACTGTACCCGAGGGGCGCCTTTTAGTGGCTGAGCTCATCGAACATGCCACTCAGCGTGAATTTGTCTATACTCATGAATGGCGCGTTGGCGATTATGTGATGTGGGACAACCGTTCAACCCTGCATCGTGGCCTGCGTTATGACTTATCGAAACGGCGCGACCTGCGCCGCACCACGACTTTAGAGCGAGGCTATGCACATTTTTAAACAAACCCAACGCTTCTTTGTGAGCGCGTGTATCGCCTCTTTGACTTCATTCGTCAGTACCCTGGCCTTCGCACAGGCCTACCCCAATCGACCGGTGAAGGTTATTGTTCCATTCGCGACCGGCGCCGCCTCCGACACGATTGCGCGAATGATTTCAGACCGCTTATCAAGCGCCTTGGGTCAAACCTTTGTGGTGGAAAACCGGCCCGGCGCCGGTGGCACCATTGCCAATGAGGTTGCGGCCAAGTCGCCCGCCGATGGTTATACCTTGTTAATTTCGACCGCTGCTTTGCCGATCAGTGCGGTCATGTATCGCGGCCTGAAATACGAGACCTCAAAGTTTGCGTCCATTACGGTGTTTACGCATTCACCTCTGGCCTTCGTCGCCAATCCGAGCTTTCCCGCCAAGACGGTTCCTGAATTTATTGCCTATGCCAAGGCAAATCCTGGCAAGGTGAACTTTGGTTCGTTGGGGCTTGGCACCTCACACCATGTCACCGGTGAAAAGCTCAAGGTTGAGGCGGGTATTGACATGGCTCATGTGCCCTACAAAGGCTCTGGGGCAGCCCATAGCGACTTAATGGGTGGGCAAATTCAGGTGATGTTCGACAACTTGGTCGCCTTGCTCCCCAATATCAAAGCGGGCAAGTTGCGCCCACTGGCCGTCACCAGCCTGAAACGTCAAGCACTATTGCCGGACGTACCTTCTTTGTCCGAGGCGGGTGTGAAGGACTTCGAGGCGTTGGCCTGGTTTGGCATGGTGGCTCCGCAAGGCACGCCGAAGGACATTGTGGTCAAGCTCAATGCCGAAATATCCAAGATTCTTGCGCTCCCTGAGATTCGGCAAAAACTGATCGACGGCGGCTCTGAAGTGATCGGCAATTCGCCCGAGGCGGCTGATCGTTTTTTGCAAAGTGAGCTGTCTCGCTGGGGAACGGTCGTGAAAGCTGCGAATATCACCATAGAATAGACGATTCACCTCTCACTCATGGTCAAACACAAGTACGTACCCTGAACGTAGGGCACCGAACCTTGCATGACGCTGCGGGCACCCGACAGGCCGCTCCCGAATTGGGCGCACATACGCTTGCACTACTTCGAGCTAAGGGTTTGCCAAGCTCGGAAATCAACAGCTTGTTGGCGGCTAAAGTCGTCGGCTCGCCACACGCTACTTCACCATTATCATGACGCGGCAAGGGTCGCCCCCTCGACTTTGAGCCTATTGGTGCGGGACCCTGATGCTAAATTTTGGTGATCATGCAAGTAGCGCTCCACCGAAGCCGAATCATTCATGGTTCGTAAGACTGAAAACATCGTCTGCGCCTCAGGATGGACTCGCCTCATCAAGTTGAGCCATTGTTTTAAGCGTCCGGCACGGTGCTTCGGGATCACTCGAGGTTTGACGAGGTCCCAAAACTCTTGCAGTAACGGCGCAATCACTTTCCAATTCACTAAGCGTAGCTCTGAAAATTGCGAAGAAGGCTGACCGCCTTGCGCTGCGTCGCGTCGACGTATCGCCCAAGCGAGACCAGGATCTGCGACGATGCCGCGACCAATCATGATGTCTTGGCAACCAGAGACTTCGCGGCAGGCTTGCGCATCTTCAACCGTCCAAATTTCGCCATTGGCCACAATAGGAATCTTCACACTTGACCGCACGTCGGCAATGCGATCCCAGTAGGCGGGGGGTCGATAGCCGTGCGCCTTGGTGCGACCATGCACAACGATTGAACTGGCACCGCCATCCGCAATCGCCTGAGCACACTCTTCTGCACGCAAATCATCCATGTAACCTAGACGCATCTTGGCCGAGACGGCCATCGTAGACGGCACGGCCCGACGCACCTCAGCGACGATACGGTGAAGGAGTTCTGGGTCTTGTAAGAGCATGGCACCGCCGCCATGGCGATTCACCACCTTCGCCGGGCAACCAAAATTGAGATCGATCCCTGCCGGGCCGAGGGAGGCGAGTTGCCCTGCATTGTCCGCTAAGCATATAGGGTCCGAGCCGAGCAGTTGCCCCAGCACCGGCACCCCGGCCAAAGTTCGGCCACCGTTTAGAAGCTCCGGAATCACCCGGACAAAGGCGCGCTTCGGCAACAACGTGTTGGTCACTCGAATGAACTCAGAGACACAACTGTCCACACCACCAATGCGCGTCAGAATATCGCGCAAGACGCAGTCCAGCATACCCTCCATGGGCGCCAACAAGATACGAGGTGGCGAGCGCAGCGGAACTACCGGTGAGCTACTGAGCGGCGAAGAAATGAGATCTTGAATCACTAATATTGCAAGCTTGGGTTGGCTAGCCAAAGGCGAGATCGTACAGGGGTGGGGCAGCGAATGGCACAGCACAGCAAAATCCAGCCCACCCGGTGGTATTCTTTTTCCAAAGATGTAAGATCAAAACAGGCAGGAGTCCCCATGTATCAAGGTATGAATCACCGCGCGAATCATAGTATTGCAGACGCGAATCTCCATCGAGCGGCAGTATTCAATCAAGGCATCGTTCGAACGGCCCGCCTGGTCGGCCTCTCTGGCCTCCTTTTGTTCGCAACTACAGTGGCAGGTCAAACCTCAAACCCAGAGTGGGTGGGCATGTCCTCCGAGCGCTTGGCGCGCATTGGCCCAGTCGTGACCAGCGAAATCGCCCGAGGTACGGTGCCGGGAGCCGTCACCTTAATTGCACGCGACGGCAAGATCGTGCATTTTGAGGCCAATGGTTTTCTGGACAACAATAAAACCAAGCCCATGCCCAAGGAGGCAGTGTTTCGAGCCTATTCGATGACCAAGCCTTTTGTGTCGGTGGCCACCATGATGTTAATGGAAGAAGGCCGCCTGCAGATGGGCGACCCGATCTCGAAATGGATGCCTGAGCTGAAAGACATGAAGGTTGCGACAGCGCAGCGCGATGCTTCCGGTACGGTGACCGTTGAAACGCTAGTGCCTGCGCGCCGTGAAATTACGGTGCAAGATCTCCTGCGCCATACCTCAGGGTTTGTGTACTCGGGCTCGGCCTCGGTGAAATCAGTCGGCGAGGCCTATGTAAAAGTTGATATTGAATCGCGGGAGAAAGATATCAGCGCCAACCAGTTCATCAGTGAGCTTGGAAAAATTCCCCTTGCCTCGCATCCCGGAACCCATTGGGAGTATTCCATCTCAAGCGACGTGCTGGGCATCTTGTTGGAAAGAGTGACCGGCAAACGCCTGGATCTTCTGCTGGACGCTATGCTGTTCAAACCCTTGGGCATGAAGGACACCAGCTTTCAAGCACAAGCTCGCGATCTCGGACGACTCGCCGATGCCTTCGATGCCGACCCGCTGAAGAAAGCAGTTTGGGACTCGGCCCGCATTGAGAAAGACCCAAGTCTCAGATATTTACGGGGTGGCGCTGGCGCCGTCACTACTGCCTATGATTACTACTTGTTTTTACAAATGATCGCCAACGGCGGCGAGTTCAAAGGCCAAAGATTTCTGTCCAAGAAAGTGGTGGAGTACATGCTCTCTGACCATTCGCAAGGCACCACCGGGTCCCCGATTTCTAGCACCGGCCCAGGCTATGGCTTTGGCCTTGGCTTTGCCGTGCGCAGACAAGACGGCCTTGGTGTAGCTCCTGGCAGCACGGGTGATGCGATGTGGGCGGGCGCAGGCGGTACCAGCTTTACCATTGACCCGAAGGAGCGTATCGTCGGCGTGATCATGACGGCCGGACCGGGTACACGCGGCTACACCCGCATGATGTTCAAGAACTTAATTTACGGTGCTGTCATTAAATGAAGCTCCATGCTCTCCTGATGCGACGACGCTGCGGCCACTCGGTGGTCGCTGCATCCCTGGCCCAAGCGATGATTGTTTGCGGAGTATTGGCAATAGCATGCCCAGCCCAAGCTCAAACCGCAGGGTCGGACTATCCCAGCAAGCCCATTCGTATGGTGGTGACCTTCCCCCCCGGCGGTAGCACCGATAATGTAGTGCGCTTACTCGTCCCGCGCTTGAATGAAAAGCTCGGTCAACAGGTATTGGTCGACAATCGACCCGGTGCGGGTGGAAATATTGGTCTCACCGCAGTCGCCAAAGCAGCACCTGATGGTTACACCCTAGGCGTCGGCGCAGCAGGCGGTTTGACGGCGAACTTGAGTCTCTACCCGCAAATGCCCTTCGATCCAGTCAAGGATTTCAAACCCGTATCGATGCTGGCCGGCATCCCCTTTGTGTTGATTGCGCATCCCTCGTTGTCTGCCAAAACTTTACATGAACTGATCGCTCAAGCGAAGAAGTCGCCGGGCAAGTTCTCCATAGGTCATGGTGGCAACGGAACGGCAATGCACCTTTCCAGTCAACTCTTTAAGCAGATGGCTGGTATCCACCTGGTTGACATCGCCTATCGCGGCTCTGGCCCCGCAGCCGTCGACACCATGGCAGGTCAAATTCCCTTGGCGATTGTCGATCTCACCTCTGCGTTGCAACAGATCAAGGCCGGCAAGTTATTAGCGCTCGCTGTCACCAGTGCCCAGCGCCTACCCATGCTCCCTGAAGTACCGACCATGGCCGAAGCCGGTGTGCCAGGCTACGAATCCACGGGCTGGTTTGGTCTCGTGGCGCCTGCTGGCACCCCGGTGGCAATTGTTAATCGCTGGAATGCCGAGATTGTTGCGGCACTCAACGACCCTGAGATTCGAAACACGATGCGCGGCATGGGCGTTGAACCCTCGCCGAGCAAGGTGGAAGAGTTTGAGCAATACATTAGGTCGGAAATTCAAAAGTGGGCTAAGGTGATCAAGCTCTCCGGCACCAAACTCGAATAACGCTCTAACGTTTTCCTAGTGTTTCAACGTTAGCAGTGCTTCACCTTGAGCAATGATTCAAACCTCATGACCCAAAACCAAAATGCATTGAACACTGATACCTTGAGCACTGACGTCCTGATCGTCGGAGCAGGACCGGTCGGCCTCACCCTAGCGATGGACCTTGCCTCACGCGGCATCCAGGTCGTGATTGCCGAGATTCGCTACTACGCCGAGCCTCCCAACGTAAAGTGCAACCACGTCGCTGCCCGCACCATGGAGCAATTCCGTCGCTTGGGTGTCGCACAAAAAGTCCGTGATGCTGGCTTGCCGCGTGATTACCCCAACGATGTGGTGTTTCGTACCAGCGTCACAGGCACAGAACTCACCCGTATTCCGATTCCCTGCCGCGAAGATCGCTACACGCAGACTGAGGGGCCTGATGCTTGGTGGCCAACGCCCGAACCGCCACACCGCATCAACCAGATTTTTCTGGAACCCATACTTTTGGAGCACACCGCTGCCTTAAAAGGTGTCACCTTACTCAATCGCACCCAAGTCACCACCTTTGAGCAGGGCAGCGCAGGTGTTACAGCCACCGCCTTGAATCTTGACACCGGTGTCCAGCAAGAAATTCGCGCCACGTACATGGTGGGATGCGATGGCGGTCGCTCCGAAGTGCGCAAGCAAATGGGCGCAAAGCTAGAGGGCACGGCGATTATTCAGCGTGTGCAGTCCACCTATATACGCGCCCCCAAACTAATGGAGATGGTGCCAGGCAAAAAGGCTTGGTCCTGCTATGCCATGAACCCAAGACGCAGTGGATCGGTGTTTACCATCGATGGCAAGGAGACTTGGCTGATTCACAATCATTTAAGCCCTGACGAGCCTGAATTCGATTCGGTTGATCGTGACCAAAGCTTGCGAGACATTCTCGGTGTGGGTCCAGATTTTGAGTACGACGTCATCAGTAAGGAAGATTGGGTAGGTCGTCGTTTGGTGGCTGATCGTTTTCGTAACGATCGGGTTTTCCTGGCAGGCGACGCAGCGCATTTGTGGATGCCCTACGCAGGATACGGCATGAATGCGGGGATCGCTGACGCACTCAACTTGTCTTGGCTACTGGCGGCCCATTTGCAGGGCTGGGCTGATGAGGCGATTCTCAATGCCTACGAAGCAGAGCGACAACCGATTACCGAGCAGGTGTCGCAATTCGCCATGAACCATGCTCAGCAAGTCATAAAGATGAAGCGCGCGATCCCGCACAACATCGAGGAGTCTGGCGCGACTGGCGATACTTTGCGCGCCGAAATTGGAGCCAATGCCTACGAACTTAACGTCCAGCAGTTTTGCTGCGCGGGTTTGAACTTTGGCTACTTTTATGCAGGCTCACCGATCATTAGTTACGACGAAGAAAGCCCGCCCGCTTACTCCATGGGAGGCTTCACGGCGTCGACGGTCCCTGGTTGCCGGGCCCCGCATTTTTGGCTGAAGGATGGACGCTCCTTGTATGACGCTTTTGGTCCGGTTTATACCTTGCTTTGCTTTGGCGATGCTTCACAGGCGGGCGAATTGATCAATGCGACTAAAGATTTGGGGATTCCATTACACGTGCTCGATTTAGCGAATGAAGCTAAGCCGCAAGAGTACAGACATGCCATGGTTATTTGCCGCTCGGATCAGCATGTCGTTTGGCGCGGTGATAGCGCGGTAGGTTCTGGGATTGATGCGCTCTTGCTACGCCTTCAAGGGCTAGATTTCAGCACATCTGACCCAAGTTGACAATGCGCTTTTAACCAGCAAAAGCATAGCCTATACTTCATACATAGGCCAAGGTCATGGCGCGAAGTTTCAAGCTAGACTGGATCAATAGGCGACGCAGGGGCACCGCGCCTTGCAATCTCTTCACCCACTTCTAGCAAGAGGTCCTCCCGATATCGACCCGCGACCAACTGCACCCCAATGGGTACACTGCCATTCATGCCCGTCGAGACTGTGAGGCCAGGCAAGCCCATAAAGGGCAAACCGACTTGAGTCATTTGCGCACGCCATACTCTTTGATAGCTTTGAGCGTCTTTGAGATCCAAGTTATCAGGAAACGGGGGCTCGCCACTCGCTGGGATGAGAAGCGCGGAATAACCTGCCAAGAACTGCTCCCAACTTCGCAACAAGGTGGCGCGGCGGAGCAAAATGGCTGAGTAATCACTCAAAGTCACGCCGCGTACTTGGTCGGCCTGTCCACGCAAAGCGGCTAGAGCACCAGGGTCACCCTCCTTCTCGGCAGCGGCCAGCATGCCGTCAAAGCCGTCGCCTAACCAAAGCTTGGTCTGCAAGCTCGCGGCCTCGGCGAAGGCCGGTGTGTTCGCCACTTCTTCAACCACGTAGCCTGCATCACGCAGTCGGCTCGCAGCATCACGCAATGCGGCGACGACTTCGTTGCTCACCTCCATACCATCCGGTGCGAAACACAGCGCGACTCGCTTGTCCCTCGTGGGCCCGACCAGGGGTGCGGGCACCCACCAAGGATCGCGCAGATCTCGCACAGAAAGTACTTCGAGGGCTAAGCGCAGATCGGCGATGGTTCGACCAATCGGGCCAGACACGGCGGTTAATTGCGGACCGATGACCCGGTCGCCGACCGTACCGTTGTAGGCAGCAATGCGACCTAGGGTTGGCCGCAGTCCATGCACACCGCAGGCATACGCCGGATAGCGTATTGACCCGGCGATATCCGTGCCATGGGCTAAGTGGCCGATACCTGCCGTAACGGCTGACGCTGCACCACCGGAGGAGCCGCCGGGAGTCAGGCTGCGATCACGGGGATTGAAGGTATGCCCGTGCAATAAGTTATTTGTAAACCAGCGATAGGAAAAGGCTGGTGCATTGGTCCGCCCAACAATAATTGCACCGGCCTTTAAAAACGCGTCCACAACGGGGCTGTTCTCTTTGGCGATCAAGTCCTTCTGAAGTTTGACGCCATTGGTGGTCGCAAACCCTGCCTGATCGATATTGACCTTGACGGTGACCGGTACGCCGGCCAAGGGGCCAACATCTTCGCCCGCTGCAATTCGTTGGTCGAGCGCCGAGGCACGTTGCAATACCGCCTCCGGGTCGCTTTGCACCACCGCATTGATGCGCGGGTTCACCTGCTCACAACGGGTTAGAGCCGCTTGCGCGGCTTCACGAGCGGAGACAGTGCGACTCCGCACCTGGTGTGCGAGTTCAGAAGCGGAGAGACGCCAAATTTCAGACATGACAAAGATTCACTTAAAGAGCCAACTCAAAACGACAATGACAAAACGACCATTACGCACAGCGTAGACATCACCAGTGCAAAAATAAAACTTTCAAAATAGCGCGTAGCCACCATCAATCAAGAAAGTGTCACCCGTGTGATACGTAGAAGCGTCACTGGTTAGATATACCGCGATGCCGCCAAAGTCTGCGCCCTGACCCCAACGACGCATCGGAATGCGAGGCATCACATTGCTGACGAACTTTTCGTTGCCGATGCTTTTGGACGTCATGTCGGTTTCAATCCAGCCCGGCAAAATGGAATTGGCCCGAATACCGTGCCGTGCAAACTCCACGGCCAATGCGCGCACCATTGAGACTAGCCCGCCCTTGGTTGCGGCGTAGTGTTCAGAGCGTGCAGCCCCCTCAATGGCGGCAAGGGATGCTGTACCCACTAGGGTACCGCCACCGCCGCGCTCCACCATATGCCTCGCAGCAGCGCGCATCGTATAGAACGCACCATCGAGATTGACGCGCATCACGCGGTTCCACTCGTCGCTCGTCATCTCAGTAAAGGATTTCACACCCTTGCCCGACACACCGGCATTGGCGAAGCAGGCATCCACACGACCGAGTTTGGTGAGGGTCAAGGCGAAGGCGGCCTCGACGGCTTGTTCGTCGCCCACGTCACATTGCAGCGCGAGGACCTTACCGCCGACAGCTTCCAGCTCCGCTCGGGCTTTCTCGTTTTTCTCAACATTGGTGCCCCAGATGGCGACGGTCGCACCCGCTTGGGTCAGGGCTTTCGCCATGCCCAAACCAATGCCGGAATTGCCACCAGTGACTAAGGCCACTTTGCCTTGGAGATCGAATAAATTGTAGGCCATAGAGACTCCTTAGTTGAGATCGACTTTAATCTTTTTGAGTAGGGCTGCCCAGCTCTTCGTTTCGTTTTCGATGAAGCTTCCAAAGGCTTCCGGCGTGCCAGTCACTGGGTCGACACCTTGCGCCACGAGTTTACTTCTGACCTGCGGGTCTTGCAGCACATTGCGTAGCTCCAGGTTCAAACGACGCACAACATCGGGCGGCATATTGGCGGGGCCAATCAAACCGTACCAGGTCGACATGTTGTAGCCCGGTAGACCCCCTTCGGCCAGCGAAGGAATTTGCGGGGCGGCAGCGGATCGTTTCTCGGTCGTGACACCTAGCGCCTTGAGCTTGCCATTTTGAATGAAGGGCAAGGCGGTTGGCAGGTTAGGGAAACTCATTGCGACCTGCCCACTCAGCAAGTCCGGCAGCAAACTGCCCGAACCACGATACGGGATATGCACCATGTAGATGCCTGCCTGTTGCTTGAAAAGCTCGCCCGACAAATGCACCGATGCGCCGCCTCCAGAGGAAGCGAAGTCGAGCTTGCCAGGGTTGGCCTTTGCAAAGGCAATTAGCTCTTTGACATTGTTAAACGGCGAGCTGGCAGGCACCACTAGAACATTGGGCGCACTCAGTACCTGCGCAATCGGCGTGAAGTCTTTGACAGGATCGTACTTCGCCTCCTTGTAGAGCGAGGGATTGACTGCATGCCCAATTGAGGTGAAGAAAATCGTGTAGCCATCAGGCGCCGCGCGCTGCACAAGATCGGTTGCGATATTGCCATTGGCCCCCGCGCGGTTCTCAACCACTATCGCCTGACCTAAGCGCGGCCCCATCGCAGAGGCGAGGATGCGGCCCACGCCATCAGCCGTGCCTCCAGGTGTGAACCCAACGATGAGCCGAATGGGTTTATCTGGGTAAGCCGCTTGGCTCAACTGTGGCAGGACAAGCGAAGACAAAACGGCAACCAACATAGGCAGTATCCACTTTTGCGCACGTACCAAGTAACCTCCAAACATTCTCTTTCTCATCGAATCGACTCTAAGAAATTCAAAATATGGCGCACGGTTTCCTTAGGCTGTTCTTGCTGAACCCAATGCCCTGCACCGGCAATGAGATGGCAGCCTCGCATATCGCTACAGCCCGAGCGTTGCATACGCTCAAACTCACCGGGCTTTTGGTAGATGCCCCAATCACTTTCACCAGCGATATAAAGAGACGGCACGTCGATTGTACGTCCAGCGAACTGGCGTAGCTCGTCAACAATCTTCGAATCGGTACCACAGCGGTACCACTGTAGGCCACCCTGAAAGCCGACTCGCGCGTATTCCGCCGCATAGACAGCCAACTCGTCTTCCGTCAGCCATGCACATCCAGCAATCTCCTGAGCGCTCGGCATGTAAGGAACAACCGTTTGCGCCATGTTTTGCGCATCGTCCATCACATAATACGTAGGGAGTTTGGCCAGCTCATCGGCCGTCCAGCCCAGAAGTGGCCCCGGGACATTGCCTGCCCAATCCGCACTTTTGGAATGGTAGTAAGCCCTTAGAAAAGCATGTAACCCATGCTCAGCATGGAGCATATCGGCATTAGCCTCAACCGTGGAGTAGTACCACTGATAGTGTTTGCGCGAGCGCGGCAATGCGCGTAAATTCTCGTGAATGCTTGATGCATTCGCAGGCCCAGGAGCACCACCAAAAGGTGCGCTCATCATCACCAAGGATTCAAAAATCTCCGGATGGGTTAACGCGCACCAGGCCGCAAGAGGAGAGCCGAAATCATGGCCGACTACGGCTTGCACTGAGTTCAAACCAAGCGCTTGGACTAGGGCGATCGTGTCTTGTACCAAGTGCATCATGCGAAAGCTGGCGACATCCCCATCGTAGTCCGCATCCCAACCAGTAGTTCGCCCATAGCCTCTTTGATCGGGGGCGACCACATAGTAGCCCGCCTCAGCCAGCGCAGGCATGATCTTTCGCCAACTATAGGCAAGCTCGGGAAAGCCGTGCAACAGCAAAATACAAGGTCGATCCACTTGGGCCTCACTTGCTTGGGACTCACCCGCTTCGAGCACATGCATCGACAGGCCATTCACCCCCTCGAGTTGTCTGGACCGAATGCCGACAGGCAAACTTAGCGGACCAAGCGGATGTTGCGACAGCGAGTTTGCAGAGACTTGCATAGGCGATCCTAAAATTTATATCGCAGGTTTAGAAATTGAGGACTACTTACGAGAAAGATACACGCCAATGATGGTCACCAGTACTCCGATCAAGGCAAGAACGCTAAGCTGTTCTCCAAACATCAGCCAAGCAATCGCCGTTGTACTGGCCGGCACCAAGTAGAAAAGACCAGCGACATTGACCGAGGTGCCGGAGCGAATTAGGTAATTGAGCAGGGTCATCGCACCGAACGAGAGTACGAGCACCAGCCAGGACAGCGCGAAAATGAAATCTGGGACAAATGCTACGCGGAAACTCTCGGTCGCGAGCGCCCCGATAAAGGTCAACGCTGCTGTCGGAATGAACTGCGCGACGGCACCGGTGCGCCAATCGAAATTGGGGCAATACTTCTTTTGATACAAGGTTCCTGCGGTGATGCCGACGAGGGCGAGTAGTGCGAAGCCCAAGCCCCCAAGGACAAATCCGGATTGAAGTCTCCCCGACAACACCAGGGTAATGCCCGCAAGCCCCAACACCAAACCCAACCATTGACGTGCGGCAACTTTTTCCTTGAGCAGGCCACCGGCGACGAAGGCCGTCAGGAGTGGCTGGAGCCCGACCACCAAACTTGCAAGCCCTGCCGGGAAACCTTTCGAGATCGCCGTAAACACGCCTCCCAAGTAGATCGCGTGGACAAGAACGCCAGTCACACCCAAGTGAAACCACTGCTTACCCGTCTTGGGCCAAACGGCTCTGCTAGCGAACGCCAAAAGCGTCATTAGGACAATCACGGCCACGTAGCGCAAAAACAGAAAGGTCAGTGGCTCAGCATGCGGCAGGCCGTATTTGGCGCCGATAAAACCGGTACTCCAGAGGAAAACGAAGAGTAAGGGGATGGCGGGAGCGATACGCAGGAGGCTGGGCATTTTCTTGTAGATCAGGTGAGGCATCGCATTGTATGCTGCACCCTCTTATGTACAAGAAATGATCTTCAAAGCAGGAACATTACGAGCATGCGTTACAGTCCCGAGCGGGGATTTTCCGGCTTGGGAGCGGCGCAATATTACCCCACTCGAGCAAATTATTCATGAAGCGGAAGCGATTGTTCTTCTCAGGGTCTTTCGTGCGCCATTCCGCGCTAAAGTCCGGCCGTTGTCTTGCAAATAAAACGTGTCGAACATGCTCATTCGGGCGTCAAAAACGAATCATCAATTCGTTCTAAGGCGCTTTAATACATTCAAAGCTTGTCGCGACCGCACCATCTCCCCCTTTGTAACGAGGCCACATCGGCCACTCGCAAAGAGGCCGAGCATTGGTCACCGCAAAAGGCACTTTCAGATCTTGCGATACCAATTGCAAGCCACCCGGTGCTTGGCCTTTTTCTACCCACCGCGTCAAGGCCGAAAGCATATCAACATTGGCGGGCGCGCCACTGCCCACATGATCCACGCCGGGCGCGGTGTAAAGACGCATAAACTCGCGAGTCGTTGCCGAGCCAAGCTTAGCCACGACCGATTCGTAATAGCGAATACCAGCATACGGGCTTTGCGCATAGTCCGCCATGTTCTCCAGCACAATCAATTTTCCGCCTCTGGCATGGAAAGCACTGAGGTCGGGATTGGTGGAATCCATCAGGGCTGAGACTTCTTTCACTCGCGCGGCGAAGTTCTCGACATTGAAATTGCGTACGTCGTACTTGGGATCGCGAGCGTAAAAGTATTGCAATGCGCCGCTGCCATAAAACCATGCGATGGAGTTACTGGGCTGTGCAGGCATGCTGGGGGAGGTTGATCCTAACCACCTTGCGCTCCAACCGCCGTTTGGCCCGTTGGCGGATGTTCCTTCACCTGAGACGCCCCAACCAGGATACTCAGTGACCCCGTTGGCGAGCGGAAACGGATATTTGTACGGGCTATGCAAGATTTGCACGGCACGCACTTGAGCATCACTTAGACAAGCATCGCCGACTGCGCCTGGTGCGCAGCGCAGTCGGGTGACGTCGAAACGAGCCCTACAGCCCACAGCGTCCGACACCAAGCCATCCTTCAAACCGTCGGCTTGATCACAGGCTGCGAGCACGGCTTCATGGACCAACTTGACTTGCGCAGGACGCAACCAGCCCTCTCCCATGGTCGCAACGCCGTTGCGAGTCCCGGAAAGCTGCAAACCAGTCCAGTTAATCACCGGCACTCGACTAAAAATACCATCGAAGTCTTTGGGATAGCGCTGGGCCATGGCGAGTCCCTCGCGCCCACCTTCGGAGCTGCCCACGAAATAGAGCTTTTCCGGTGCACTGCCATAGGCGCGCAGCATCAGCGCTACGGCGACGTCGCGCACCTTCTTGTAGGAGGCATGCGAGAAGTTAAGTAGCGCCTCATCATTCAAGGCGAAGGTTTGAGGCGGCTGGCCAGCTTGATTCTGATGACCGGAGTCGGTCCCATACGTGACATAGCCTTGAGCCAAGGGCGCAGGCTGATCGAAGCGAGCCGCGGGAATGAGGCCGAGGGCGTTAATCAACACACCATTGAAGCCTCCGCCGCCATATTGCACCGATCGACCGTTCCAGGTGATAGGCAAATTCACTTGAAATTTGATGAGTGGTGCGGCAGGGTCCACAGGCGCAATGCTACCCAGCACCTTACAAAAATCGGGGTTGGCTGGCGTGATCAAGGCAGCAGGGGTCGGGCCTCGCTCGGCCACGGCTAGCAAGGTCGCTGAGGTGAGAACGGCTGAATCTATCGTTGCGGCTCCGCTAGGCAGGCCAATGACGCTGCTGGCAATTGGTGAAACTAGATCGGTACAGGCGGCTTTTGGATCAGCGGCCTTGGCACCCACACCTAAGTTTTGCGGGGCCGGAGGGGGCATGGTTTGGCAGGAGGCCAAGACCAAGATCGTGCTCAGGAAAAGTGCGTAGCGAATCATCATCTTCTCTTTCATTTAAGCGCAAAGTGATTGCGCCGGATCTAGCAGTGGACGCAGCTCAAGATCCGAATCCACCTATCGAAGATTGTATCGAAGACCCTGCCCTTTCGGCACCTTGGGGTCCACGCTGTAAGCCTTGTAACAAAAGGTATCTGCGCTTGTCACCAGGCTTGGAGCTGAGCAAACTGGCGTCACCGTCACTATTTCGTTGGTATCGCTATGAAAACTCCTGCTTCGGTGTCGTCCAAACTGTTTTGTACCGTCGCCACACTTGCCTTGGGCTTGGGCTTAGCAGCCAGCCAGACGAGCTTTGCGCATGGCAATGTGTCGCTGAATATTGGTGGCATGGTGGCCCCAGGCGTGTACGGTGCTGTGTCGGTCGGTCGGCCTTATTACCCGCCCCAGGTCGTGTATCAGCAGCCTCAGGTGGTTTATCAACAACCGCAAATAATCTACCAACAACCTCAGGTCGTCTATCAGCAGCCCCAGGTCATTTATCAGGCTCCCGTGGTCATCAATCGGCCCGCCTACGTGGTGCCCGCGCCTGTTGTCGTTGGGCCCGGTTACTACGGCCACCCAGGTCGAGGCTACGGACATCACCACCGCCATCATCGCAGTTGGTACTAAAAGCGATGTTGCGTCACCCTTCGGTCGCCGCGGCGAACTGATCGCCGGGCGTTAAGCCTAGGGTAAAACCAAGCAAGCCGATGCCAGAACTGAATTTGGAAGGCCAGTCACTTCTGCTAGGTGACTTAGAATAGCGCGTCCCGCTAATTTGCCTAGGAAATTCATGAGTTACGTTATCACTCCTCCCGCCACAGTGGCCGTCCCTGTTGTGGGCAGCGCCGACACTTTCCCCGTCAACCGAATTTATTGCGTGGGTCGGAATTATGTCGAGCATGCCAAGGAAATGGGTTTTACTGGCCGTGAGCCACCTTTTTTCTTCATGAAGCCTGCCGATGCGACGGTGGTCGTGCCTAAGGGCAAAACTGTCGATCTGCCCTACCCAAGCCAGACGAAAGACTTCCAGCATGAAATCGAACTGGTCGTGTGTATTGGTACGGGCGGCAAGAACATTAAAGCGGCCGATGCCAAGAAGCACATCTACGGCTACGCCGTAGGTTTTGACATGACTCGTCGCGATCTTCAGGGCCAAGCCAAAAAACTCGGGCGTCCTTGGGATATTGGCAAGGGGTTTGACGATAGCGCACCGATCGGCCCAATCACGCCAGCCGCAGCAGCGGGCGAAGTTGAAAACGCTGAGATATTTGTGCAAGTCAACGGCAAAGACAAGCAGCGCAGCACTGTGACTAAGCTTATCTGGAACATTGGCGAGATCATCGAGCATCTTTCAGCCGCATGGGAATTAGCACCGGGCGACTTGATTTATAGCGGCACCCCAGAGGGTGTCGCGGCCGTCGTTCAAGGCGACATCATGTTGGGCAGCGTGTCGGGGCTTGAGTCCATTACCCTTAGAGTGGTCTAATTGAGCGGGGCGCGCAACAGCGCCTTGCTGTCGCAACGTTTTGCTTTACCTTCATAACAACTACCCCGAGGAGCGATCATGAGCTTGATGGACTTCATCAAAAAGCAGTTTATTGATGTTATTCAATGGACTGAAGACAGTGATGGCACCTTGGCCTGGCGCTTTCCTATGGAAGGTATGGAGATTCAAAACGGGGCTTCGTTAACGGTGCGCGAATCCCAAATGGCCGTGTTCGTGAATGAAGGCAAGATTGCCGATGTGTTCGGGCCGGGCATGCACAAGCTCACCACACAAACGCTGCCGGTGCTCACTTATCTGAAGAACTGGGATAAGTTGTTTGAGTCGCCCTTCAAAAGTGATGTGTATTTTTTCTCCACTCGCGGCCAGCTAGACTTTAAGTGGGGCACGCCCCAACCGGTCACGATTCGCGACAAGGATTTTGGCGCGGTGCGGGTGCGGGCCTTTGGTAACTACAGTTTTCACCTGGTGGACCCCAGCAAGTTCCATACGCAAATTAGCGGTACGCGAGATCGCTACATGACCGAAGAGCTGGACGGTCAGTTGAAAGGCCTGATCCTGCAAAATATCAGTAATGCGATTGCAGCGAGCGGCGTGCCTTTCCTTGATTTGGCGGCCAATCAAATCGCCATGGCTGATGCGCTGAAGGCGACCATTGCCAGTAGCTTTGAGTCCATGGGCTTGAAACTCGACACCATGACCGTACAAAGCGTTTCCTTACCCGAGGACTTGCAAAAAATTTTGGATCAGCGCATTGGCATGGGTATGGTTGGCAACGACATGGGCAAGTTTATGCAGTACCAAACCGCTCAAGCCATTCCCTCGATGGTGCAAGGTGGCGGTGGCGGTGGCGGCATCGCTGGCGACGCCATGGGACTTGGCGCAGGGGTTGCCCTTGGCCAAGTACTTGCGCAAAACTTGCAAGCAGGGTTGCATGCGGCGCCCGCTGCAGCCGGTGTGGCAGCGAGCACGGGGCTGAAACCAGAAGAGGTGATGGCCACACTTGAAAAGCTCGCTGAGCTCAAAGACAAAGGCATTCTCACTGAAGAAGAGTTTGCGACCAAAAAAGCAGAGTTACTCAAGAAGCTCGTCTAACCTACCCGTTTAGGACAGCCTCGCCTAAACGCTTCAATGGCCCCCTCTAGCGGCAAGTCGCAACGCGCCTGGCGATCCAACTGTCCAGGCTGCGGGGCGCCGCTTGAATTTCGAAGCGCCGCATCGACCCATGCGGTGTGCAACTACTGCGCCACGACTGTGGTGCGTGACGGTGAAAGCCTCAAATCATTAGGCAAACTTTCAGCACTGTTTGATGACTATAGCCCCCTACAGCTTGGGGCCACCGGTCAGTTTCAAAGCCAAGCCTTCACCGTCATTGGACGGCTGCAGTATGCTTGGAAGGAAGGTCTGTGGAGCGAATGGTACTGTTGGTTCGACAATGTAGTTGATTCGCGCCAAGGCAACGCTGCGTCGGGAGAAGTTACCGGCCAAGCATTACAAACGGCAGGGGCTTGGCTTTCGGAAGACAACGGCCAGTTCGTTTGGATGGCACCCGTCTCGGCAGGTGCGGACCTGCCTACGTACGAGAGTTTGCAACTCAATCAACAGAGGGTACTTGCTGGCCGCAGCTTCGAGGTTGCGGCCATCACGGAAGCCCATTTGGCGAGCGGCCAAGGTGAGCTGCCGAAGATGGTGCCGCTGCAGCAACCCTTTACAATTGTTGAGTTGCGCAATCCCGAGGGCTTGATTCTTTCGCTCGATTACAGCGACCCGAAAAGCCCGAGCGCCTATCTAGGCTCGGCCGTTAAGTTAGAAGCTCTGAAACTCAAGGGCTTGCGCGACAACAGCCAAGCGACCATCAAAGGCGCACGACAATTTGCGTGCCCTCACTGTGGCGCCAACGTCAGCCTCAATTTAGAGACGACCCAGAGCCTCACCTGCGCCTCTTGCAATAGCCTGATCGATACCAGTCAGGGTGTGGGCCAGGAGGTGGTGAGTGCGCTGCAAAATGAACCCATTCAGCCCACGCTTGCTCTCGGTACCACAGGCAAGCTCAAGGGCACGGATTGGCAATTGGTGGGGTACGTGAGCATGATAGGCAAGGCGATCTCGGCGCCCGATGAGACCTTCGGCTGGGAAGAGTATTTGATGTTCAACCAGACGGAGGGGTTCGCCTTTCTGGCGGACACGCAAGAAGGCTGGTCAATCAGTCGACCGCTCTCTGGGTCAGGAAAAGTGTCTGGGAATGGCCAGAATGCCACCTACCTTGGCACCGTGTATCGCCTCAAGGAAAGCTACGCAGCCGAAGTGAACTTTGTAGCGGGTGAGTTTTATTGGCAGGTCAAGCGTGGGGCGACTGCCCAAGTCTCGGAATTTGTTAGTAAAGCGACCACCTTGGTTCGCGAGCAAACGAATCAGGAAGTCACTTGGTCGAGAAGTAATCCGGTCGATAGTGCTGAAGTCGCTCAAGCTTTTGCTCCCAACTCGGCGGCCGTGCTGCGACCAGACATCACACCCGTATCTAGTTCAAGCATCTCGCTGAAAGCGATCATTATTCTGGCAGTGATCATTATCATCGTCGTGCTGATGCTTTCACGTTGTATCCAAAGTGATTGCGACCCCAGCTTTCAGAACTGCGCCACTTCCAGTAGTTCGACTGGGTCGGGAGCACGTGGCTGGGGTGGTTCGTACGGTGGCGGGAGCAGTAGCGGTGGTGGACATAAATGAATCAATTTGAATGGAGAATCAATCATGGAATGGTTTAAAACGGGTATGTTTCTGAACTCAATTCTTTTCGCCTTCGTCGGTGTGTTTGTATTTTGGTTCTGTTTTATTGTGATCGACAAGATCACACCCTATGACCTGTGGAGCGAGTTGATCGAGAAGAAGAACTTGGCACTGGCCATTGTGGTCGCCGCCATGTGCTTAGGTATCTCGATTATTGTCGCCGCCGCAATACATGGCTGAAGCCACACTACTTTTTAGTGTTTTTGTCATCGCCGCCTGCGGCCTGCTTTATGAGTTGGCTGCAGGTGCCTTAGCGTCGTATTTGCTGGGCGACTCGATCCTCCAGTTCAGTACGATTATTGGTACCTACTTGTTTGCGATGGGGCTGGGGTCCTATGCGTCGCGCTTTATCATCAGGCAACTTCCTGCACAGTTTTTGCGGATTCAACTTCTAGTCGGTGTCGTGGGCGGTCTAATGCCGGCGGCCCTATTTCTAGCCCACAGCATCGCTCCCGGCCCGTTTCGATTTTTTTTGTATGGCCTCGTGCTCATGGTAGGGTTTTTCGTCGGCCTTGAGATTCCCTTGGTGATGCGGATTCTTAACAAGCGCTACGATTTGAAGGACTTGGTTTCTCAAGTGTTGACCTTCGACTACCTCGGCGCGCTTGCGGTCTCAATCGCCTTTCCCTTGCTACTCGTGCCTAAGCTAGGACTGATTCGTAGCGGGCTGTTGTTTGGCTTGCTCAATGCCGGAGTGGCGCTCTGGACATTGCACTTGTTCAAAGATGAAATCCGGGCGCAACGAGCGCACACCGGCGCTGCGCTGGCCACGATCGCCGTATTGGTCGCGGCTTGGATAGGTTCAAACCAATTGACAACCACTTTAGAAGAGCAGTTTTATTCGGACCGCATGGTGTTCGCGACAAGCTCGAGTTATCAACGCGTGGTGGTCACCCAGGGCAAGCAAGGCGCTCGTTTGTTTCTCAATGGCAATCTGCAATTTGCTGAGCGCGATGAATACCGGTATCACGAAGCACTAGTACATCCAGCCATGTCGGCCCATGGCGCACCTAAACGCATTGCTGTGCTGGGCGGCGGCGACGGCATGGCCGTGCGCGAGATTCTAAAATACCCCGGCATAGAGAGCGTGACCTTGGTTGAATTGGATCCAACGATGACGGATCTCTTTTCAAGAGAACCCATGCTTCTCAAACTGAACAGTAACGCCCTGCGCGATAAGCGCGTACGCATTATCAATAGCGATGCCTATCAATGGCTTGAGAACGACAATAGCGAGGCCTTCGATGTCATCGTTGTTGACTTTCCAGACCCCAGCAACTTCTCACTAGGCAAGCTCTATACTCATAGCTTCTACACCCTCTTACAAAGAAAGCTTGCGGCCTCGGGCTATGCGGTCATTCAAAGTACTTCGCCACTGGTGGCACGTAGTAGTTTTTGGACAGTGGTCACCACGATTGAAAGCGTGGGCCTCACCGCCACACCCTATCACGCTCATGTGCCAAGCTTTGGCGAATGGGGCTTTATCGTGGCTAGTCGTCGCCCTTGGCGCATGCCAACCACCTTACCGCCAGAGTTAAGGTTTTTGAGCCTGGCTAGCCTACCCACGCTTTTTGACTTCCCGCTTGACATGGCTAGAGTACCGACGGAGGTTAATCGCCTGCACAATCAAGTCTTGGTGCGCACCTTCGAATCGGAATGGGGCAAGGTTCTGCATTGAGTCGCCGTGGCTTCTTAAGAACGGGTATCAAGCTTGGCGCGGGTGCCAGCGCTGCAAGTGTTCCGCTCAGCGGCTGCGAGCGCTCGATCGGCCGTCCCCAAGGCGGTTTTGTAGGGCCAGATTTTGCGAGCGGTCATCGTCTAAGAATCGGCTCAAGCCCAGAAGGCCAAGTCATCCAGAGGCAGGCCAAGATCGTCATTCTTGGCGGGGGCATTGCCGGACTTGGCGCGGCCTGGAGTCTACGTCAACAAGGCATCAGCGATTTTGTGGTGCTCGAACTCGAGAAAGATGTTGGCGGCAATAGTCGTTCACTTCGCATTCAAAACATGGCCTGTCCGATGGGCGCTCACTACCTGCCCGTGCCCCTCGGCGCTCAGACTTCGAGGTCCGGTGAGGTCGATGGCCTGGAAGCGGTTCGCCTACTCCTGTCGGACCTGGGCTTAATGCACCTGAGATCCGGGCGGTGGCAGGTCAGCGCGGAAGGGGAGCGCCATTTATGCCATAGCCCGCAAGAGCGATTATTTTTTAATGGGGCTTGGCAAGAAGGGCTACTTCCCGTCGCCGATGTCGCTGAGCCCACCTTGCGCGCCTACCGAGGATTTAGCGAACTGATCAAGGGTTTTCAACAGCGTGGTGGATTTCAACTGCCCATGGGAGCCACCTCGGATCAGGCCACTACGGCGGCGCGTATGATTGAGCGCCATGCTTTAGATCGCTTGAGCTTCAAAACTTGGTTGGGCCAACAAGGCTTCGACGACCCACATTTGCACTGGTATTTGGACTATTGCTGTCGTGACGATTATGGTGCAGGCGCAACCAGTGTCTCGGCCTGGGCTGGCGTTCATTACTTTGCCTCGCGCCACGGATTTCAAGCCCCCGGCGACACCAGCGCAGAGGAAGTTTCTGCCAGCCATGGTGTCTTTACTTGGCCCCAGGGCAACGGTTGGCTGAGCGAAAAAATTGCCGCCATGTTGGGCGACAGAATTCATACTCGAAGGTTAGGTGTCCAGGTAGAGACGAGAGATCACGGCCTTCGTATCTCGGCACTTCATCATGAAAACACTGAACGAAGCAACATCGAACAATGGGATTGCGAACACTGCATTATGGCCTTGCCCTTGTTCTTGAGTCAGAGGCTGGTCGCGCACAGCAGTCACGATAGCAACACGCTCACGGCGCTACAAGTGGTCAGTAAAGCCATTGATCATTCCAGTTGGATGGTGGGCAATGCCTATCTAGATCGAGAGCTAAGAGACCTTGGCGGGGCGGCGCCCGCCTGGGACAATGTGATCTATGGTGGGCAAGGTTTAGGCTACGTCAACGCGGGGCATCAAAGCCTGGGTCAAACCAGTGGCCCCACGGTACTCACCTACTACCAGGCGCTTGGTGACGGGCGGGACGTTAAACAGCAATTGCTCGATCGGCCCTGGGCATCGTGGCTCACCAGCACAACGCAAGAACTGCAGACAGCGCATCCCGACTTTCGGGAGCGGCTACAACACTTTGATGTTACAAGATTTGGTCATGCCATGGCAGTGCCCAAGCCAGGTTGGCACAGCGAATCGTTGCGCACCGCGAGAGCGCAGCTCCTCAAGCCCAACGCGCACTTGAGCTTCGCGCATAGTGATCTTGCCGGGTATTCGGTATTCGAAGAAGCCTTCACGCTGGGGGTACGTTCTGCTCAAAACATCACCCGATTGGGCGGCTGAGTGAAGATTGATTACCGTTCCGATTTCGACGGGCTGCGAGCCGTGGCCGTCTTGCTGGTTGTCATCTTCCACGCCTTCCCACATGCTTTGAGCGCAGGCTTTATCGGCGTTGATATTTTCTTTGTGATCTCGGGCTATTTGATTTCATCAATTCTTCTTGAGCGACTCAGCGCGGGCACGTTCAGCTTCTGGGATTTTTACGCCCGCCGCATCAAGCGGATTTTCCCCGCCCTCATCATTGTTATGACCAGTTGCTACGCCTTCGGATGGCTCGCACTACTGACCGAACAACAACCCTCGCTTTTGGAATAGCTGGAGGCGATCCACCCTGAGAAGCCCCGTTGCTGAGCTCCTCAAGGAACTTCTTACAGGCCGCTCATGATCGTTCGATCAAACGCATCCTTAGTAGAGAAGCGAATTTCCCGACTGGCAACCGATGCGGGTGTGCTCAACGTGATGGTCGCACTACCGCTTCCGGCGCTATTCGGAATAACGTCTTTCCAAACATAATCTAGCTGCCCTTGTCCGCTCGTCAAGCCTAGATACACTTCACCTTGATACCCTGGGATGAGGCCTGTTGCGCTAATCGTGAGGCTCCCGCCGTTGTAGGAGGAGAAAGGTGTCGATGTAGTGATGACGGGAAAGGCCAAGGCTTTGGCCTCGGTCAGGGTATGCGGCCGCTTTGGCATCCGTTCAGTATAGACTCCGGTGCCCGCAGTACCGACTTGCACTACAGCATTGCTTGAGTCAAAGGCCTTGATCGTGTAGCCGACGTTGTCAGGAATCGCGGTAATGGTGGCATCGTTCAGGCCTGCCGTGATGTTACCAACGCAGTCAGAGGCCATTCGATAATATTGGCCTCCCACGTTACCAACGTTGTTGGTCAGGGTGAAATATCCACCAAGTGAGGGTCGCTGATATTTCAGACCACTTGCCGGTAGACCGGGGCCAGTGACTAAAAGATAGTTGATGGAGGAGCTGTTCGCCGTGTTGACGTCTTCGATGTTGAACTCCAAGCCGACGGTGGTGCAGCCATTTTTGCGAAACAGATGAACATGCCCCCCGATTTGAAGCACTCTTTGGTCACCATGGAAACGCCAAACCCCATCGCTTTCCTTGAGCGCTTTGAAGTTTTTTTGGTAGCCCAGCGAGGCTCCGTTTTTATCTAAGACGTCTAAAGTAACATAGGCCAAAGGCGTCGCCCCACCGTTATAGGCGTAGTCGATCCGGGTGATACTGATATTGGTTAACTGTCCGCCAACCAGGTCCGAAAAACCAGCGGCACCATTGGCAAACGAGGTCCCGTCTTCATCTGCCTGAAGAAAGCTTGCCGACAGTGTTGCTTTGATGGCCGCCGTGGTGGGAAGCCCGGTTTTGTAGAGGTCACTAAAGTTTGTGAAGGCTTTTCGAATGTTGGAGATGTCCTGGGCGGCCGACGTGGCACCAGTACTTGCCAAGGGCGCGGCGCCCGTCTCGGCGGCCGCCTTCACCGCGAGACTGTCCGTAATTGTGAGCTGGTTTGAGATATTAGTAATCGTGGCGACATTGGTCGCTTGATCCACACTGACGCGAATTAAATCGAGCACAGCGTCTAATGAGCTCGCCAAAGGTGTGAAAGGTGTTCTCAGTAGATCGACCGCCGCATCGACACCAGCCGCCGTTAGCACTGGCAACAACTTGGCCTTCAGGGCGGCGGCTTCGTTGCTGAGCTCAGCGGGGGTTAGGCTGGCAAAATTACCACTATTGAAGTAGTTGGCAGCGACCTGTCCGGCAATATTGGCCACGATCAGGTCGGTTAAAGGAGTGATGTTGATAATGCCGTTAGCGTCGGCCACGGCACTGGCCGAGTGAATCACATAGCTATTTCCCCCAGCGCGCCCTTCCGCACGAAAGACAAGCGGTGCTGTCATACTCGTGACGTCGATCGAGTATGACCCGTTGGTGCCGAGGGTGACGGTCTTGGTCGCTCCCTTGGCATCTTTGACCGTGACCGTTCCGGTGAGGGGCAGGCCAGCCGCCGCTACACCCGAGATCGCCACCGTAGGCGCGGGCGCTGCCACGCCCGTTGAGCTGCTGGAGGATCCCCCGCCGCATCCTGCCAAGGCGAAGACCGTGATCGCCGAAGCGATGGCTAAAGCCGTTGAATGTTTCGGTGAGACCCGTGATTTTGAGAAGATCTGCATTTTTCTTGTGTCCTAAAGCGTGTTGAAATAGTGTTCCCTATTCAACCTTAGTCTTTTGGTGGGCAAGCCGCATCCCCAATTTATGTGAATCAGGCGCCGTCGGTCGGGTGCCAACGCTCACATGAATATGTGCAGACCCGGCCGTCATTAGTGTGCCAAGATATTGCCTAGGATAACTTGCGGAGCAAATGAATGAGTTGGCGAGTGTTGGTGGTCGACGATGACGCTGAAGTGCGTGACTTCGTCGCGCAAAGCGTGATGGCCTGCGCCGAACTGGAACTGCTCGCCTGTCTCGAGAACGTCGCTCAAGGCAGAAGCTGGCTCGAAAACACACAACATCGAATCGACGTCCTGATCACCGATCTAGGCTTGCCGGACGGTAGTGGCCTAGAGTTAATCCGACTGGCAGGCCAACATCATCCTGCGTGCGAGTCCTTGGTCATTTCAGTGTTTGGCGATGACGAGCACATTCTCAATAGTATCGAAGCTGGCGCACTCGGGTACTTGCACAAAGACGAGACCCCGGCCAACATTGCCCAAACGATTCTTGACATGAAGCGTGGCGCCTCGCCAATTTCACCGATGATCGCGCGTCGGGTTCTTGCCAAGTACAGAACACTGCGAGGTCCAAGCACGGCCCGCCAAGATCGCCCCGCCGATGTATTGTTGACGGCTCGGGAGAAGGAAGTCTTAGAACTCTTCGCGCGCGGATTTTCCTATAGTGAGATCGCTCGCCTTCAGGAGCTAAGTGTTCATACGGTTCGTAGTCATGTGAAAACGCTCTATAACAAACTCGCCGTGCATTCCAAGAATGAGGCTGTGTTTGAGGCGACCCAAATGGGGTTGTTACGTCCCGGGCTCGATGGTCTACGTTGATCCGCACAACCCTAAGCGTGCTATGTTGAAGGTGGTTTTTGCAGCCTGTTGGCTTTGCATCCATCTTGGAGTCGCTTCGGCCGCGCAGCTTTTGTCGAGTGCCGAGGTGTGTGTAATGGAGGCTGCAGCTTGCGTCTTTAAGCCGACGAAACTTCCCTACTTTTGGGATGCCGTTCACCCCGCCAAGTCCGGACAGGCCGTGTTCATTTTGAAGTTTCCGCGACCCATGGGCGATAGCAGCCTACTGGCACTTTACATTCAACGGCTTGGGAACGGTTACGAGCTCAGACTCAACGGCGATGTTCTCGAACAAAGCATTCAGTGGGGGCAGTCGAATGGGCCTGATTCTGCCAAGGCTCCGATTTTAATCAAGCTCCCCGCTGGGCTGCTACGTACCGACAATGAGCTCAAGATTAGCCTTCGGGCCGATGTTGCTCGGCGTGGAGGGTTGAGCGCGATCCAACTTGGTGACTTCGAAGAAATAAGACCACGCTACTGGAGCGATTATCGCTTGCGGGTGATTGGTGTCGAAATCGGTGCCTCACTCACTGGTCTCGTGGCTCTACTGGCCTGGGCCCTTTGGATCAGTCGTCCTAAGCGCCCTACACTGAGCGCTCCGTCGAGCACCTCCCAAGTAGACAACGCTACCGAACGTGACCCTGCCTACCTTTATGCTGCGGTGTCGATGTCTGGATGGTGTCTATTTTTTTGCGATACCGTGATCGAGGTCCCAATACCCCCTTGGCCCTTCTGGGGGCTCGTGGTCGCCACTGGGTTCAGCGTTGGCATTTGCGCCATCACGCTTTTTTGCCAAGATGTCGCCGGGCTCGAGACGTCTCGCTCACGGCGAGTGATGCTTGCTGTGGGAAGTTCGGGCGCATTGAGTGCGGCATGTACGCTCTGGTTCGGCTGGTGGGCCGCCTGGGCGGTGTGGCTCGGGATCATCGTTATTGCCTTCGTTGTCTATGGCGGCTACTTTGCCTGGCGTTGCTATCAAGCTCCCAGCGCGGCTCGCTTGCTGCTTGCGGGTGCGGTGCTTATTAATGTCTTTGGGGGTGCCTGGGATTGGGTAACGGTGCTTCGAGATGGCGACCTCTATGGCGACAATTCCTACGGCCATTATCTTCCAATGCTTTACGCCTTGACGCTCGGCTTTATCTTGGTCCAGCGCTTCAGGCAGGCTTCCTTGCTGGCCAAGGAGCTTTCCGACTCCATGGCCAAGCAAGTGCAGGCCAAGAGCGTGGAGTTGGAGGAAAGTTATCGCGGTCTAGAGCAATTGGCACGAGAGCAGGCCCGAAGTACTGAGCGTGCCAGTATCTTGCGTGATATGCATGACGGCGTAGGATCGCATCTCGCCTCGGCAATTCGCCAGCTTCAATCTGGCAGATCCGAGCGCGGACAAATTTTATCGACGCTCAATGAGTCACTTGATCAGCTCAAGCTAACCATCGACGCCATGAAGTTGCCGCGCGGAGATATCGCCGCACTTCTTGCTGATCTGCGCTATCGCCTCGAGCCACGACTGCTCGCGTCGGAACTTGCCCTACATTGGCACGTGGAACCGGTTGCACCGGTGCTGCGCTTTGATAGCGAAGCCTTGAGACAAATCCAGTATGTGGTTTATGAGGCGCTTTCAAACGTGATGCAACACGCGAAAGCTCGCTCCTTAACCCTCGCCCTTGATGAGAATAACGTGAAAATTGTATTAAGCATTACTGACGACGGGCGGGGTTACGACGTGACCACCGTGCGGGCACGAGGTCTTGCGGCCATGCGCCAACGTTGCGAGGCCATTGGTGCCGATCTACTCATTACCAGCGTCCCTGGTGTTACCTGCGTCAGGATCCTAATCTCTCGATGAAGTTTTTGGGGACGGATGCATTGACCAACTTAGCGCCGCGCTAAGGTTTGTCCAATAGGTGTTGCGGCCGAGGCTAAATCAGCCGCCTCGCAGTATCTCTTGTCGTTCAACACGCTGCGCAATAAAGGCTTTCACTAACTCGTTCATCAATTTACGAGCTTTAAACGAATTGTCCTGCCCATAGTTGCAAACATACACGTCAATGGTCACTGAGCCAGTTTCCGGCCAAGTATGTATCGCGCAGTGCGACTCCGCGAGGAGGACCACGCCAGTAATCCCTGAAGGCGATGAGCTTCGAGGCTCCGACACAGGACCCATCAGGGTAGAACTTGCCTCGACATCCCGAAAGGAATGAAAGAGGTGAGCCACGCTGCGCAAGCCAGCATCCTTGATCGTCGCCAAACAGAAAGACTCAAGTGCATCTGGCTCGGTCATCAAACCTGATAGTTTTGGTCGACAGAGATGCAGATCAGCAATGAGGTGAAGGCCATCCACTTAAACTAAATCGCCGGCTAGGTGAATTGACACGGCATAGATTTTCAACAAGAAAAAACTAATCAATCGTCGCGCCTGAATCTTTAACAACAGCGGCCCAAGTCGCACGATCTTTCTTCACCGTGGCTCTGAACTGTTCGATGGTTTCGTAGCGAGGCGTATTGCCACCGTTACTTAATTTTTGACGCAACTCAGGATTGTCGAGCGCCTCTTTGATCGCGCTATTCCAGCGCTGCGCGATCTGTGGGTTCATGCCCTTCGGACCCATAATGCCAAACCAAATATAGCTCGCATACCCGGGCAAGGCACTCTCTGCAATGGTGGGCACTTCGCTGACGACAGCGACCTTCTGTGGCGTGCTCACACCGAGTAGGCGCACCTTGCCGGCACGGTAATGCGGCAACGCAGCCTGCACCTGGCTAAACACGCAGCACACCTCGCCTTTCAGCACGGCTTGGGTCGCCTCTGGCCCACCCTTGTAAGGGACATGGACCATATTTAGCCCCGCCTTGGCGTTAAACTCAGCGAAGGCCAGATGGGTGCCCGTGCCGTTACCCGTCGATGCATAGTTGTACTTACCGGGCTCGGCCTTTACTTTGTCGACAAACTCTTTGGCAGTTTTAACGTCGATCACGCTTGCATTGATCATCAGCACATTGGAGACATCTACGATCGTCCCTAGGGGCGTGAAATCTGCCTCGACATCAAACGATAGTTTTTTGTAAAGCGCTGCGTTCACCCCATGGGTCGCGGCAGTGGCGAGCATGACGGTGAGGCCGTCAGGCTTAGCGCGCGCCACAATCTCAGAGCTGATATTGCCTGCGGCCCCCACCTTGTAGTCAATGACGATATTGGTCTTGAGCGATTTTTGCAGACTCTCTTGCATTAACCGAGCCACCACATCCACCCCGGAACCAGCGGGAAAGGGCATGACTAGGGTAATGGTTTGCCCATTCGGAAAGTTGACCGAGTCTGTACTCTGGGCATGGACCGTTTGGCTTGACATCGTAAACCCCAGTGCCATCCCCAGCACGGAAAAAGCGCGAAGAACAGAGGCACGCCATCTACGCAATGTAGGCTTGTACTGGATCGTCGCAGTCGACATTCGGCACTCCTTAACAACAGTATTGCTAAGTGTACCGAAAATTCCTGGGTTTAAAGCGCTACTCTATTTGGCCTAAGCACCTATCGTGAGTTGCCAGATAGGTTAGAGCGCCCTCTATTGCTTGGTGACCACGAGTTTCGTGGCGACGACTTGACCATTGGCAACTGAGCCTTCCAAGGAAACACTGCTGCCATTTTTCAAGGTTTCTAGCATCGCACTATCAGCAAGTTCCACCGGCAAGTTGAAGGTGTTGCCATTGACACGGATGGTTTTCGTAACAACATCAATATTGGATAGGCTTCCCTGAATACTAAAGCTGCTGGCAGGGATGCTGGTCGTGCCGCTTTCTTTGCTGGGAATAACCACAGCCAAAGGAGCATCAGCGCTGAGGAATTCGATGACCAGCGCTTTCACGGTATCGCCAAGCACCTCACCTTTGACCCGCACTTTGGCATCGGCCACAAGCTTAGTGATATCGCCATTGATAAAGCTCACGGTGGTGGCGCTGGCGTCAATCGGCACCCCGCGCACTTTGAAACTAGATGCCGTCACAAAATCAGTGACCAAACCTTTGACATCGACTTGCGCATCACCTAGATCTTTTTGGAAACTCACCTCGCTGGCGATCACTTTTCCATCGGCGAAGGTACCGACCACGCGCACCTTTAGCGAATCCGCAAGATCGCTAGCGGTCCCTTTCACAAAACTCGCCTTGCTCGCATCGATTTTGATGTCATCGAGCAAAAAGCTACGCGCCGCAAAATCAAGACCGCGAATCCGACCGCCGATGCGCAGCAAACCATTCAGCTCACTGGAGGGAGCCATCACCTTGATGGCCTTGGCATTGAGAATATTGGTTTGCAAAGCGGCATCGCTAAAGATCGCCACTTTCGCACCGTCGAGCAAGGCGTCAACACTTGGCACCACACGGACGACGTTGGCATAGGACACGGTCAAGCCTGCCATCACAAAAGTTTTCGCAATCTTGTTGAGGTTTGCAACATTGCCGCTTATACGCGTGACGGTTTTATCACCGATATTTTTGCGCTCGACTCGGCTGGCGATGATGATACCGGCGGCGTCTCGCTGTCCGTACACTTCGACGAAGTCACCCAGCGCTAGGCCCAACAAACCTGGCACGCCTTCGAAAACAGTTGAAGAGGCTGCATCGCTCGAAGCTTTCACCGTTTGACCGGCGACCACAAAAGAGTCAGTCCCAAGTGACATGACTTTGCCCATGACCTCAGTGCCCAAAGTAAAACTCTGAGCCTTCTTGCCCTCAGCTTGGACCGCGAGACGCATGCCTAACTTGATGTCCTTAAGAGCACCCATGCTTGGTTGCGTCGGGTCAATGTCAAGCTTGACAACAGCCGCGTCATCTTCGTACTTGACGCCCTCGATGATCACGCTACCAAAGCCTGTCACTGCGCCAATCGACGCTTCCTTAGCAACTAAGGTATTGGCCAAGTTAGCAATGGCGTCATTGGGCTTGGTGCTGATGCTGCTCGTGGTCGCTCCCCGCTTTGCAGAGGTATCCGCACTACTGGTACTTTGGGGGGTAAGTGTGGTGGGCGCGGTTTTATTGGTTTGATCCGCGCAGGCACTTAAAAGGCTGAGTGCACATAAGGCGCTAAAAAGGGTCGTGCGTAGTGGGGAGAAAGTCATAATTATCATCGCCTCAAACCTAAAACTTCACGTGCGGTCCTCTGATGAAGACCTCACTTTTTCCCTGGCGATGTTGCATTCCCAACTCATTGGTTGAGATTTATGTCACGTTCTGAAGGTGATTATTGTTCGATTCTGGCTGGCCGTAAGCGCCTGACAGACGAATGGTCGCTGTAGCGGGCATCAAAGGTGACTTACATCACAATTTAACTTTTCAAAGCATGGTGAACGCGGCAGCAATAAAAAACCGGCGCGAATCTGGAGACTGGCGCCGGCAAGGAGGGAGGCATTGGGCGGTGGAGTCACCCCCGCCCCATGAGAGAGCGCCTGCAAGAACGCTCTCTGAGATTAGACGTAGGCGGCGAGCGCACCTTTCATTTTTTTCATGGCACTGACCTCAATTTGACGAATTCTTTCGGCGGACACGCCAAACTCATCGGCCAGGTCGTGCAAGGTGAGCGAGCCGCCCTCCATGTCATCTTTGAGCCAACGGGTTTCGATAATGCGGCGACTGCGTGCATCCAAGCTTGCCAAGGCCGCCTCGATCCCATCGCTTTGTAAGCGGTCACGCTCACGCCCCTCCAAGACTTGATCGGGTTGACCATGTTCGGCCTTAAGATAGGAGATCGGGCCAAAGCCTTCCTCACCGTCGTCAGATTGCGGCTCCAGCGCGATTTCCTGGCCGCCCAGACGGGTTTCCATTTCGATCACGTCTTCACGCTTCACATTGAGCTGAGTCGCGATTGCGTCCACCTGGTCCGGGCTTAAAGTACGGGAATCGCCCTTCATGGAACGCAAATTAAAGAACAGCTTACGCTGCGCTTTCGTGGTGGCCACTTTCACTAAGCGCCAATTCTTGAGAATATATTCGTGAATCTCAGCCTTGACCCAATGCATTGCGAATGACACCAAGCGTACGCCACGAGTAGGGTCAAAGCGCTTCACAGCTTTCATCAAGCCGATATTGCCTTCTTGAATTAAATCGCTATGGGATAAGCCATAGCCTAAATATTGTCTTGAAATACTCACCACTAGACGCAAATGCGACAACACCATCTCACGGGCTGCGTCCAGATCGTTCATCGTACGCAGGCGGGTACCAAGCTCCATTTCCCTTTGCAAAGTAAGCATGGGGATACGGTTGACGGCCGTGATGTAGGCGTCGAGGTTACCTACGGCAGGAATCGCCATAGGGGTCGTCATCCCAAATCGGGACCGGGTTGCGGCGCTGGCAGGAATTAAAGCAGTAGCACGGTGAACAGACATAGTCTCTCCTAAACAAAACCCCCTCGTGAGGGGACCCCATTAACACTGGGCTGGCAAATCGAATCATTTCAATCCGCCAGCAAATCTTAGCACTCGTCGAGCTAGAGTGCTAATAATTACAGATAATCGGCAGGATAGGGGCAGCCTATAGGTCTCGATTCATCTCTTTGTCGATACGTAATCACCTAGCTTTCAAAACAGAAGGGAATATTTCCCTTTACAAACAGGCGATAAAAACTTAAAATTCCAGCATGCCACCCGAAAATAACGACTCCGAGACGACACCTGGGGCGCCGACAAGAGTCAAAGAACTACTCCTGCAAGACGCCGTGGAGACGCTCGCACCATTGATTCGCCTGTGGCTAGGCAACGGCATCGGCTTCACAGAAATCTCTCGAGCGCTGCGCTCTGGTTTTATTGACTTAGCCGAGCAAGAACTCGAAACCCATCAGCGCAAGGCCACCGATGCTGCCGTGAGCTTGCTTTCTGGGGTACACCGGAAGGAAGTAAAATCTCACCGTAACGAGCGGCAATCGCCGACATCGTTAAGCGTTGATGACAAAGAATTGTCCTATGCCGAGCAAGTGTTCACCAAATGGGCGACCGATGCGGCCTACCTCAGCACCGAGGGCAAACCAGCCAGCCTGCCTTTCGGAGGACCGGCCCCTTCTTTTGAAAGCTTGGTGAGTGCGGTCACGAAAGATTTTTCGAAGCGCACGGTGCTCGACGAATTGTTGCGCCTTGGGCTTGTCACTGAAGTGGACGATAGGATCACCCCGCTCTCGGAAGCCATGGTGCCCAAGAGTGGCGTACTCGACTTGGCCAAGTACTTCCATCAACATATCCGCGATCACCTGGCTGCGGGTGCGGCGAATTTACTGGCCGTAGGTCAAGACGAAAAGGCTCCGTTCTTGGAGCATAGTATGTATGTGAACGGCATTTCCGATGCCTCCATTGACATGCTTAGCCATTTGGCCAAAACACAGTGGAAGCAAGTGTTCGATGCTAGCGTCAACGCGGCACAACAACGTTACAGCATTGATCAGCATCATGATCATCGCGGGCGCCTACGTTTTGGCGTCTACGTTTACTCAGAGCCCAGTCGAGCGGCCCTGCCTTCTTCGGCGGCGTCGAAGCGAAAAAAATGATTCTCGTGCAGAACGCTACCCACTTAGGGACCTTAGAAATTAAAACGTCTAGACTTTTTCCACGCCGGGTGCTTGGCGCTTTGCTAACTTTTCTAAGCGCGCTTCTGCTGTCCTGCGGTGGCGCCGGCGGCGTGGGTTCGGGGGGCACAGGTGGCTTTAGCAGCGGCACACAAATTGGCGCGATCACGGGCTTTGGCAGTGTGATCGTTGAAGGACGCAGCTATAGCGAGGGCGCAACCACTTACCTGAATGGCAAAAACCCTGCCCTACCGCTTACCGTGAGTTCAGGTGCTGCGCGGCTCGGCATGCAGGTCGAGCTTAAGTTTGATACCAATTCAGCGAATGAAATCGCACAGACAATCTATATTCGGCCTAACATTATTGGAACGATCGAATCGGTCGGCCTGGATACCCTCGTGGTCGCAGGCCAGCTCGTTCGCTTGCCGCAGACACCAGCGCAAGCTCCCGTCTTTGAGGGTTTTGCTACCTTATCCAACCTGATCGTCGGCAATGCCATCGAAGTGCATGGCACCAGAAACGCCGCCGAAGAGCTAATCGCAAGCCGCATTGAATTATTAAGTACCGCGCCTGCGACCGAGACTCGGGTGACTGGCCGCATTGGCGCGATCTCAACCGTGAGTGTTGGCGTACAGCGCCTAAGTATCGGCAGTCTAAGTATTCTTGTGGATAGCAAAACGAATCTCAGTCAATCATCAAGCCTCGCCTCCACCTCTAATGCGTCGCCCTTAGCGGCCTCTTCCCTTGCAGTCGGCCAACGAGTGAGTGTCTACGCGAGTAGTGCCGTGCGCGCTGCAACCCTCAGCGCGAGTGCGCTACAACTTGAGAGTGCGCCTGCGGAAAGTAATGCGCCGTTGCGGATTGGTGGTGTCGTGCGCGAAATGGGCACAAGCGCCGGGCGCTTTAGTATTGGTCGCGTGGAGATCGACGCAAGTCAGGCGGTGTTTACGGGTGGGGTGATCGGTGATCTCGCCGCAGGCAAAGTACTTCGAGTCACCGGTAGTATTAACACGGCGGCAAATGCTACTGCGCTCCTGAAGGCTAGCGAGGTGAAATTTTTAGGCACTGCGGAAGATACAAAAATTGAATTGCTAGGCGGCATAAGTGATTTCGTCGACAAGTCCAGCTTCAAAATTCGCAATGCGGTGGTGGACGCCAGCAACCTTACAGCCCAATTCGTTGGCGGCGCGGCCAGCGACTTAGATAATGATGTGCTGGTGAAGGTCGAGGGCACACTGGTCGGCAATCAGGTCAAAGTCACGCGCTTGAGTTTTGTCAGTAGCGACGATAGCCGGTACCGCGCCTACGTGGGTACGGTCTCGTCGTATCAGGCCAGCCTCGGCACGTTTAAGTTCCAAGCACAGGATGTCGTCAACGCTCAGTTGCAGGCGACGACTAGATTTAGAACTAGCGGGGGTGGCACGGCCTCACAGAGCGATATGTCCAACGGCCTGCAAGCGACCATTCGCGGCAATATGGACAAAGGAGTCTTCTTGGT
>JAYVKZ010000229.1:0-2754 GCA_043767985.1 Betaproteobacteria bacterium
GGGCGGCGGATGGCAACAATAATGCTTGTGCATGGGTGAATGTACTCTCGATTTATGCGCTCAGTAACTTCCCCGCGCACGGCACGTACTCGGCTTCGAAGGCGGCTGCGCTGTCCCTCTCCCAATGCTTACGGGCGGAAATGGCGAGTGCGGGCATCCGGGTGATCAACATTTTTCCGGGGCCGATTGATGATGAGTGGAATCAACAAATGTCGCCACCTAAACTCGCGCCTAGCGCTTTGGCGGGGTCGATTGTGAAGGCCTTGAAAGATGGGGTGGAGGATGTGTATCCGGGCGACGTGGCGCAGGAGTGGTTCGCACGTTGGCAGGAAAGCCCGAAGGTGCTTGAGAAAGAGTTGGGAGTTTAAGCGTGAGTGATTCTCAAACCCATGCCGCGGCGATCTTGAGCGGCTTGAGCCACCTGCTTGGCAGTGGAGGCATCCGTATTGTCGACCTCACGCAAACCTTGTCTCCGGAATTTCCGCAAATTTCCTTGCCACCGGAGATGGGGCAGTGCTGGCCTTTTCGTATCGAAGAGGCATCGCGTTACGACGAGCGCGGACCGGGCTGGTACTGGAACAATTTTTCTTGTGGTGAACATACCGGCACCCATTTTGATGCGCCTAATCACTGGATCTCAGGACGGGATTTGCCGAACAATGCGGTCGATACGATCCCTGTGCAAAATTTCGTAGCGCCCGCCTGTGTCATTGATTGCTCGGCGCAAAGCGCGGCCAATCCAGACTATTTGATGACGGTGCAAGATGTGCTGGCTTGGGAGGCGACGCACGGTCGTATCCCCGCTAAATCATGGGTCTTGATGCGAACCGATTGGTCGAAACTTTGGAACCAGTCGCAAGCGCTTGCAGCGCAGAAGCTAGGGGTAGACAGACGTAACGCCACTCAAGAGGGCGCCAAGGCTTTTCAAAACTTTGACGACACCGGTCAGCACACGCCGGGCCCGGATGCTGAGGTGGTTCGCTTCTTGGTGGAAGAGCGCGACGTCCTGGGCTTTGGCAGCGAGGCGATTGGTACCGATGCGGGCCAAGGATACCATCTCACCCCGCCTTATCCTTGTCACTACCTCATGCATGGCGCGGGTCGCTACGGCTTGCAATGCTTAACGAATTTGGACCAACTCCCCGCGACCGGCTCGGTTCTGATTTGTCCGCCCTTGAAAATTCAACAAGGCAGTGGCAGCCCCTTGCGAGTGCTCGCCATGATTGTGGGTTGAGGCTAGAACAGCAATGCTGATTGAACCCATGCAAGGTGAACCCGATGAACTTTGACGCCATGAACTTTGACACTACGCCAAGCGATGCCCGAGTATTAACACCGGTCGCTGTCGTGACCGGAGGAAGCTCGGGTATTGGCATGGCGGTATGCGAGAACCTCTTGCAGCAAGGTTATCAGGTCATCAGTTTGGCACTCGAGGTCTGCCCGATCAAACACGCCTGCCTTGAAAGCCAGGTGGTGGACCTAAGTGATATGGCGGCTTGTCGCCTGGTGGCGGCGGACATTGCCAAGCGCTATTCGGTCAGCACACTGGTGCACTGTGCGGGCATGATTCGCGCTGCGCTCTTGGCTGAAGTGGCTACCGAAGATTTTGAATTGTTGGCCCGCTTGCATTGGGGCAGCGCGCTCGTGTTAGGCCAGGGTTTTCTGCCTTCGATGAAGCTCTCCAAGCGCGGACGCATCGTCTTTATTTCATCTCGTGCAGCGCTCGGTTTGCAAACGCGTAGTGCCTATTCGGCGACGAAAGCGGGTATGTTGGGCCTAGCGCGAACCTGGGCACTTGAGTTGGCGCCCGAGGGCATCACCGTGAACGTGGTGGCCCCGGGCCCCATTCGTGGGACCAAGGTATTTCATGATGTTGTACCTGCGGGCAGTGAGCGTGAGGCCTTGCTCGCCAAGAGCATACCCGTACAAAGACTGGGGGAGCCTGAAGATGTCGCTCGCGCGGTCGCGTTTTTTGTGAATCCCGACAATAGCTTTGTGACCGGGCAAACGCTCTACGTGTGCGGTGGCGCAAGCGTTGCAAGTGTCACGATTTAAAGGAGCGGCTACTGTGAACACTCCCTATGCAAATGAAGGAGCTGGTGTGTGATGACCGATTTGCTGATCGTCAATGCGAGCCTTCCCGAGGGCGGCGCTCTTGTCTATCTGGTCGCCGTGGCGGGGCGTTGGTCGGAGATCGGTCTGATGTCGAGTGGCGGAGTGTCAAGTGACGGAGTGTCAAAGGGGGCGGTCTCAACTGCAGACCCGGCGCCACTTGTGAAAACACTGGTGGAGCGTCTGAAGCCCACCGTTGTCATCGATGCCAAAGGGCAACTGCTCAGCCCGCCGTTCGTGGACTCCCACTTTCACATGGATGCAACCCTCTCGCTCGGCCTGCCTCGCCTGAACGAAAGCGGCACCTTGTTGGAGGGCATCGCCTTATGGAGTGAGTTAAAGCCGCATCTCAAGCAAGAGGCCATCATTGAACGTGCTCTACGCTATTGCGATTGGGCCGTTGCCAAAGGTCTCTTGGCGATTCGCTCGCACGTCGATGTGTGCGACCCGCGCCTGTTGGCGGTTGAAGCCTTGCTGGAAGTGAAACGCAAAGTCGCCCCTTATCTCGATCTGCAATTGGTCGCCTTTCCGCAAGATGGTGTGCTTCGTTACCAGCCGAGTCGCGATGATCCAAAATGTCGCGACAATGCCTTCGATTTGTTGAAGAAAGCTTTGGACCTTGGCGTCGATGTTGTCGGCGGC
>JAYVKZ010000230.1:0-1888 GCA_043767985.1 Betaproteobacteria bacterium
CCAGCGTTACGGCCTACGGTCTGAACGCGAGGCCGAATTTTAGGAAGGATTTTTCCTGTTTTCAGGCGAATATTGACCCCGCTATAGACCGCGTTCAAGTTCGCGGAGACATAGGGCTCAAAGGCATCCAGCAATGCCGTCCTCACCTCGGTTAAGGGCGTGACTTCGTTGAGGGCACATTTGAGGGCCTCGAAGATCACCTCCGGTGAGACTGGATGTTGATCCTCCTCAAACCAGTCACGCTCGACGAGCGCCGCCAAGCGCGCTCGAATCCCCAAGACCTCATCGGGATCTAGGCGACTTTTGGCGCGGTTTACTAAGCGGTGGACCGTAATCTGGTCTTTAATAATGCTGTCATCCACCAAGCTTAATTCGCCGTCTTCAGAGCCTGGAAGGTTGGCGTTCTCTGGCTTATTAAACATGCGGCGCTCAAAGATGTCCGAAAACCCACGTTTGAACTTTGATTGAATATCGTCTTTGTGTTGTCGAATAATCGACACCGCCTCAAGCAGCGCCTGTTGCTCTTCGCGTTTAACTTTTTTAAGCGCCTGATCGGTCAGCTCTCCACTCATCTTATCTAAAGCTTCGAGCACAACAGCCGATAGCTTAGTGACAATTTGCTCACGACACTCCTCCAGCATGGTGAAGCGCTTACGGGAGTCGATGGGGATCCCGGCCTCCTCTTGAGTGCCTGGGGTCGCATAAGCAGTTGACATATCTAGTTCCTTCTTGTGAACGAAGGTTAAGGCTCTCGCCCTGCTAGGTCAATCGTAGAGGAACCCCTGGAGGAACTAATTCACAAGGGTCCCGACCACTGGTCGAAAAGTTAAAACGAACGGTGGGCGGCTCTCTACGTTTTAGCGCATGCTGTTAATGTCGACGACGGTCCAGGCCGTCATATTCACAATCCGCCTGACCGTTGCCGAACTGGTCAAAATATTGATCGGGGCTGCAACGCCCAGTAGGACCGGCCCCACCGCCACGTTATTACCTGCCGCGGTTTTCAAAAGATTGTAAGAAATATTGGCACTATCAATGCCTGGAAGCACTAAAAGATTCGCCTCGCCTTTGAGTGTTGAATTCGGCATGGTCGAACGCAATAACTCAGCATCCAACGCAACATCACCATGCATTTCGCCGTCAACTTCTAACTCGGGGGCTTCAGCTCTCAGGACTTGTAGTGCCTCGCGCATACGAAGCGCTGAAGGATGGTCCGAGGTGCCAAAATTGGAATGAGAAAGCAGTGCAACTTTGGGTTCGATGCCAAACCGTCTTAGCTCATCTGCGGCCAACATGGTGATCTCAGCGAGTTGCTTGCCCGTGGGTCCTTCATTGACATGAGTATCCACCAGGGTGACCTGGCGGCCTGGCAACATTAAGGTATTCATTGCCGCGAATACCGAGGTTCCGGGCCGCTTCCCGATGACTTGATCGATGTAATTTAAGTGCAAATTATAGGTGCCGAAGGTACCACAGATCATGCCATCGGCATGGCCTTTCTTGATCATCATGGCGCCAATGAGCGTATGCCGGCGACGCATTTCAATCTTGGCGTAAGCCGCAGTCACGCCGCGTCTTTGGGTCAGCTTATGGTAGGTTTCCCAATAGTCTCGATAGCGTTCGTCATACTCAGGATTGACCAACTCATAATCGACATTGGCTTTCAAGCGCAGGCCAAATTCTTCGATGCGCCTAGCCAACACGCCGGGTCGCCCAATCAGGATCGGAAAAGCCAGACCCTCATCGACCACCACTTGCACCGCACGAAGTACTCGCTCCTCTTCGCCCTCGGCGTAGACCACGCGCTTCTTGCTGGCTCGCTTAGCCGTGGTAAAGATGGGCTTCATGAAGATGCCGGAGCGGTACACAAATTGCTCAAGCTGCGCCC
>JAYVKZ010000231.1:0-11693 GCA_043767985.1 Betaproteobacteria bacterium
TCACAATTTGAATTACCTTTAGAAAAACTCAAGACCACCATGGTGTTCGGCCTGCGCGCGCAAGACTATGCCATTGATAGCGTCGCCAATGGCGCCCCCCTCAATTATCACCATTTATTTTGGCAGCCCTCTGTCAACACCCGTACAGCGATTGATGACAGCACCCAGTTTCGATGGAACTTGGCCAAGATCAGCCGCAACCCGAGGATTTGGGAACTCAGTAGTGCTCGCCTGCCCAACTTGAATCAAAACAGCCCGAACAGCCCCGACTTTCAAGGCAATCCAAACCTGAAACCCCAAAGTACCGTCACGCTCGATTTCGGTGTCGACAAGCGCTTAAAGATCGGCGGTCAATACGGCATCAATGTGTTCGTTCGTAGCCAAAACGATGTGATCGCCCGCAGCCTCAGCCTGCAGTCGGGTCGCTGGCTGGAGCAGCCCGTTAATGTAGGTGATGCAATTGTATGGGGGATTGAGTCCGACATACGAACCAACCTGAAGTGGGCTGGCCTGGGGCCAGATTGGTCGCTGACCGCCAACGCTAGTCTCTTGCAATCGCGTATGCGAAACGGCGTCGCCGAAGGCCAGCGTATTCCGGGTCAGGCGCGCTACCTCGCCAATGTCAATATTGCCAAACCACTCAAGGTCTCAGGGGGTTGGTATGGCGGTGCCTCGCTCGCTCTGGTCGGTGCGTCGGAATTTAATACTGACAATGGGCCCGGGGTGACCGTGACTGGACATCAAGCCGCGCATAGTCAGCTTGATTTATACATTGGTTCGGTGTTCCCCGCACTGGGGTTCTGGCGCCTCAATGTGTACAACATGACCAACTACCGTCAGGATCGCAATCGTATGATTACCGACAGTAACGGTATTGTTTATAGCGAGAGCTTTACGCGCAAGCTCACGCCGCGTTGGTTTTTGACTTTCGGAACGCGATTTTAAAGGCGCTCACGCCGCCAGATGGGCGAGCGCCTTCACGCTTCCGAGCCTGTCTAGTCGTTCAAGCCCACTCACAAGGCGCTCAGCCAACGGTTCGTTGAGAGACAGGTCTGGACCAAACACTGGTTGAAACTGCAGCAGTACCTGCACTTTCTCCCGCCTGCTTGCCGTGGCATGAACAAGCCTCAGTAAATCATCACGCATCGGATCAACCAGTTCGTAGGGCTGACCCGCCTCATCAACACAACCCAGCCAACGCATCCAAGCGGCAAGGGCAAATTCAATGGCATCGCAAGGAAGGTCGCTCGCGCAACACTCCCTGAGGGTTGCCAGCAAGCGAACCGGGACCTTCAGCGATCCATCCATCGCAATTTGCGCTAGGCGGTGAGCCAATGCAGGGTTGGCGAACCTCGTCTCAAGGGCAGCAACATAACTCGCAACCTCTTTTTGCTGCGCCCCCGGCAAGGTCGCAGCAGCCTGGGACCATAGACGCCGAAGGTAGGCTTGAATAGGGGGCGACACAAGCACTTGGTCAACCGTCTTAAATCCTGCAGGCGCACCGAGATAGGCCAAGGCCGAATGCGCCGCATTCAGCAAACGAAGCTTCATAGACTCGTAGGGCGCGCAGCTCGCAACAATTTGCACGCCTACCGATTCAAAATCAGGTACTTCAGCGGCGAATCGTTTCTCGATCACCCATTGACTAAAGGGCTCAGCCGCAACCGGCCACACGTCCACCAAGCCAAGACGAGATTTTGCTTCATCTCGCTCGGAGTCCAAGGTCGCGGGAACAATACGATCAACCATCGTGTCTGGACAGGCCACAAATTGCGCAATCCATTGAGATAAAAGCAGACTGGTCAACTGAGCTTCCGCCACTAATTGACCATGCAGTCGCTCGCCATTGCTACTCAAATTATCGCAACATAGTATCGTCACTGGGCGTTGAAGCTGACGCCGTAACTCCAAGCCTTTGAGTAAATAGCCCAGGGCACTTGCATCACCTTTCTCAAGGTATCCCTTCTCCGTCACGGTTAAAGAAATAATCTTAGTATTGACATGAGCCAAACGCTCGATCACCGCCCCAGGGTTTTCAGGGGCCACCAAACATTCTTTGATCGCACCAATCACTTGCACCTCGGTCGGGTGAGCGCAACGCGTCAAGACAGCGTAGAGAAAGTCTTGCGCTTGCAAGGCATCACGCGTCACTGCTCGCTTGAGACTGACGGCGGAGATGCCCCATCGCAGATCCCCAAGGTTTAGGATCTTTTCAAAGTACACCGCCTGATGGGCACGGTGAAAATTACCCAGCCCCAAATGCACGACACCAATCGATACCGCTTCGCGCCGATACCCAGGTACCAAAATATCCTGAGGTACTCGCCTTAGCGTACTAGCCGAGAGACGATCAACTCGCGAACCCATCGTCATCAAAGCGTCGGTCGCAAGGGAACTTCCGGATTGGCCCAGCGCGTATTGGGCACAATCGGGTACCAGCCTGGCCGACCTGGGTCTCGATCATAGGCATAGCTGCCCAACTCAAGATACAGCTCATGATATTGCCTCACCTTCTCCGGGTCGAGCTTGACGCCCAGCCCAGGGCTCGTGGGCACTTTGATCTTGCCGTCTTGATAGGGCATGAGCCCACCTTGAATCACATCATCCTGAAGGTGATGGTAATGAGCATCGGCGGCGTGCCCGAGATTAGGAATCACCGCGCCCAGATGCAGCATGCTGGCTAGTTGCACACCAAGCTCGCCAGAGGAATGTACCGCCACGCCAATACCAAAGGTTTCGCAAATGCCTGCGGCCTTGACGCAGGGGCGAATGCCGCCCCAAAACGTAGTGTCCAAGAGCACAACATCGACAGCGCGTTGTGCGACGTTGGCGGCAAGTTGTTCAAAATTTACGACCACCGTATTGGTCGCAATGGGGATGCGAACAAATTCTTTTAGTCTCGCCAGTTGCGGCATACCCCACACCGGGTCCTCGAAATAATCATTGTTCAAACCTTCGATGGCCTGCCCAAACTGAATCGCATCGGCCATCGTCCACGCGCAGTTGGGATCATGGCGCAATCGTTCACTAGGCACGGCGGCGGCCAGTGCCTTGTAACAGGCCAGCTCATGGGCAGGCGGATACACCCCGCCTTTAATCTTATGAGAGGTGAAGCCGTAGCGGCGTTTCAGCGCCAGCGCATGGCTCACAAGTTGCTCAACCGTACGCACCTCGCCCAGACCGGAATCCTGATCTGCGTAGCGATAAAAGAGATAGGAGGCAAAATCGATCTCCGCTCGAACCTGCCCACCGAGTAACTCACTCACCGGCACCCCGAGCTTTTGCCCCATGATGTCCAAACAGGCAAACTCTAGGGCCGCATGCATTTGCGTACGATTGTTGTAGAGGCTGGCGGTCGGGTTACAAATGGCAAAGCGCATAGCCTCCAAGCGAAACACGTCATGGCCCTTCAAATAGCTGATCAGCCCTTCAATCGCCGCACTCGCTTGCTCGCCACCTCCGCCAAACTCACCGAGCCCGCAATAGCCATCATCGGTCTCGACTTCAACCAAGGTGCGCACAAATCGCCCCCAATGAGCGCCATTGCTATGCAGCAAAGGCGCATGGAGTGGGACGGTGACCGGCGTTGCCCGGATGTTGATGATACGTGTCATTTCTGCCTCTCTCGCGAGCGAGTATACTTAATTTGCACAGCCTGCAATAGCGCTTCACACCTCAAGAAAGCGCGCAAGGCTGACGCCCTACATTTGAATTCATTCTGGAGGAGACACCATGAAAATTCTTGCAACCCTGTTGAGCACCACGGCCTTGTTCGGCCTTTACACTGCACCGGCGAGCGCCCAAACCAAACTCAAATGGGCCCATGTTTACGAGACCTCCGAGCCGTATCACACCCAGTCGGTGTGGGCCGCCGAGGAAATTAAAAAGCGCACCAATGGCAAGTTTGATATTCAGGTCTTCCCGGCGTCTTCCCTAGGCAAAGAAACCGACATCAACCAGGGATTAACGCTCGGCACCGTCGACATGATTATTAGCGGTCCCTCGTTTGCGGCGCGCAGTTACCCCCGGCTTGGCATTGCCTACTATCCCTTTATCTTCCGGGATGCCGCCCATCAGGCCGCATATGCCAAGAGCGATGTGTTCAAAGAAATGATCGATGGCTATCGTCAGAAGACCGGCATCCAAATGACGGCCTACACCTACTACGGTGCCCGTCATACGACCTCCAATCGCGCCTTCAATGATTGCGCTGGAATGAAGAACCTGAAGATCCGGGTGCCGGATGTGCCTGTGTACATGGCCACCCCAAAATCTTGTGGTGCCAACCCGACGCCCATCGCCTTTGCTGAGGTGTATTTGGCCCTGCAAAACGGTACCGTCGAAGCCCAGGAAAATCCCTTGACAACCATCGAGGCGAAGAAGTTCTACGAAGTGCAAAAGCACATTATGCTCACCGGCCACATTGTCGACGGCTTGGTCACGCAAGTTGCACCGCATATATGGAGCAAGCTCTCAGATGCTGAAAAGAAAATCTTCACCGACGTGACCCTTGAGGCAGCCGCCAAGGCGACCGCTCAAATTGTTAAGCGTGAAAGCGAATTAATTGAAGAGTTCAAGAAAAAAGGCCTGAACATCGTTCAAGTGGATCGCGCGGGCTTCCAGGCCGCCGTGCTCAAGAATGCCACGCTTGAATCGCTCGGCTTTGACAAGAAGGATTTTGATCGCATCAATGCCTTGAAATAAGTACTCGTCCTGCACTGCATACTGAAAAGGAACCCGTGGTTGCCACGGGTCTAAGGATGAGTATAGACACGATCAATGCCCCCGAAGAAAAAGTCCTCGATGAGGACGGTCGCTTTCATGCGAGCGATGCTCCTATCGATTTGTCCGAATACCGCTGGGAAGATTGGTTGGTGCTTGGTGTGTTTTGGCTACTGGCCTTAGATGTTTTTTATCAGTTCTTCACTCGTTATGTCTTAGCCGATTCAGCCGCCTGGACTGAAGAAATCGCACGCTATCTTTTAATCATGGTGACCTTTCTGGGAGGCGCCATGGCCGTGCGCCGCAACACTCATATTCATGTGGAGTTCGTGTACCGCTACATGCCTGCAAGCTTTGGGCGGGTGCTGTCTACCTTCGTCGATATTGCACGTATTGCCTTTCTAGCCTATGCCACCTTTCTCACGGTTCAGCTCATCCCCAAAATGCAGAACCTCAACATGACCGTCGTGAATTTTTCGATGGCGTGGATTTACGGCTGCGTCGCCCTTGGTTTCTTGATGATGACTTATCGAGCCATTCAAGTCGCGCTATTGCACAAGCGTCAAGGCTGGAGCACCTTAGAGCGCCCCGGTGAACAGGAAGCTGCATAGATTATGAATACGATTTTCTTCACAAGCTTCCTCGCCGTCATGTCGACCGGCATCCCGATTGCCATTGCGATGTGCGTCGCATCACTCATCTACATCTGGTTCTCTGGCACTATCCCGCCACTTGCTATGGTGCATCGCATGGTGGGCGGGGTTGATTCTTTCCCCTTGCTCGCCGTACCCTTCTTTATCCTGGCGGGGAACCTCATGAATTCGGCTGGGATTACCAACCGAATTTACAATTTTGCGCTTGCCCTGGTCGGTTGGCTCAAAGGCGGTCTAGGCCATGTCAACGTGGTTGGATCGGTGGTGTTCGCGGGCATGTCGGGTACGGCCGTGGCGGACGCGGGCGGCCTCGGAACAATAGAAATTAAGGCCATGAAAGACCATGGCTATCCGGTTGAGTTTGCCGTCGGCATTACGGCGGCCTCTTCCACGCTCGGGCCAATTATTCCGCCTTCCTTGCCAATGGTGATTTACGGCGTCCAGGCCAATACCTCGATTGGCAAACTCTTTGCGGCGGGGTTTCTGCCGGGTGCACTGATGGCCATTTTTATGATGGCCATGGTGGCGTATTACGCCCACGTCAGAAATTACGGTGCTGACATTGCCTTCTCTTGGCCCCGCATGGGTCGTGCCTTTGGCGAGCTTGCCGCCGTCGCGATCATTGCAGCCATTTTGTACTCACTTTGGAGCAACGAGAATCTCGGCGGCATGGCCAAGTTTGGTTTTCCTCTGATTGGCGTTCTCATTGCCGACAAGCTCCTCAAGTTTGAAGCTTTCATGGCCCTCTTGACACCGGTCATTTTAATTGGCGGGATGTCGAGCGGCCTATTCACACCCACCGAAGCTGCTGTGGCCGCCGTAGCTTGGGCGCTTTTCTTGGGGTTTGTCTGGTACCGCACCTTAAACTGGCGCATGCTGATTAAGATTAGCTTCGAAACCATTGAAACCACGGCCACCGTACTCTTCATTGTTGCTGCTGCATCGATCTTTGCTTGGGTGTTGACCACCACTCAGGTGACAGAAGCGGTCGCCCAATGGGTGCTGAGCATCAGCTCGAATAAATGGGTATTTTTGCTGCTGGCCAACTTGTTTTTGTTATTCGTTGGCTGTTTCATGGAAACCATTGCAGCCATCACGATTCTGGTGCCGGTGTTCATGCCGATCATTGCCAAACTCGGTATTGATCCCGTTCACTTCGGCTTAGTCATGGTGCTCAACCTGATGATTGGACTACTCACGCCTCCGGTGGGCATGGTACTTTTTGTGCTCGCCAAAGTGGCGAATATGAGTTTCGAGGCGACGGTCAAAGCAGTCATTCCTTGGATGATTCCCCTCTTAGTGACTCTCGTGATCATTACCTTTGTTCCAGAGCTGGTGCTGTGGCTGCCCAAAAAGCTCTACCCCTAAGGTCTACAACATCACTCCTGCTGAGTTCTCATTCGTGAAAAGTTGAAGATCTCGCCCGGAGTCGTCATCCAGAGCTCATTGCGGTCTCGAGCGGCGGCAATATGCTGCAAAGCACGCCTGAGGTGCCGCAGCCGATAAGGTTGACCCACAATGTAGGGATGCAGGGCAATACCCATCACCAGCGGCGCCGAGCCAAGCGCTTTGGATTGCTCAAGCATCTCATCCATCTGATCGATAATCATCTGCGCAAAATCCTTGCCGTCCATCTGGCGCGCAATAATCATAGGGATGTCATTCAGCTCCTGGGGATAGGGAATCGCCCAGAGCGGCTGGCCGCTGCGGGTGCGCATCGGCACAGGTTGATCATCATGGCACCAGTTCAAGGTGTAGCCGTAGCCTGTCTCGGCGAGGAGGTCGGGGGTGACAACACTCTCGGAAATCCACGGCGAAAGCCAACCCGCAGCTGCATGCCCGCTCTCCATCAAGATGCGATCACGGCACTGCTCAAGCAACAGACGCTCATCAGGTTCACTCAGTACGCCCTGGCGTTCCGCGTTACTGTGCCCGTGACCCACGAGCTCATCGCCGCGCTGCAGACAAGCCGCGACGAGTTCTGGGCAGTGATCATAGAGCGCTGTGTTAATCAATGCGGCGGCCGGTAGGCCGAGACTGTCGAATACATCCAAACACCGCCAGGCGCCCACACGGTTACCGTATTCGCGCCAACTGTAGTTGAGAACATCCGGTTGCGGGCTCGCTGGGCCAATGCCTGCGCCCAGCCCTTCGCCGAAAGCGAAATGCTCAATGTTAAACGCCAAATAAACCGCTAGACCGGCACCGTTTTTCCAGCGGTACGTCGAGCGTCGGTGAATCGGCAAATAATCGAAACGATCATGGGTCGGTAGACGACCGCTATAGAGACTAGACATGCTGAATTAAAGCACGGCGAGCCCGGCACGGACTAACAGCCATTCCGCACTATCATTCCACACATCCATCTGGGTAATCAGGCCGTTGCGCACCACATAGCGGTCGACATAGCGGTTGCCATCGAACGGTGTTCCGTCCGGCCATTCGCCATACAGGGTGCCGAGGCTATACACGACAGTCTCCTCAGGGTCACCGGACCCATCAACAGCTGTCACCACTTCGGTGCGTTCAATGCGCTTTTTCACCCATTTATAGCGCAAGGCATTAAATCGAGCGCACTCTGACGGTGCGCTCATCGCGCGCTTGCCGGTAAAGACAATCTTCATTTCCGGGGCCGCCAATTGGCTTGCAGCCACCGGATCGGGGATCATAATGAGCCTCAGGAACTCGTTAACGACATCAGCCGCTTGCTTTGCTTGGCTCCGCAACGCTTCTTCGTTTTTCAAAACTATTTCCTTAAGCTGGCGTGCAACGATTTTATGTGATCACCTCAACGTTCGCGATCTTGGCAACAGTACGCCAAGTGTCAATTTGTGCACTAATGAGTTGATTGAAATCGCTACCCATCACGGGGGTTTTTCTAGGCAACGTCTGAAGCTCTTCCAGTCGAGCGGCGACATCGGACTTGGCAAGCATTTCCGGGATGAGGGCAGTAAGGCGCTGAACGATAGGTGCCGGCAGCCCCCTAGGTGCAGAAAGGCCGAGCCACTGCGAGCCAGTCAGCTTTGGAAAGCCGAGCTCCGCAAAGGTAGGAATATTTGGAAACGCGGGCAGCCTGGCTGGCGTTGAAACCGCTAAGGCCCGCATCGCACCGGCTTTAAGCTGGGTCACGTTGGTGGTGATGGGATCAAGCACGCTATCGATGGATCCACCCAGCAAATCTTGCATCGCCGGGGCGCTTCCTTGATAAGGGATGTGATCATGCTGCGGGGCTTTGCCCTCGATCTTCAGCAACTCACCGAACAGATGGTTCGCGGAGCCAATGCCAGATGAGCCGTACTTGATCTGCCGGGTTTTGGCAGCCGTCAGGTATTGCTCAAGCGTTTGGAAAGGCGACTGGGCCCGCACCAACAAGACCATCGGCGCCTCCACCAGCATCCCCATGTGTACGAAGTCGTTGACTGGATCAAAGGGCATGACTTTGCGAGTGGCCGTTGCGTAAACATGCACCGAGGCATGGCTGACTAGCAGGGTGTAACCATCAGCAGCCTGTTTCGAAACCCAGTCCGTACCTACCAAGCCACCCGCACCAGCGCGGTTCTCAACGAGCACAGACTGACCCAGCGCTTGGGACAGGTGAGGCGCCATCAGGCGCGACACCGTATCCACCAATCCACCCGGGGGAAATTGCGCGACAAGTTTGATGGGGCCACGGGTCGGCCAGGCGCTTTGCGCCCGGATGAAAGCGGGGGCTGCCAACAGAGAGGTCCCGGCAAGGAGAAGTTCACGGCGTTTCATAGATGCTCCTAAAAGTGATCGGACGATCAAGCCTCGCGAGGCATTGATTCAAAATGGACACTCCGCTCACTAGCAAGTCTTATGCCCGATCAAAGCCTAGGCTCCTGCGATCTCTTCACAGACTGCGGCCGTCACTTGGACGGTTGTAGCCTTACCTCCTAAATCACCTGTATGAAGCGCAGGGTTAGCCGTGACCTTTTCTATCGCGCCCATGAGTTTGGCTGCCGCCGCCGATTCACCAATATGCTCCAGCAGCATGACCGCCGACCAAAAGGTGCCAATAGGATTGGCCAGACCCTTCCCCATAATATCAAACGCCGAGCCATGAATCGGCTCGAACATCGAGGGGTAGCGGCGCTCTGGGTCGATGTTGCCAGTGGGGGCAATACCCAGGCTGCCAGCCAGTGCTGCCGCAAGATCACTCAAGATGTCGGCGTGCAAGTTCGTGGCCACAATGGTGTCCAGTGTTGCTGGACGATTGACCATGCGGGCGGTGGCTGCATCGACCAGTTCCTTATCCCATTTCACATCAGGAAACTCTTTCGAAATTTCCACAGCAATTTCATCCCACATCACCATGGCGTGGCGCTGAGCATTTGATTTGGTCACCACTGTCAAAAACTTGCGCTTGCGTGATTGCGCGAGTTTGAAGGCGAAGCGCATGATGCGCTCGACGCCTGCACGGGTCATGATCGACACGTCGGTTGCCACTTCTATCGGGTGCCCCTGATGCGCTCGACCGCCTACCCCGGCATATTCGCCTTCTGAGTTTTCGCGAACGATGACCCAGTCTAAATCCTCCGTTTTGCAGCGCTTCAACGGTCCATCGATACCAGGCAGAATTCGGGTCGGGCGCACATTGGCATATTGATCAAAGCCTTGGCAAATCTTGAGTCGTAGCCCCCACAAGGTAATGTGATCGGCAATGTCTGGGTCGCCTGCCGAGCCGAACATGATGGCGTCCTTGCCCCGCAGTGCCTCAAGGCCATCGGCCGGCATCATGATGCCGTGCCTGCGGTAGTAATCGCCACCCCATGCAAAGTTTTCGAACTCAAAAGTAAACGGACTCTTGGCGGCCAAGGACTTCAGCACTTCTGTGCCTGCGGGAATCACTTCTTTACCAATGCCGTCGCCGGGAATGGTGGCAATTTTGTATATTTTCATATCAAGGGGTTCTGTTGTGCGGGTTGAAATTGGGGGGATTGTATAGGCCTACTGGCTGGCAGAGCGATCACGTTAAAATAGGTCTTGCACAGTATCGCTGGCCACATTCAACAATTTCGCGGAGACAAACGATGACGACTCGTCGCACTACCTTAAAAACTCTTGGCATGCTGAGTGCCCACGGCACTTTAGCAAGCATTGGCCTGCAAGCTCAGAATGCTATGGCTCAGGCTCTCGAGCAAGTCAAAATCGTGAACGGTTTTCCTGCGGGCGGCACCGCCGATGCGACAAGCCGTCGCGTCGCTGAAAAGCTGGCGGGCACCAGCTATTCCAAGGCAGTAGGCATTGTGGAGAACAAACCCGGCGCAGGCGGACGGATTGCTTGCGAAACCGTCAAAGCTGCGCCAGCGGATGGCTCGGTGCTCTTACTCACGCCCTACTCCTGCATGTCGATTTATCCTCACATTTACACCAAGCTGAGTTATGACCCGGTCAAAGACTTTGTGCCGGTGTCAATAGGTGCGGTGATGACCCACGGCCTAGCGGTCGGACCGATGGTGCCAGCTTCGGTGAAGAACGTAGCAGACTATGTGGCTTGGGCCAAAGCCAATGTAAAAGACGCCAACTACGGCTCTCCTGCTGCGGGTTCTACCCCGCACTTCTTGGGCGCGCTCTTGGGCCTACAAACCAGCACCGAATTGCGTCACGTCGCTTACCGTGGCTCTGTGCCCGGTGTTGCTGACATGCTGGGCGGTCAATTGGCTTCCATGTTTACTCCAACCGGTGATTTTCTAGCCAACCATAAAGCCGGAAAAATTCGCATACTGGCCACATCTGGCGCAAATCGCACACCGTTTACGCCAGAGGTCGCAACTTTTGCCGAGCAAGGCTTCCCTCAGCTCACCACGGATGAATGGTTCGGCTTTTACGCGCCAGCGAGAACACCTGCTTCGGTAGTGGCTGCAGCCAATGCCGCCATCAGCGCTGCACTCAAAGAGAAGTCTTCAATCGACGGCTTGGCGACGCAGGGCCTGATTGCAATGAGCTCCACACCCGAGGCCATGGCGAAATCCCAACGCGAGGAATTGGATCGTTGGGGGCCCTTGGTCAAGCGTATCGGGTTTACAGCGGAGTCTTGATCTTTAGGTGAATTCAGGGCGGCGTGACCTTTGTCACCATGAAGGCTCACGTTCCCTCAATATTTGTCAAATACCTCACAGGCAATCCGACCAGCGGTCGGCAGAATGTACTCAACGTCAAGCAAAGACTTGATGCAATGAACATTCGACTCATCGCTCACACGGATTACCAGGTTCGGTCGGAACCAGCGCCACGAACAACAACTGCACTGTCAACGTGTTTGAAGAGACGAAGTATGCGGCCCTAACTTCACCGATA
>JAYVKZ010000232.1:0-16313 GCA_043767985.1 Betaproteobacteria bacterium
CGACTGCGATAGCAAAAGAGACCCACACTTGGAGTTTCCAGGCTCGACTGTCGCGGCGCATGTAGGGGGTTTGGGTTGTGGAGGACATATCAGAGTTCGCTTTCCTGAGTTGAATGAGGCCCCATCGTGATGTGAGTGCGGCGTAGACGCAAAGGAAAGCGTCAGGGTGTTTCCTGCCTGGGCCAAAGGTAGCCGGTTTTGATACTTATTCTGCCCTTATGAGGCCGCTTGCGTACAATAAGCATCGTGCCGCAGGGGCGAAATCCTGCTGGTTTAGTCAGCGCGGCGCGCAACCAAAATAAATTCTGGAGATCACACCATGAACCATCCAAAACCCTTTCTTGCAGAGCTCAAACGGCTCATGCCAGAAACCTTGGGGCAGGCCTTTGCGTCCAAGTTTGGTGTCCGCTATTCGACCGCAGTTGCTGTTCGCGCCCATCACGGCAAAGACGAGTCCCCTTTCGACCCCATCCCGCCTGAGGCCGTGGTCTATGCCCATAGCACCGATGATGTGGCCCAAGCCGTCAAGCTGTGTGCTGAGCATAAATTCCCCATCATTGCTTATGGCTCAGGCTCATCCCTCGAAGGCCATCTGTTAGCGGTGCAAGGCGGAATCACCATCGACCTCTCCGAGATGAACAAAGTGATCTCGATTAACGCAGAGGATCTCACTGCGACGGTACAAGCAGGCGTGACCCGCAAGGCATTGAACGAAGCGCTCAAGCCCACCGGCTTGATGTTCCCCATTGATCCGGGCGCGGATGCAAGTCTCGGCGGCATGGCCGCCACCCGTGCTTCTGGCACCAATGCCGTTCGCTACGGCACCATGCGAGAAAACGTAGTGGGCTTAACGGTGGTCACCGCCGAAGGCAAAGTGATCAAGACGGCGAGCCGTGCCAAGAAGTCTTCAGCGGGTTACGACCTCACCCGTTTGTTTGTAGGGTCCGAAGGCACGCTCGGCATCATCACCGAAGTCACCGTCAAGCTCTATCCAGTCCCCGAGGCGATGTCGGCAGCGGTGGTGAATTTCCCTAGTCTGAAGTCGGCGGTCGATACCGTTATTCAAACCATCCAGTTGGGTGTGCCGGTGGCGCGTAGCGAGTATATTTGCGACCGCGCCATTCGCGCAATGAACGCCTACAGCAAGTTGAGCTTAAAAGAGGCCCACACGCTTTTCTTTGAGTTTCACGGCTCCGAAGCGAGCGTGGCTGAGCAAGCCGAAATTGTGCAAGGGATCGCCAAGGAAAATGGCGGCCAGGATTTCGAGTGGGCCACTCGCCCAGAGGACCGCAACCGTTTGTGGACCGCCCGGCACAACGCCTACTTTGCGAGCCTGCAAGTGCGGCCTGGTTCGCGCGCCATTTCAACCGACACTTGCGTGCCGATTTCGCGCCTAGCCGATTCAATCATGGGCGCACGCAAGATTCTCGATGAGGCCGACTTCCCGACCATGATCATTGGTCATGTGGGCGATGGCAATTTCCACTGCGTGATGGTGATTGATCCCAACGACCCCAAGGAGGGTGCGTTCGCGGAAACGCTCAACGACCAAATCGTCGAGCTGGCTCTGTCCATGGATGGCACCTGTACCGGTGAGCATGGCATTGGCCTGCATAAGATGGGATTCTTGGTCAGCGAGGCTGGGGAGGATGCCATTGAATTGATGCGTCGTATCAAGCGGGCTTTCGACCCTGACAATATTTTGAATCCAGGGAAAATTTTTACGCTTTGATGTCTGGGCTTCCGTCTTCAAGGCTGGCTCATCAAACTATTCAAACCTTCGTAAGAGATATTGCACCATGCTCCTTAAAGATAAAGTCGTTGTTGTTACTGGTGCCGGTGGTGGTATTGGTCGGGATTTCGCGCTCGCAGTCGCTAAAGCAGGCGCCAAGGTCGTGGTCAATGATATTGGCACCTCAGTCAAAGGCGAGGGCAGTGATCTTGGCCCCGCGCAAAAAGTAGTCGATGAAATCATTGCCCTCGGCGGGCAAGCCGCACCCAGCACCGACAGCGTCGCCGATTGGGATAGTGCGAACCGCATCATCAAAACCGCGATTGATGTGTTCGGTCGCATCGACGGCGTGATTAATAACGCGGGCATTCTAAGAGACCGCTTCTTCTTCAATATGAGTATCGACGACTGGAAGGCGGTCATTGATGTGCATTTGAACGGTGCCTTCTACATGGCCCGCGCCGCTGCACCGTACTTCAAGAGCCAAGAATCTGGCGCGTATGTGAACATGACATCCACCTCAGGCTTGATCGGAAATCTCGGCCAAGCCAATTACTCCGCTGCCAAACTTGGCATCGTTGGGCTTTCTAAATCGATTGCCCTGGACATGGCCAAATTCAATGTGCGTAGTAACTGCATTGCGCCTTTCGCCTGGAGCCGCATGATCAGCTCCATCCCCACGGAAACCGAAGATCAAAAAGCGCGCGTGGAGCGTATGAAACGCATGGAGACCGCCAAGATCGCACCGATGGCGGTGTACTTGTTAAGCGATCAAGCCACCACCGATAAAGTGACTGGTCAAATTTTCGGCGTGCGTGCCAATGAGTTGTTCTTGTTCAATCAAAACCGTCCGGTACGTTCTGTGCATCGTGCTGAAGGCTGGACGCCTGAGACGATTGCTGAGCAGGCGATTCCTGCCATGCGTGCTCAGTTCCACCGGCTGGATGTTTCGGCGGATGTGTTCAGTTGGGATCCGATTTAGGCTTAGCTGTTTTTCGTTGTTAACCGAGAAGGATCAGGCCGCTGAACACCCCATCGTCCTGATCCTGCTAACACCGGTTGCCGCCTTATTACGTTCGGACTAATCCATTCAAAATGGATCGCTGCGCTGCAAGACTTGACCTATGCAGTCAATTCCTCAAGGCACGCTTCAACCCCTACTCGACGAACGGTTTCGTGGAGCGTTTGTCGCCATCTGGTGCCAGGCAGAAGGCTTGGGCGCAGCGAACGCCTGGTCTAGAGTCACAAACCAAGAATTGGTGGCTAAGGAAGCGCAACTGAATTGCGCCGAGCTGGAGCAAAGCATCTCCTTGGCGAGTGTTGAGCAGTATCATCCACTAGCGCTTTTAAAGGCGCTGGACGAATGGCTCCACGATACCTGGGGCGCGGAGAGTTTTCCTCGGTATGAGTTTTATAGAGTGAGCATAGCTGCCGCTAGTATTGGTTGATTCTAGGCGTGCAAAATAACTTTGGTCAGCACGCCCTTGCCCGCCAGCCGAGCAATGTGCAGTGCATCTGCTCGTAACCCCAGTCGGAACGCACATGGTGCTCATATGCAAGGATTTTCTAGATCTCCATCAAGGCGTCGCATTGTTGTTGCCAAGGAAAAAGGCGAGACGACGCCTGATCCGATCCCTGGGTTTGGTTGGCAAGCACCTGCAAACAATTCCTTGACTGTGCCTAGAAGCGTGGCGTATGTCTTCTCGAAATGCTTAGCGTGCCGGGCGGATGGTTTTGCCTCGACGATCGCCTAGGCCCCCAGGGCTATTGGCGGGCCGATGATGTAGGCGCTAAAATTCTAAAATACCGGGATATCAGTGAAGCGCCTCATGCGGCTCCGTGGATTCCTCGCGATTGGCAAGCTCGGGACGTTCCTGAGCTGATGGCACCTGATTTTGGAGTGGTCGATGTTGTGAAAGTCGTTCACCAATGATCAACTCGCAAGTGCTGACTTTCATTTAGAAAGTTGGCGATTGAGTTAATTTGACTCAATCGCCGCTTTTTATGATTGAATCATGTTGGCGTAAACATCGCCAGCATCGTTCCCTTGGCGGCAGGCTTAAAGCAAAGCTTCACCTTTTGTCCAATGCGAACCGTATCAAAATCACAGTCCACGATATTGCTCAAAACGGTGACGCCTTCAGGCAAAGCGACGTAAGCGATGCAATAAGGAATCTCAACGCCTTTACGCAACACGCTATAGCTATAAATCTCACCGGTGACAAGCTTTGCGCCCTCGGCTCCAGCACCCGCCTCAAACCATTCAGTCTGGTCCGAGCCGCACAAAGGGCAAATATTGCGCGGGTAGTAATGGGGCTTGTTGCAACTATGACAGCGCCTCAGCAAAAATTTTCCTACTGCCGTTGCGGCAAAAAACTCTTGATTCTCGGGGGTAACCAGCGGCTCGGTGAGCGGGCGATCTTGGTGCATCAACATGATGAATTCTTTCTTACTTGTATTTAAACTAACGCTGAGTTCAATGCTCTTCGCTCAAAGCTCAGAGCGTCCAGGGGGCGATTAGGCTCTACTACATCCGCTCAAGAATGACCGTGGCTGCGCCGTGTCGCGCCGATAGCATGCCCCCAATACCCGTGGCCACTGCCAAGCCGCAATTCTTGACTTGAACCGCAGGGTGAGCCTCCCCTCGCAATTGGCGCACCGCTTCGATCACCTTGGTGATGCCGCCGCGATTGGCCGGATGGTTATTGCACAGGCCGCCGCCATCAGTATTGAAGGGCAACTTTCCTACCCCGGAAATCAGGTTGCCGTCGGCCACGAACTTGCCGCCTTCGCCTTTCTTGCAAAACCCTAAGTCCTCCAACTGCATCAACACGGTAATGGTGAAGCTATCGTAGATCGATGCATATTGAATATCGCTCGGCTTAATACCGGCTTCAGCAAAGGCCATTGGCCCAGAAATAGAAGCACCACATGTGGTGAGATTGATTTGCTTGCCGCGAGGACCATGCGGCGCTTCACCGCCACCCATCACCGCCACCAATGCGCGGTTTTTCGCAGCCGCCAAGGAACGAGCAATTTCTGGTTTAGCCACAATCAGTGCGCCACCACCATCACTCACTACGCAGCAATCGAGCCGGTGCAAGGGGTCGGCGACTACCGGTGAGGCCAACACATCTTCCACCGTCACCACATCGCGCAACATGGCGTGCGGGTTGTGTTGAGCATGGTGAGAAGCCGCGACCTTGATCCAAGCCAATTGCTCACTGGTCGTCCCAAATTCATACATGTGGCGTGCAGCCACCATGCCGTAACCGTTGGTGGTGGCCATGCCATAAGCCCCTTCATAGGGCGATTCGGGGGTAGGACCCCAGTTACGTGCCGTGGTGCCGCTCGAGCCTTCGGAGCGTGGCCGACCGGCGAGTGTGATGAGTGCAATATTGCATTTGCCTGCCGCAATGGCCTGGGCTGCGTGATTCACATGCAAAATGTATGACGAGCCACCCACGTCGGTTGAATCGAGGTGCCGGACATTGAGCCCAAGATAATCGACCATTGAGAGGCCACCCAGGCCGGGCGCATCGCCTGCGCAAAAATAGCCGTCAATATCCTTGATCGTAAGTCCAGCGTCGATCAAGGCGCCGCGCGCACTTTCGGCGTGTAACTGAGCTACAGATTTGTCCGGTGCTTTACGGGTCGGGTGCTCATAGGCCCCTACGATAAAAGCTTTATGCTTGATACTCATGGTCGATGCTTTTTAGGTCTGGCTTTTAGGAATGACTTTGGAAATAACCCTCAGTATCCTATGCTCTGCTTAATTCCATGTTGCGACCGCAAAAGAAACGAAATCGAGCCTTTCATGACGACCCGTAGAACCCTTCTCAAAAGTGTACTGGCTGCAACTGCGCCGGCAGTAACCCCCGCCGTTACCCCTGCTGTTCTCCCCGCTGTTCTCCCCGCTGTTCTCCCTCTACTCACCTCAGCGATCGCCTCGGTGATAAACCCCGCGATTGCCCAAGCGCAAAGCGCGAGTTTCCCCACCCGTAGTGTGCGCATCATCGTTCCCTTCCCACCGGGCGGCCCCGTTGACACGACCGCCCGGGCGTTGGCAGCCAAGCTCAGCCAACTTTGGGGCCAGGCAGTCGTTGTTGAAAACAAAAGTGGCGCGAACAGCGTCATCGGGGCCGACGCGGCCGCCAAATCAACTCCCGATGGCTATACCCTTTTCATGGGCGCATCATCAATCGGTGCTGCCCGGCCTCGGGCTTAAACTACCCTACGATATCGAAAAGGACTTTCAACCCCTCATGTTTGGCGCAGCCTTTCCGATTGTCCTGGTGCTCAACCCAACGGTGCCCGCCAAGACCCTTGGTGAGCTAATCAAGCTAGTCAAAGCCAACCCGGGAAAGTTCGCGTATAGCTCGGCCGGTAATGGCGGTGGCACCCATCTCTCCGGTGAGCTGTTTAAAAGCCAAGCCGATGTCTTCATGCTCCATATTCCCTACCGAGGTTCCGCGCCGGCGATGGCGGACCTGCTAGGCGGGCAAGTGCAGATGATGTTTGCCGACGGCCCCACCGCCATCCCGCAAGTGAAAGCCGGACGGGTGCGTGCCATTGCCGTCGGAAGCCCAGAGCGTTCGCCGCTGCTACCCGAGGTGCCCACCATGAGCGAAGCAGGTCTCAAGGGCTATGAGGCTTACTCCTGGGCCGGTTTGTGGGTGCCGACCGGCGTCCCTAAAGATCTTCTCGACAAAATCAGTAATGACTGCCAAAAAGCCTTCTCCGACTCTGCCGTGAAAGAGCGTCTGCTCGGCCAAGGCGCTGAAGTGCGGCCCGGTTCTCCTGAGCAATTCGGCAGCTTCGTCAAGACGGAAATCAAAAAATGGTCGGCTGTGATCAAACGCGCCAACATCAAGCCGGACTAAGTCGGCGGCGATGACAACAACACGGACGCAAGCGAAAGTATGATTGACGCGCTCAAAGTTCTCATCGATCAGAACCAATTTCTCTCAGGCGGTTTGGTGCTCGGTGCCATGGGAGTCATGGCCGTGTGGCTTAAAGACATACCGGTGAAGCTTTGGTCCTGGGCGCACCATTACATGGTGGTCACGCTCACGTTCGATAATCGCGACGAGCTAATCTTCACGACTCTTGTGGAGTACATGCATGAACAAACCGCATTGCACCGGATCAATAACTTCACGGTGCGATCGGTACGCCAAGGTCCCGCCTATCAAGGTCTGTTGGAAGAGCTGCAGCAAGGCGGTCGGCCGCAGGCCTTTCTGTCCCCCGGTGAGGGCTTTCACCTATTCATGATGGACGGCCGATTGATGTGGATGACGCGCGAAGTCACCGCCGCCAATACTGTGCTTGAAAAAATCAGGCTCTCCACTTTTGGCCGCTCACGCATGTTCTTGGAGGGCTTGATTGAAAAAGCGTTGCAAGCCCGCATGTCGCGCGAGCTCAACAAGATCGCCATCTACATTCCAAGCCCCTACAACTCAGAATGGATGCGCGCACGCTTAGGCAATAATCGTAAGCTCTCTTCCATTATTCTCAAGAAGGGGCAGATCGAAAGCATCCTGGGCGACTTGCAGAAGTTTTTTGTCTCCAAGGCTCGCTATGAAGAGCTCGGCATTCCCTGGAGGCGAGGCTATTTACTTTTTGGCCCGCCGGGCACGGGTAAAACATCTTTGGTCACAGCGCTGGCCTCGGAGCTCAAACTCAATGTCTGTACCTTCAGTCTCGCCTCACCCAATATTACAGACGAGCGTATTGGCAACCTTCTTGCCTCGGTGCCACCGCGCTCGGTGATTTTGATTGAGGATATTGATTCCTTTTTCCGCCAGCGAGAAAAGGCCGATCAGGGCGTGAAACTATCCTACTCCGGTTTTCTCAATGCACTGGACGGCGTGGCCTCGCACGAAGGCTCGGTCATCTTCTTGACGACCAATAAGCCCGAGCTGCTTGATGAAGCCGCCACGCGCTCGGGTCGCGTCGACTTCAAGATGGAATTAAGTTTGTGTGATGAGGACCAGGTGCGGCGCATGTACTTCAAGTTTCACCCGGATGAAGCCAAGGCGGAAGCATTTGTGGTGCAGCTAACCGGCAGCCAGTACTCTCCGGCAAAACTTCAAGAGCTGCTGCTCAAAGGCGAGGGGCCTTAGCTGAGGCGACTACTAACGCGACCGTCGACCGCTACCTCCGCTACCGCCAAAGCGTGGCGAAGAACCGATGCTTGGAGCCGAGCGAAAGCTTGGTGCCGCCATTGAACCACCAGAGTGATGTCCGCCGCCCTGGTGAAAGTTCTGAACGGGTGCGGACGGTAACCCTTGAGAACGAGGGCTACTGACCTGAGGCGCTGACGCGCCATAACTAGGGCGGGTTTGAACGACTTGAGCAACACCCTGGCTTGGGGCAATCACTCTCGGTGGTGAAACAATGGGCGCCGGATTAACGAAACTTGGCCGCGTTGCGCCATAGGCATAGTGAGGTGCAATTATCGGGGCAGCTCGCACGATTACAGGCGGCGCAATGATGACGGGCGGGGCGTAGTAGACGGAAGGCGGAAAGTAAACCGGTCCTGCACCGTAATAGGCGCCAGTGTCATAGCCTTGTGCACCATAGCCTTGTGCACCATAGCCAGGCTGAGCACCATAGACCGGCCCGTTTGAGTAGCCAGGAGCAGACGGGTTGCCAGGCGACACAGGATAGGCCGGTGCGACCGCGTTCGGTCCCAGCGCATAGCCTTGCCCTGGATCCTGGGGCACCACGGCGCAGCCGGTGAGCGCCAGGCCCGCTAGTGCAAGAAGTGCTAGAGGCAAGCGAGCTAAACCTGAAACCCGATGTGTGATCCCGCTTGAAACCTTATTTGTCAAAACCCGAGCTGGCGTAACCATGATCTTTGGTCCTTCCCTAATGAGATAACAGATTAACGGCTCAGCTCGCAAAAGGTTGTAACAAAGGGTAATCTTTTGGCTAGTAGTTCTACCTACTGCTAATCACTTACCCGGGCACTCCAGCCCGCTTCAAACGCTTTTCTCAGGGCAGCAAAGCAAAATTGGTTTGCAGGCCCTGCATCGTGACACGGTTCTTGGACATCGCGGCGTCATCCGCCAACATCAAACCGTCTTTCGCCAGGGCATCAATCGCCGCATTGGCTTTGCTCACATACTCGGCCTTGTTCACATAGAGCTGTTGGATGCTCTGGCGGGGGTCGCCAACCTTCTTGGTTGGGTCGGTCAAGGCAAAGGCTAGCTGTGAGCTGCGGAGGCTATTTTGATCACTCGCCACAAAAGTTGACTTCCTCAGGCTATAACCCTTGAAGGTCGCCAGTGGGACGGCGATATCCGGCATTTTGACGCCACCAGCGTCATTGCCTTGCGCATCTGTGGTCGGTAAATGCACCATATAGGATTTTGTGGACGGCACACTTGGAATCAGGCTCTCATCATTCAAGGGCAAGGTGTTGTAGCCACCATTGAAGCCGAGGCCGATGGACGACAGGTCCGGTGAGTTGAGGCTTGACGGTAGTGAGGAGGGGAGCTTCATGCCGTATTGGTGCGGTTGTTGACTTCGTAAAGCAAGTTGCCCTTGTTCACCAGTGAGTTAATTGACGAATCAACGATAGGACAAGCGTTGGTAATCTCTGGCGGTACGATGCTCGACTTAGAAGCGGGGATGCCAGGGCTCACGAACAATGAGCAGCCACCACAACCCGCCATCAGGGCCGCGAATGCGATAGTCGTAACCTTAGACTTTCGTGTGAAAGCGAATCGCCTCAGAGCCTCGTGGATAACCGCTTGCATTCGAACATCGCCTATCAGTGCCAGGATTAGATGTTAGCGCCTGTATCGCTTCGCAACGAAAGGCAAGCTCACCACTTTAAGCTCAGGTCGCTTCTCTCGCACTGCCGCAAAGAGTGTAGTGCCTGAGCCACTTGTCTTTTCAGGCAAGGCCGTCACAGGAAGATAGGCCATCATGATAGGTTTGCCAAGGCTGGGAGATACGGTACCACTGCACACCTCTCCCAAAGTTTCCGCTTGCCCGTTCAAGATGAGGCTATGCGCGCGAACCGGGATAGTGTCTTCACTCATCAAGCCAACGAGTTTGCGACTCACGCCGTCAGTCAACTGTTGAAGCACGGTCGCTGCACCTGGGAAGCCACCGGCCTTTTCTCCACCTAGGCGACGAGACTTTGGAATGGCAAAACTCAAGCCGGCTTCAATCGGTGTTGTATCGCTTGTAATGTCGTTGCCATGAAGGGGCAAACCGGCTTCAAGTCTAAGCGTGTCGCGTGCGGCAAGGCCCACCGCTTGAACCCTTGGGTCAGAGAGAAGACTGCTTACGACGCTCAAGGCATGCGACGCGGGAATCGAAATCTCGAAGCCATCTTCACCGGTATAGCCCGAGCGGCTCGTCAAGCAAGGCACGCCGCTCAGCAGCAAGGTCTTGGTATCCATGAAGCGCATGCTCAGTGCACTTGGATCGAGCGCGCCAATCATGCTCTCGGCCGCCGGGCCTTGAAGCGCAATGAGAGAAGCATCCACCCATTCAAAATTCAACCTTGGGCAGCGCTCGGTGAGCAGTGCGTGATCTTTGTCGCGATTGCCTGCATTGACCACCATGGCCACAGACACTCCCAAATTAACCAGCATCAAATCATCTTCGATGCCGCCCTGCTCATTGAGCAGTAAGGAGTAACGCTGCAAGCCCAAAGGCCATCCGATAAAGTCGACGGGCAGTGCGGCTTCTAGTTCCGCCTGCAAGGTCGCGATGCGACCGTCTTTGGGTGTAATGCTAAGTTGTCCCATGTGGGACACATCGAACAAACCAGCTTGGGCGCGAGTGGCTAAATGCTCTTGCTTCAATCCTGCGGGATATTGAATAGGCATGTCAAAACCAGCAAAGCCACCGAACTTGGCACCGAGTTCTCGGTGCAAAGCGTCCAAGGGGATTTTCTTGAGGTCGGAGGAGATCACTTTGTAACACCCGTGTCAACACTGTTTTCATAATCGGACATCGGCGGGCACGTGCAAATCAGATGGCGATCGCCCGCCGCATTGTCGACCCGTTTGACACTTGGCCAAAATTTTGCGTCACGCACATAGGGTAGAGGAAACACCGCCTGGTTTCTCGTGTAAGCATGCGTCCAATCAGCGGCTAACTCTTTCGCAGTATGCGGCGCGTTTTTCAAGGGGTTGTCGAGCTTGTCTAGCTCGCCGCGATGAATGGCTTGCACTTCATCAAAGATGCAGAGCATGGCCTCGCAAAAGCGATCCAGTTCGGCTTTCGATTCGCTCTCGGTGGGCTCCACCATGAGAGTGTCAACCACGGGAAAAGAAAGTGTCGGTGCATGAAAGCCATAGTCAATCAAACGCTTGGCAATATCTTCGGCACTCACTCCGTAGGTGGCTTTGAAATGGCGCACATCGAGAATGCACTCATGGGCGACGCAACCGTTATCACCCTTGTAAAGCACTTCGTACTTACCTTGTAAGCGAGCTGCCATGTAATTGGCGTTGAGAATCGCGACCTCGGTGGCTTTGCGAATACCGCTCGCACCCATCATCCGAATATACATCCAAGAGATGGTGCAAATCAGGGCGCTACCGAAAGGTGCCGCCGATACGGAGTTCGAGGAGCTGGCGACGGGGTCACTCGGTAAAAATGGTGCCAAGTGAGCCGCTACGGCGATTGGCCCCATCCCGGGTCCGCCGCCACCGTGAGGAATACAGAACGTCTTGTGCAAGTTCATATGGCACACATCGGCACCGATCAGGCCAGGTTTGGTGAGACCGGCTTGAGCATTGAGGTTCGCGCCGTCCATATACACCTGACCGCCAGCCTCGTGCACCCACTCACAGATTTCCTGAATACTGGCTTCGAATACACCATGGGTTGAGGGATAGGTGACCATGAGTGCCGCGATCTTGCTACGATGGGTGTCGATCTTTGCTTTGAGATCGGCCAAGTCGACATTGCCCTGTAAGTCGCAGGCCACCACGACGATCTCCATATCCATCATCTGAGCTGAGGCCGGATTGGTACCGTGAGCAGAGGAAGGAATCAAGCAAACATTGCGGTGCGACTCTCCCTTGGCGGCAAGATAGTTGCGAATCGTGAGTAGACCGGCATACTCGCCTTGCGCACCCGAATTAGGCTGAAACGACACCGCAGGGAATCCCGTGATTTCTTGTAGCCAAGCACCAAGCTGGGCAAACATCTCGGTATAGCCACGGGCCTGCTCACGGGGCACAAAGGGGTGAAGATTGGCAAACTCTGGCCAACTGACAGGAGCCATCTCAGACGCCGCGTTGAGCTTCATGGTGCACGAGCCAAGAGCGATCATGGAATGAACTAAAGAAATGTCCTTGTTCTCAAGCTTTTTGAGGTAGCGAACAAATTCCGTCTCGCTGTGATAGCGGTTGAACACGGGATGCGTCAACACCGAGGAGCTGCGTCGCAGGTTTTCCGGCAAGCTGCTCGGCTCGATGCCAAGCTGATCAGCCAGCAATTGAATGTCTTCGATCTCAAAGCGCTTGCCACTGAGCACATAGGCGAGATCGGCGATGTCTGCCAAGCCCACCGTCTCATCCATGCTGACCGAAAAGTGACCCTTGAGATTGGCATCTTGAACACTGAGATCGCGCAGATTGATTTGCATTGCCCGTGCACGAGCCAACAGACCATTGCTATCGCTGCCCGCATGAACCACCAAGGTATCAAAGTAATAAGTCGGCACCGGGCGGATGGTGGAGGCAATGGTCGCGGCCAGAAGGCTGGCCATGGCGTTGACCTTCAAAGCAATGCGCAGCAACCCATGCGGTCCGTGATATACCGCATAGAAGGACGCCATATTGGCCAGCAGCGCCTGAGCGGTACAAATATTACTGGTTGCCTTGTCGCGCCGAATATGTTGCTCGCGAGTTTGCAGTGCCATGCGCAGTGCTGGATCGCCCTGAGCATCTTTAGAAACACCAATGATGCGCCCCGGGAGCATGCGGACCAATTCCTCCTTGCCCGCCATGAAAGCCGCGTGGGGGCCGCCATATCCTAGCGGTACGCCAAAACGCTGCGCTGAGCCAATCGCGATGTCGGCATTCATTTCACCAGGGCTCTTGATGAGCATCAGCGCGAGTAGATCCGAACCAATACAGACCTTCGCTCCCGAGGCATGTAAGGCGCTGATCACCACTGAGAAATCGCTGACACGCCCCAAGGTGTCCGGAGATTGCAAATGGGCTCCAAAAACTTCTTGCACCTTAATGGTTTCAATCGAGCCCACGATCACCTCGATACCCATCCACTTGGCACGGCTGCGAATCACCGAGATGACTTGCGGATGGGTGGCGGCTTCCACAAAATAGGCTTGAGCCTTGGACTTAGAAGCCCGGCGGCACACCGCCATCGCTTCGGCCGCGGCCGTGGCCTCATCCAACAGTGAGGCATTGGCCACTTGCATGCCGGTCAGGTCGATCACCATTTGTTGATAGTTCAGCAGCGCTTCTAAACGCCCCTGAGCGACTTCAGCTTGATACGGCGTGTAGGCGGTATACCAGCCCGGATTCTCCAAAACATTACGCTTAATGGGCTCAGGGGTGAGCGTACCGAAGTATCCACAACCAATGTAGCTGCGCCATTGTTGGTTTTTGGCGCCGATGGCGCGTAGCTCAGCGAGTGCATCGGCTTCGCTACAGGGGGCGGGCAAGGCGAGTGGCTCATCGCTATAGATTGAAGCAGGTACCGTTGCTCGAATCAGGTCTTGTCGAGAGTTTCTGCCGAGCAGAGCGAGCATTGCGGTCTCATCCTGGTCCGAGGGCCCGATATGGCGCGCATGGAATTCGTCGGCTGCAAATAGGGAAGCAATGCTTTTGATCAATTGAGTATTCGCATTCATAGGGATGTTTGGAAACGGGTTACATGCATCAAGCGAGGCCTAGTCCAGCCACAGGGGTTAAGCCGCACCGGGGCCCGCGCCATACTCGCTTGCATTCATCAGGGTCGAGGTCTGCGCCGGATTAGCGACGCGAATTTTCAAGAGCCAGCCGGTATCGAAGGGCGCTTCGTTGACCGTCTGAGGGGCTTCGGCCAAAGCTTCATTGATGGCGAGCACCTCGCCATCAATGGGCGCGTAGACATCGGAGGCGGCTTTTGTGGATTCAACGACCACGCAGGCTTCGCCTTTGCTCAGTGTTCGTCCCACTGCGGGCAGCTCCACATAGACAAGCTCGCCGAGCGCATCTTGCGCATGAAAGGTGATGCCAATGGTTGCCGTGCCATCGCCGTGGTCACGCAACCATTCATGAGAGTCTGCGTAGAGAAGGTCAGTAGGGTTGTTCAATTGTAGGCTCCAGAGGATTGATGGTGGAGCCCCCTCTGTCCTTGGTACCTGAGACATTTTCGTCCTTCGGCGAGTCCTAAGGCGCTATGCACCTGTAGGTCTTCTCTCCAGAGAGCAACTGTAAAAGTACGGACAGGCCCGAGAGCTCTCCGACTCAAACCACGCACCCGTCCTTTTGCCTGAGAGTTTTTGGGGCGACTCCCCTTCGGCGTTGGCTCATTCCCAAGGGGAACACCAATCTCTCCTGGCGCGCTTCATTTGCTGAGGCGATTGTAACCGATGCTCGATCGGCGCCGCATCCGACAACATTCAAGCCGTTTGGGTTCTCGGCGGAATCAGTGCCTCCTTGATAGGAAGGTGAATCAGTGCTGCGGCTGCGGCCAGCATGATGTCAATATACCAAATCCAGTCATAGCTGCCGGTGCTCGCGAACACCTGTCCGCCTAAATAAGCGCCGAGGAAGCCGCCAATTTGATGGGTGACCATCACCATGCCAAACAGCATCGCCATATTGGAGGGGCCGAAAAGCTTGGCCACCAAACCGGCGGTGGGCGGCACAGTGGAGAGAAAGGTGAGGCCCATGATGGCTGCAAACATCAGCATGACCGGTCCAGTCTTTGGCGCGAGCAGAAAGATCAGGACCGCAATGCCGCGAGTGGCATAAACGATGGAGAGTAAGGACTTCATGCGCCAGCGACCCATGGCCCAGCCGATACTCAGCGAGCCAACGATATTAAAGAGACCGATCAAGGCCAAGGACCAACCTGCCCATTGGGTGGGTAGGCCACAGGCGGCAATCACCCCTGGCAAATGGGTCCCCAAAAACGCGACGTGAAAACCGCAGACAAAGAAGCCACCCGCCAGTAATAGATAGCTTGGTGTGTTGAGAGCCTGCTTGATCGCAGCGCCCGCACTTAAAGGCTTCTGCGCCGGACCGGTGGTTTGTTGAAGCGAGTTGCCTTTGAGAATATAGGCGGCTGGCAAGGCCAGCAAAATGAGAAAGGCCAACACTTGGAGTGCCTGTGCCCAGCCCATGCTCACGGTGAGTGCACCGGCAATGGGTGCCATGATGAATTGGCCGAACGATCCGCCAGCGTTCACGATGCCGCTGGCCATGCTGCGCTTCTCAGGAGGAATGAGACGGTTGGTCGCGGCCATCAAGACCGCTGGTCCGGCGAGCCCCGCGCCGCCTGCAGAAAGAATGGCAATGGTAAAAATGAGGCCGGGTAAGCTTTGCATATAGGGCGTGAGTGCCGTACCTAGGGTGACCAATAACAAACCGGTGAGGACGACACGTCCCGTGCCGATGCGATCAGCAATAGCACCGGCAAAAGGCTGGGTCAGTCCCCACCAGAGTTGACCAAATGCGAAGGCGAGGCTGACGCTCGCAATGCCGAGACCGGTGCTGGTATTGATCGGGCTGACAAACATGCCCATGGTGTTTCTCACTCCCATGGCCATGGCGAAGGTGCCCGCCGAAGCTAACAAAACGATCCAGACCGTGTAGCGTGTCTGCGTTGTACTGGTCGGGGAAGGAGTCATGCTATTTCCAATGCGAGGTTAAATGTCTTCATGCCGGGGTTGAAAGTTTACGACTTTAGATTGTGGGTTACAGAGCGCGTTTGCACGTTAGTTAGGACGGTCACTTTGCGTTAAGCAGCACAAGCGTTTCATCTAGAAGCTTGTGTAAGGCTGCAACTCGATTCATGCCGAGTTTTTTGTTCAATCGCTCTTGTGCGATACGCCAATGCTTTTGCGCCTCTGCGCGCTTGGCTCGGCCGGTTCCTGTGACGGCGATAAGGTGGCTGCGAGCGTCCACGCCCGCCTCAACCGCCAGCCAACCTTCTGCGATCAATGGCTTGAGGTTGCGCGATAAGGTGGAGCTATCCATACTCATTGTCTTGGCAAGATCGACCGAACGAATCGGCCCTAGCTTGAGCACATGGCTCAATAAGGAGTACTGAGTAATCTTTAGACCGAGACCTTCTAGCTGAGCATCGTAATCTTGGGTGACGATGCGCGCTAGCTGACGCAGCTTGAAGTTGGTGCAACCTTGCAGCTTTAGCGATGAATGAGGTAGCGATGCTTCCACAGTTTGACTTTTAAAAGATGTATATGCAATAATTGTATCTGCAACTTATACTTTTCGCAACAGTAAAGCAACAAATTAAAGCAACGAAGAATAAAGCAAAGCAATAAGTAAGGCGCAAAGAAATGACCACCACAAGCTAGCTCCGAGAACTAAGACAATGTCGATCAAACCATCTGAACCTACGAACC
>JAYVKZ010000233.1:0-31371 GCA_043767985.1 Betaproteobacteria bacterium
GGGATTCAACCTTTTCGACCAAAATTTTGTCAAAAGGAACATCGGATAATGAGCGCGCAACAAGAAACGTAATAGCAATTGAAAGCGGCCAAATCAACACCAGAGGCGCATACATCCAGTCAAGAATTTCACCGAACAAGCTGCGTGGCGCGATGCTATTATTTACACCGGTGTCGGATTTATCGCTGAGTAGTAAGACCCCGTTCGCCTCTTGTTGTGCGTCGGGCTTGTTGGAGGGTTTGCGGGCTTTCGGCGCGCTTTCTTCGCTACGAATTAGGTCAACGAGGAACCCGGGAAATCGTGTTTTTTTGACGGGTTCTTCACGCTGATCGGCGGCGAGATCCTGCGAGTTGTCCGCTCCAATACGGATACGCAAGCGCTTCACGCCCAGCGGCCAAGGTGTCGTCGCTGCACGAGGTTATCCTGCGCTTTTACTGGCGTGCTCATCAGGAAGCTTTTCTAAGCAATAGCCTAGGCCGCGAACCGTTGTGATCACCACACCCGCGCCTTCGAGCTTTTTGCGCAGCCTGTGCATGTACACTTCTACTGCGTTGGAGCTAATTTCTTCACCCCACTCACATAGGTGAGCGACGATCTGTTCTTTATTGACGAGTCGTCCGGTACGTGACAAAAGAATTTCGATCAGACCCACTTCCCGAGCGGAGAGATCGAGCAAGGCTTCATTAAAGTACACCGCCCGTCCGATTTGATCGTACGTCAAGGGCCCATGCCTGAGCAGCGGTGCACTAGCGCCCATGCGTCGACGCACCAAGGCGCGCACTCTCGCCTCAAGCTCACTGAGTGCAAAGGGTTTTGCCATGAAATCGTCCGCGCCGAGATCCAGACCTCTCACGCGTTGTTCCACGGAATCTGCAGCCGTGAGAATCAAGACCGGTGTATCGTCGTTACGGGTCCGTAAGCGTTTGAGTACATCTAGGCCTGCAAGTTTTGGGAGCCCAAGGTCGAGCACCAATAAATCAAATTTCTGTGTCGCAAGCATGGTGTCGGCTTGTGAGCCGTCAGAAACATGATCGACGGCGTAACCCGCCGCGCGTAATCCTCGCGACAAGCCGTCGGCTAATACTTGATCATCCTCGGCGACAAGAATCTTCATGAGCGTCGTGGGCTTTCATTGAACCAACGCGAGCGGCTTCGCGTATAGCATCGCGGGTTTGTCGGGCGGCAAGTGCAGCAGCCTCAGCAAAGTCTTTGCCCGAACTGGCGTAAATAATGGCCCGCGACGAGTTGATCATCATGCCAAAGCCTGTGGCATCACGCCCCGCACGAACAGTCGCAAGAACGTCGCCGCCTTGCGCGCCGATACCGGGCACAAGAAGCGGAACGTCTGGTGCCAAGGCGCGCACGCGGGCCAACTCGGCCGGGTAGGTCGCTCCGACCACCAGGCTAATTTGGCCATCGTGATTCCATTCGGTCTGAGCTAAACGGGCAATACGTTCGAAAAGACGCTCGCTCGGTGGGAGATCTTGTGGCCCGCCGAGACTGCCACCTAAGGCTTCTGTGGCGTGCGAATGTTTGATATGCACGCTGTTGACGCTTAGGTTCTGGAAGTCGTCACCCCCAGGGTTCGAGGTTCGACATAAAACAATCGCGCCTTTGTCGCGATAACGCAAGTATGGCTCAATCGAATCAAAACCCATAAAGGGGCTGAGCGTTACGGCATCGGCTTGATAGCGCTCAAAGGCCTCTTTGGCATATTGCTCCGCTGTGGCGCCAATATCGCCGCGCTTGGCATCAAGGATCAAGGGGATATCTGCGTAATGCAGCCTGGCGTGGGCAATTATCTTTTCCAAGGCATTTTCCGCACGGGCCGCATGAAAGTAGGCAATCTGCGGTTTGAACGCACAGGCATACTGCGCAGTTGCATCGAGTAGCGCAATACCGAAGGTTGCGATCGCCTCACATACCACTTCTGGGGCGCTATCAGGGGCAGGGCGTAACCCATCTGGTAATTTGCTCGGGTCTGGATCAATACCCACGCACAGCATGGATTGGCTCGCCTGCCAACGTGCTCCCAGTTTTTCTATAAATCTCACGTGTTTCGTCTCACAGCGGTCTCCACAGTATGAATTCTAAAGCTTCCGGTCAATCAGGGCTCAATCGCCGTGATCTTGTCATCTTGGTCCTGCTGACTCTGGCTTGGGGAATCAATTGGCCGATCATGAAATTTGGCGTGCGAGAGATGGAGCCACTCACCTTTCGCTCGCTGTGCATGATCGGCGGATTGCCGCTCCTGTTCATGATTATTCGACAAAAAGGATTAACCTTGGCGATTCCTCGCCAGTACTGGCATGAGTCGTTTTGGATTGCATTGACGAATATGGTTGGTTGGTACGTGTTTGCCATGTATGGTGTCAAGCTACTTAGTTCCGGTCGAGCTGCCATTCTTGGCTACACCATGCCCATTTGGGTGGCCTTGTTTGGCTATCTAATTTTCAAAAGTGAAACCAGCCGTAAGCTTTGGCTAGGTGTGGCCTTGGCCAGCTTAGGCGTCGTGTTTCTTTTAACCGAAGAACTAACTAGTATTACGGGTCGACCACTCGGCGCCATCTTCATGTTGGCTGCGGGCGCGATTTGGGGCCTAGGCACCCATCTCATGAAGCGCCGCAAACAAAGCACTCACGTCTACGTGGTGACGTTTTGGTCTTTGGCGTTGTCACTCTTGGTTTGTGGCGTCATCGCACTGAGCTTCGAGCGCGCTGGTTGGCTGGGCTGGTTTTTCGCGGACCCTGTCACGGGCGCTCCCCCCAAGATGCCGAGCTACACCGCCTGGCTCGCTGTACTCTACAACAGCGTCGTAGTCTTCACCTTCGCCCAGGTCGCCTGGTTCAGACTCACCCTAATACTTCCACCAGTCGCCAGCGGTCTATCGATCATGATGATTCCCGTGGTCGGCGTATTTTCGGGCATGTGGATTCTAGGCGAACAAGTTCACTGGAACGACTATGCGGCCTTGGGCGCCATCATCGGCGCCATCGCCTGCGTCCTTTGGCCGACGAAAAGCAAAGCATAAAGTTTGTAGGTATCATCTAGCTTCTGCCACAAGCAGAAAACAAAACTTCCATGCGGCGCCCACCCGTGCCTCATTCCAACGGACACCCATCTGAACGGAGATTATCGCCATGAATGCACCGCTATCGCGCGATGGCCAAGAATCGCTTGAGGCCACTTTGGCGCGAGCCTTAAAAGAGGTTAGCCTCGACGATAAATACACCCTTGAACAAGGCCGGGCGTATATGTCGGGCACCCAGGCCCTGGTGCGCTTACCCATGCTCCAGCGGGAGCGAGATCGCCGCGCAGGGCTCAATACAGCAGGCTTTGTTTCTGGTTACCGCGGTTCACCGCTGGGGGGGTTCGATCAAGCACTGTGGAAAGCGCAAAAGCATTTAGCGGCTCACCAAATTGTTTTTAAACCTGGCCTCAATGAAGACTTGGCCGCGACCGCCGTATGGGGCACTCAGCAGCTTGCCCTGACCGGTAAAAGTAAGGTCGATGGCGTTTTTTCGCTTTGGTATGGCAAGGGGCCTGGGGTGGATCGCACGGGCGATGTTTTTAAACATGCTAATGCCGCGGGCACGTCTAAGCACGGTGGGGTGATTGCCTTGGCGGGTGATGATCATGGTGCGAAGTCCTCAACATTGCCCCATCAGTCCGACCATATTTTTAAGGCCTGCGGGCTACCAGTGTTTTACCCTGCGACCGTTCAGGAATATCTCGATCTTGGGCTGCATGGTTTCGCCATGTCTCGGTTTTCGGGCCTATGGGTGTCGATGAAAACCGTGACCGAAGTGGTTGAGGCGTCGAGCTCGGTAATCATTGATCCTGAGCGGGTTAAGATTGTCTTGCCCGAGGACTTCACCTTGCCGGAAACCGGCTTGAACATTCGCTGGCCAGATTCTCCACTCGAACAAGAAGCGCGGCTGTTCAATTACAAATGGTATGCGGCGCTGGCCTATGTGCGCAGCAATAAGCTCAACCATACGGTGATTGATTCGCCTCAAGCCTGGTTTGGCATTGTCACCGGCGGCAAAGCCTATCTGGATACGCGTCAGGCCTTAGATGATCTTGGCCTAGACGCGGCCGCTTGCGCTCAGATTGGCATTCGAGTGTTCAAGTGTGGCGTGGTGTGGCCTTTGGAGGCACATACGGTCAGTGAGTTTGCCGAAGGCCTGCAAGAAATTTTGGTGGTGGAGGAAAAGCGCCAAATTCTGGAGTACGCCCTGAAGGAAGAGTTGTATAACTGGCCAGACGACAAGCGCCCCAAAATTTATGGCAAGTTCGACGAGAAGGATGGGCGGGGCGGCGAGTGGGCGATGCCGCAAGGCCAGTGGCTCTTGCCGGCTTTGGCGGAGCTCTCCCCCCAGTTGATCGCCAAAGCGATTGCTGCACGATTATTGAATCCTGGCAAGTACGGTGTCCGCTTTGAGCTCTCTACCGATATGCGGGCGAGAATTGAATCTCGCCTGGCGATCATCGCCGCGAAAGAAAAGGCCCTGGCCTTGCCCCACACCACCGTGAACCGGGTGCCCACTTTTTGTTCGGGCTGCCCTCATAACACCTCGACGCACCTTCCTGAAGGCTCCCGCGGTATGGCCGGCATCGGTTGTCACTACATGGTGACCTGGATGCCGGAGCGGCGCACCGAAAATTTTACGCAAATGGGTGGCGAGGGCGTACCCTGGATCGGTCAAGCAGCCTTTAGCGAAGACAGCCATGTTTTTGCCAATCTTGGTGACGGAACCTATTTCCACTCTGGGCTTTTGGCGATTCGCGCCTCCATCGCCGCACAGGTCAATATCACCTACAAAATTCTTTATAACGATGCCGTCGCCATGACGGGCGGGCAACCCATCGACGGAACCTTGACCGTACCGCAGATCATTGGGCAATTGAAGTCGGAGGGGGCGCAGAAAATTGTCGTGGTCACTGATGAGCCGGACAAATACGACGCGGTTCGACGCGCTGAGGCGGCGACGTTTGAGGGCATTGAGATTCATGGCCGAGAGCACCTGGATTGGGTGCAAAAGCAGGTCCGTGAGATCGCTGGTTGCACGATCCTCATCTACGATCAAACCTGTGCTTCTGAAAAGCGTCGTCGCCGCAAAAAAGTGGTGGATGGCGTGCCTGGCTTTCCTGATCCCGCCAAGCGCGTCGTGATTAACGAAGCAGTGTGCGAAGGCTGTGGTGATTGTTCGGTGCAAAGCTCCTGTGTGTCCGTTGAACCAGTAGATACGGAGTTTGGTCGAAAGAGAAAAATCAATCAGTCATCCTGCAATAAAGATTACTCTTGCGTGAATGGTTTTTGTCCAAGTTTCGTCACGGTGGAAGGCGGGCAACTCAAGAACCGTGGGAGCGCCGCGAAAGCCATGTCGCAGACTGCCTGGCCCGCGCTTCCTGAGCCTGTTTTGATGGGGCTTGAGGGTTCAGGGTCTGCCGTTTTGAGTAACCCCACCTATGGCATTCTAGTGACTGGGGTAGGTGGCACGGGTGTCGTGACCATCGGTCAAATTCTCGGTATGGCGGCGCACCTGGAAGGCAAGGGCGTCTCCGTGTTGGATATGGCTGGCCTGGCCCAAAAGGGTGGCGCCGTGTATTCCCATGTCCAGATTGCGCAGTCGCCCGAGCATTTGTATTCCACCCGAATCGCCACCGGCGAGGCCGATCTCATGATTGCCTGCGATTTAGTGGTCGGTGCAAGTAATGAAGCGCTCTCTAAGATGCGCCCTTCCGTCACCCGGGCGGTGATTAATAGTGATGTTGCCCCAACGTCCGATTTTTTGCGCGACCGTGATTGGACGCTCCCCGATCAGGAACTCAAAGCAAATATTCTCGATGCGGCGGGCGCGCAAGATATTGATTTTTTAGAGGCCTCCGACCTCGCGGTGAAGTTGCTTGGCGATGCAATTTATACCAACCCCTTGTTGATGGGCTACGCCTGGCAAAAAGGCTGGTTGCCGCTGCGTCGTGAATCCATTGTACGAGCGTTTGAGCTCAATGCCGTTTCTGTGAAAAGCAACCAAGAGGCCTTCGAATGGGGGAGGCGCTACGCTCATGATGCCTCGGCAGTGAAACGCGAGGCACTGCCGAGCCAGGTCATCAGCATTTCGAGGAACAGGGTCGCTAGCCCGGAAGCACTCACCGGTGTGATTGAGAGCCGAGCTGAAGTCTTGGTGAAGTATCAAAATCTTGACTATGCGGCACGCTACAGAAAATTGGTCGACGAGATTCGACAGGCGGAATTGCGGCGCATTGAGGGTGGCAAAGGCCCGTCAAGTCCTGCCAAGACGCCAACAAACGGTCCAGCTTCACCCTTCGCTTTGACGGAGGCCGTCGCTCGCAATTATTTCAAGCTGCTAGCCTATAAAGATGAGTATGAAGTGGCACGCCTACACAGTGATCCGGCCTTCCAAGCAAAAATCGCTGAGCAGTTTGAGGGCGACTACACACTCCGTTTTCATTTGGCACCTCCTATCCTCTCGCGGGTCGATCCTAAAACCGGCAAGCCGCGCAAGATCAGTTTTGGCGCTTGGATGATGGTTGGCTTCAGGGTCTTAAAGGCTTTGAAGGTCCTTCGCGGCACTGCGTTCGATGTTTTTGGATACAGTCAGGAGCGAAAGCAAGAGCGTGCCCTAATTGCCCAATATGAGCAGTGTCTTGAGCAAGTCGTCAAACATCTCGATGAAGGCAACTATGCGCTGGCGCTTGAGCTGGCCAAGGTGCCTCAGGAGGTACGCGGGTTCGGGTATGTCAAAGAGCCCGCGATTAAGAAGGCTCGTTTTCAATTAACTCAACTGCTCACTCAAATCGAGCATCCGGAGCTTGGTTCTGCGGCGTCAACTGCCAAAATTGTCACACTTTCAAGGCCAAATTTGACTAATCGGAAGTGAACGTGGTCACATTATATTTAATCTTGCAGAGGCAGTGCGTGGCTGTTTTAGCTAAACTAGCCTGATGGCGAAAGAAATCACTTCAGACTTGCATGTGCGCGACGCACTAAGACTCCACATCAAAGAGTGGTTGCCGGATCGAGTGGCTTCGCGTGCCCAATGCCGAGCTGGTGTGATGATCATTCATGGTCTTGGCGAGCACAGTGGGCGTTACGCTGCACTAGCCGAATGGTTTACCCAACGCGACTTTGCGGTGTTGGCGTATGACCAGCGCGGTCATGGAAAGTCGGGTGGCGCTCTGGGCGATATGCTTCGTCCCAGCGACTATGTGGCCCATGGCCTGGAGGTGTTAATGCACTTCAAAAATGCGCTTGGTCAAAAGCCCTTTCTGTTAGGTCATAGTCTTGGAGGGGCAGTTGCCGCCTCGATGGTCATTGAGCGTCAAGCTCCGGTTGCCGGGTTGATTCTTTCCTCGCCTGCACTTGACCCGGGGCTTAAACGGATGCAACTAATCTTGCTCGGCGTGATGGAAAAGTTTGCGCCTAAATTGGCCGTTAGCAACGGCTTAAAGCCTAAATATCTTTCTCATGATCCCGCAGTGGTGAGAGCGTATCTGTCAGACCCTCTTGTTCATAATCGCGTCACCACCCGGCCCGTGCGATGGTTGATCGATACCTGTGAGCGTCTTGCCGTGCCCAATCGGCCCCTAATGGTGCCAACGCTCTTAATGGCCGCGCAAGATGATCACCTCGTGAACCCTCAAGGGAGTGACAGTTTCGCTAGGCACTACGCCGAAGCCGAGATGACCTACCATGCACTCGACGGCTACTACCACGAGATTTTCAACGAAAACACTGAGCGAAGAGAAAAGGTATTGCTTCTCCTCGCTGAGTGGCTCGATAAATATACTCGCTAGAGCCGCTAGCGACTTAACGCAGCTTACCAAAGCTCATGGTGCGACCTGTTGTTCCTGCACTTCGGCTTGGCGGGCTGCCACCGGCAGGCCTAGCGCCGGTGAGCGCGGGCCGGTTCGGTGTGTTACTCGCGGGTCTTGGTGCAAAATTTCCGCTAGGAGATTTTGCTGGCGCCGGGCCAGCGGCATGCGTACTTGATCGTGCCGTACCTGGACCGCCACCGAATCCTGAGCCTGGCGTCGCCCCCCGGGGGGCGCTATTTGCGGGTCTTGGGCCCGCGCGTACACCATCGGGTCGAGCGTTACGGTTGTTTGCATCACGGCCTGACGAGTCGCCACGGCCTGAGCCATTGCGGTTCTGACCACCATGGTTTTGGCCCCCGCGACCGTGCACAACTTTTGGAGGTGCTATCCAGCCGCGTGGCTTGGGGGCGCCCCATAAGGTTTGGCGACCCGTGCTCACGGGTTCAGCTGGCACGGACATATCGGCCTCAAAGCCGGGGACGACTTCGCGGGTGAGTTGTTGCTTAGTGAGCCGTTCAATATCCGACAAGAAATTGGTCTCGTCCACAGTGACTAAGGACACCGCATGACCCAGCGCGCCAGCTCGGCCGGTGCGACCGATACGGTGCACATAATCCTCAGGAACATTAGGAAGATCATAGTTGACCACGTAGGGCAACTGATCAATATCAATGCCACGTGCTGCAATGTCGGTTGCCACTAAGGCGCGTAGCGAGCCCGCTTTGAAATCGGCCAAGGCCTTGGTACGAGCGCCTTGACTCTTATTGCCATGAATGGCCATTGCAGTAATGCCCACATCACTTAGTTGGTCAGCCAAACGATTGGCACCAAACTTTGTACGGGTAAAGACCAGTACTTGCTTCCAATCGCCTTCGCTAATCAATTTGCTGAGCAATGCGCGCTTCTTGTCGCGGTCTACAAAGTGAATTTTCTGGCTAATGGTTTGAGCCGTCGTATTGCGACGGGCCACTTCAATGAGCTGCGGCTCATCAAGCAAACGGTCTGCCAGCGCTTTGATGTCATCAGAGAAGGTTGCCGAGTACAAGAGGTTCTGTCTGCGCACGCCGTTAGGATTGTTTGGCAAAATCGCCAACACTTTCTTGATGTCGTGCACGAAGCCCATGTCCAACATGCGGTCTGCTTCATCCAACACAAAAATTTCAACTTGCGATAGATCACATGCACGCTGTTGATGCAGGTCGAGTAATCGGCCTGGGGTGGCCACGAGAATGTCGACACCTTTGCGAATGGCTTGCACTTGCGGGTTTTGACCCACACCGCCAAAAATGACGGTGCTTTTGATCGGCAGATATTTGCCGTAAGTTTTCACACTCTGTTCAACTTGAGCGGCAAGCTCGCGAGTGGGAGTCAGGATAAGGGTGCGAATTGGGCGGACACCGCGCACCAGTGCAGCGGGGCGATCCGATAAGCGTTGTAGGATGGGTAAGGTAAAACCGGCGGTTTTACCCGTTCCGGTTTGTGCTCCAGCCAACAAGTCGCGGCCGCTCATGACGGCAGGAATAGCTTGGAGCTGAATCGGGGTGGGCGTGGTGTAACCAGCATCTACGATTGCGCGCAGAATCGGCTGGCTGAGGCCTAGCGTTTCAAAAGACATTGAGGGGAAATCAACTTACAAAAATACGGGAAGACCCGCAGCCGCCCCGCTGCTACTAGGCCGTGGCACGCATCGAATGAGGCGTGTGACTCGGTAAGGAGCTTCAGTCAGGGGGTAAGACAAGTGGTTTGTCGCGAAGCGACACAAAGACGGTTGCGAAGAGACTGATACAAAGCAACAAACAAATTGTAACACTGGTTGCACTGATGCTTTAAATACCGTTGATCTGATTAGAGTGAGTGGTCGATTCGGGACGCAGCGAGACAATTCATGCAAGATTCTCGGCAGCGAAAAAAAAGGTAGCGATTGCTACCTATTTTTCTAAGCTTTGATTCGAAGCTATTATTTCTTCTTGGCTTTCTTCATCATTTTCTTTTTGCCTTTGGCACCGGCTTGACGGATCTCAAGTTTGGCTTCGATAACGCCTGCTTTGGTCATGCCGAGTTTGCGAGCGGCGCCTGTGGTGACGTCAGCGATGCGATCGGGGGTGCTTGGTCCGCGGTCGGTGACTTTAACTATGACGGATTTTTTGTTCTTCAGGTTGGTCACCTTGACCATCGTGCCGCAAGGAAGAGATTTCGAGGCCATGGTCATGGCATTGGCGTTGAACTTCACGCCGCAGGCTGTGGTGCGGCCATTGAACTTAGGACCGTAGTGGGCGATTTTGCCTTCCATGGCATCGGCTGCGGCGGCTGCGACTGGCTTTTTGACTTCGGCCGCGGCGGGGGCTGGCGCAGCAGCGGGAGCTGATGGTGCAGCCGCAGGTGCTGGCGCTGCGCTAGGTGCAGCGGCTGGCGCTGTAGGTGCTGCTGCGGGCTGGGCCGGCGCGGGGGCTTGGGCCAAAGCGTTTACGCTTAGGGCAATACCAAGAATTAAACTGGAAATACCAATGACAGACGACTTCATTTCAACAAAACTCCATGGACAATAAGGACCGGTATGTTTACTCGGTGCGCCCATCGAAATGTTAGGGGTGGCCCTTGACGCGGGCGCATTGTAACTCAGCGAGTCATTCAGCCCATCCTAATGCGGATCGAATGTGCAAGTAGCATCACGGGCCAGGCGAGGCCTAACCACCAGTGAGTGACTCGCGAAGCCTCGCGTATTAAATTGCCCCCATAGAGGAGGGATAAGCCCGTCGCGCTAAGTACAATCACCGTACCCAGACCCAGGATTCCGAGGTACCAAGTCATGCCTTTGTTAGGCCACTTCCAGGCAAGACCGATGTGTCGCCACAGCGTGTGACCGATCAAAACGCAAAAGAACCAGGCCAGGCCGCCATGAATCACGGTGGCGAAACGCCGAGCTTGCATTTCTATTGCCGAGAGACTGTCTAGCTCTGCGAGGGGTGAGTAGCCTAGCAAGAGGCCGCTGATGAGAAAGCCCAGCACTTGGACGGCCAAAACCCAACAAGTTAAGCGTTTCCAGGCTAGTTTGGATACGGCCCTGGAAGTAGCGTCCGACTTTCTAGTCATGAAGTTTAGGTAATTAAAACGCACTATACCGAGCGCCAAAGGTGGGCGCGTACTTGTTTCAATATCCGTGAGAAACGGGCCGATCCGTGCGGTTCTTGAAGCCCCCATTTCGTCAGGATGTCGGCGATGACACAGGTGGGTGCGTGGGTGCTGCAATGCCGCCAAAGCCTAGTGTGGCAATGACCGCCTCTATTATTCGTGTTGATAAAGTCCGAACTTCTGCTCGCTGCTGCCGATGTGGCCATGGCTGCGTTGCTCAGCGCAATCGTGATTGGTGAACCAAGTGAGGCGTTGGCGTTACCCCGTTGCCTAAGAGTTCCTCTGGGGACACCAGTCCGAGGGTGATGCACCACGACCCTATTCGGATGACACACTTCAATGCGCCAAGGCCGAACCCCCAGCACCCGCATATCGCCACCGGCGTTGATCAGCGCACTGCTGATGCCAAACTGCTGCAACACGGCGACCGCTTGGTCAACAGCGAAGCCCTTTGCGATGCCACCGAAATCGATGTTACAAGGTTGGATGATTTTAAGGCGATTCTCCGATAGGAGGAGTATGTGGTCCGATAGCTTTGTGCCTTCTATCATTGGCGAAAAAGGGCCCAAAGAGTGGGGTTGTGAAAGTCCTGGCCGCCGCCCTAATTGGGCGAGCCGATTGCCCGCCGCCATCACGTCAAACGCGCCAAGGCTCAACGAGCGCCAATGATCCGAAAGCTTTAACACCTCCATAGTTAAAGGGTCGATACGCAACTCTGAATTGGGGCTTGCACTGGCGATGCGGCCGAGATCTGAGTCCGCACTATGGGCGCTCATGATGCGGCCAATGTGATCAATCCTCGAGAAAACGGTGTCCGACGCTGCCTCTAAAGTGGGTTGATCCACAGGCCAAGCTTCATCCTGACGAATACTGAGGACGATGTTCGTTCCAAGTGCAAGATGAGTGCGACGAAACGCGAGGAGTGGCATTTTCAAATATTAAAACTCAATTTGACCAGGGCGCTCAAACGTTGAATGCCCTCGCTTACATGCTGACACGACAACGTTGCCCCAGAAATGTTTTTAATGTCATCACCGAAACGAAGTTGTTGTGGGCCTTGACGCCCAACAAACTGTTGTCGCCAGTGCTTGTTTCGTATCTCACCGCCGTGGGATTCACGGTAAGCCATAATTTCGACGCCGCTGGCGCTCCCATCAAGCTTAAAGCCTGCTGCATAGTCGATCCAATCAACTTTACCAATGACCCGATCAAAGAGAACCCAACCAAGAGTCTTGCCGTTGACACTGGCTTGAGAACAAGCGGGTGAGAACCCGTGTGGGACCCTTGTGTCTGTCAATTTTGCCAGCATGGCGAGCGTGTTTATGTCTATCGGGATAGGGCGTTCGGTGAAGCTGCTTGCCTCAGGAAGGAGTAGCTTTTGTGCCTGTGCCTGATCCATGAGGTTGGTCGCCATGGCTTGATTTGAATGAAGTGCGAACCTGCTTACAGCAAGGACACTGGCACCTAGACGAGTGCCTTGTAAAAGTGCGCTACGACGGCTGAGATTGAGCATCAAAATTTCCCCAGGGCCTAATAGTGAAAACCAACGCCGAGGCTGAAGCGATCCAAGCTGCTGTTAGTCAAGTGACGCTGAAAGTCCGCTTTGAGAACCACCTGGGGGTTCAGGTAAAAACTCGTTCCAAACGTGAGTACTCGGGTGTCTGGATCAATCGCTGGCGACAAGCCGGTCGGCAATCCAGAATAGCCCTTCGCGGTGTTGAGACGTTCATAGCGGGTGAAAGGCACCAAGCTATAGTCGCCCTGCTTCCAGAGTTTATAGGCGGCCTGTATGTACCAACCGCCGAAGGAGTTGGGTACCGGCGTAGCGAGACCGGCAAACGTGCTGTTGAGTGCGGCAATATCATTAAAGCGCCCGTTTGCCAAGAGTGCTGAGAGATCCCATCGGCCGGGCTGCCAGCGGGCGTGAACCTCGGTGAGCGTAATGCCTGAGCTCGCGGCTGCAAAACCGGCCTGCCTATGGCCTGCGCCGCCGTGATATAGGCTTCCTCCGAGATTGAGGCCAGGGATGCCGTTGTAGTTCAGGGCAGCATAAGCTGCGAGGCTTGCCGCCTTTGCCAATTGTCCCTCTTGATGAATCGAGCCAAGGGGCGAAGCTTTGCCGTCTGAGCTGTTGGCATCCCATTTACCTAGATCGAAACTGGTGACGAGGCCAGCGTCCCAGCGTAGGCCATTGTCTAGTGTGCCGCGAAGACCAACACCTAACTCGCGCCAAGTGCTGGGGATGATGGCCGTCTCGATCAGATTGCGGGTCACCCCAAAATATTTAGTGGGCTCATGCACTTCGTTGAGATAACCCACAGGCATAAGGAAGAGTCCGATTTTGGCACTGAGGCGATCATTGATGTCATGCTCAATATAAAGCTGCTCAAAGGCCACCTCACCCTGATCGCCCGCCGACACCACGGCATTTTCCATCTCTAATTCCGCGACCATACGAGTGCGTTCGTTAAAGCGGTAGCCAAATCCTAAGACACCGCGCCTCGCGGTTGCAATTGCGCCCGAAGCATTGCCTCGGGGTCGAACAAAATTCAATTCCCCGTAACCAAATAGGCTCATGGGACTCGTTCCAGCCGAGGCACGTTGCACCGGTGCAGATGCCAATGTTGGTGCTGCGGCGGGTGCTGTGGCTAAAGCAGGCGCTAAGGATGGGGCGCTGATCGCGCCCGGAACACTCTCCCTGGGCATGTTTTGAATGAGCGCTGGCGCTTGATCGGTCGCTTTACTCTTTTTGAGAATTTCGAGCTCTGCGCGTACTTGCAAAAGATCCTCGCGCAATGCTTTGAGTTGGGCGGCAAGCTCCTCTGCACTTTGAGCCTGGGCTGGACTGATGAAAGCGAGCAGCAAGGAGCCCAGCAGCTTGCTGCGAGTGAATACAGGTTTATTTTTAAGTTTCATGGGTCTAGCGTTCGACATTCGGATGCGATCAAAGGTAAATTGCGTTGGTCATTCAAGTGTCATTAACGCGGTGCCGTGTAGCCATCGGTGAGCGTTTTGAGGAAGGCTAGGAGATCTTGAATCTCGCCCTCATTTAAGGCTGCGGGTTGGCCTCTGGCTCGGTTGTACGGGCCTTCGGTCACATTGACATTGACTCTGGCAGCAGTTGGGAGGTCATTAAAGACGACGGGTTCACCGCTGGCGGCGAGCGGGTACCAGCGTTCGGGTTCGGTATCGCGCTTCACATAAAAATTCACGACTTCTTCGAGGGAGCCGAATTGACCGTTATGAAAAAAACGTTTGCGTAGCCCCACGTTGCGCAGGCTCGGTACCTTAAATGCGCCACATAGATCGGCTCGATCCTTTAAATTGCTACGTGCTGGCCCACACAGACCTTGGTCGAAAAAGCTGGGATCGAGATTGGCCGCAATGTTGAGGTTACGGGGTACACCGAGGCTATCGAAGCTAAAGTCGGTAAACAGAGCACCAGGAGCATTGCTTGGTTTTGTACTAGGGTGGCAGGCGGCGCAGTTGCCCTTGTCACTGCGATTGAACCAGGCAAGTCCATTGAGCTCTTGCGCGCTCAACGTGACTGTACCCGCCGTGAAAGCGTCGAACTTGCTACTGAACGGGGCGAAGTCAGGATCTTCTTTTTGATAACGCTCTAGGGCAAAGGCAACGCGATCAAAGGCGGTATTGGCGTCGTCGAAAATCGTCGCACCGAACACTTCCTTGAATTTTTTGGCGTAAGGCGCATTGACCAGTTTGGCGATCACCTCGCCAGCGTTTTGATTGGCCATCTCATTAGCACTCAGAAATGGACGTTGCGCTTGATCGGCGAGTGAGTTGGCGCGTCCGTCCCAGTTGAAGCCGCCCGTAGGCGTGCCGTCCGCCGCGAAGCCAAACGCCTGGTTGTAACGAAGGTAGCGTATTGAGGGCGGTGTTCTTGTGCCTGGCTGGTCCAAGGCTTTGCCACCAAGAGCTACGGCACTTGCGAACGGTGATGCGTGTCCGTTGGCCGGCACATGGCACGTTTCGCAGGACATGTGGCCCGAAGCGGAAAGGGACATGTCCTTAAAGATTTTTTCGCCGAGCTGAGCGGCCTCAGACATGGCGTCGGTTGAGATGGACTGTGGGTTGCTTCCAGCGCTGCCGCAACCGGTTAAAGCGAGTACACAAAGTAGCGCTACCCCCCAAGCCTCCGAGCCTGCATAAGGTTTAAAACGCCAAATGGATTGAATTAAAGAACGCATATGCAAATGATAATGATACGCATTTGCAATGTCAAGCTAAGAGGGAGTGCTAGGGGTCTTCAACCCCCCCCCCCCCCCGTGAGCTCAAGCTAATTTAGTGGACTGATCCTCTTCAAAACGACCCAATGTCTCACCCACGGCGGACATTTGAGAGGCCCCTTTGATCAAAGGGCTATGCCCATAGTGACGATGCATATCGTCGCGAATCTTGACCATCGGCAAATCACTCCAAGTGCCGTGATCAGCAAGGTATTCCATATGCCGTCGCTCGGCCTGATCGAACTCTTGGTAGAGGGCATCGCTTTCGCCGTCGAACTCGGTAGGCTTCACGCCAAAGCGCTCGCAAAGCTCAATATTAAATGCGGGCACGGCCTTGTGCCACTTGCCGTCGAGCTCCATAGCGACGTAGCCATGGTTATAAAAAGTGGTGACACCACCCATGCGCTCTCGAAGCTTATCGGTCGTGAGATGGTTCATGACATCAGCAAGGCCGATCGTGCAGGGGATGTCGCAAGCCCGCAGCACTGCAGCCAGAACGGCGGCTTTACTGATGCACCAGCCATATCCCGCGTCAATCACCGTATGGGCTTGGTAGGCTTCGTCCTCAAAGGTAATGCGATAAGGGTCATACCGAATTTCGTCGCGCACTGCATAAAAAAGTTTGACCGCCCGTTGGCGAGGCGAGAGTTCATGCATCTGGCTCATCGGACGAGAGAGAGCTTTTTCGGCAAACTGCACGACGGTCGGATGCGTCTTGTTGAGAAAAAATGTTTCAGCCGTGAGGCCCAGGGTGCTGCTTGGCAGCTTTGAAAAGTGGTCCATCGGGTAATTTTACCCGCAGGCCTTCAAAATCCCTAAGTAGTTTTCCTAGCTTCACCCTCTTTTGCGTGGGGTTGAGTAGTTTTCTGTTTTCCATAGTTGGATTGACTAGGTAAACTACGCCCTAGCAAAAATTCATGTCGGATCAGAATTGGAGACTACATAGTGAATAAATTATCTTTTTTTTCGCGAGCGCTAACTAGCTTGAGCTCGGTCGTGATTGGGCTAGGTCTGGCTAGTGCGGTATCTGCCCAAAGCTTCCCAGCGCGCCCCATTGTTCTGGTGGTGCCGTTCGCTGCTGGCGGTCCCACCGATATCTTGGCGCGAACCTTGGCTCAAGCCATGACCAAGAATCTTGGTCAATCAGTGGTGGTAGAAAACACTGCCGGCGCAGGCGGGACGATTGCCGCGTCTCGCGTGGCGCGAGCTCCCTCCGACGGTCACACGTTGCTCATTCATCACAATGGCATGGCTTCATCTGTGGGCCTATACCGGAAGCTCCCCTTTAATCCGCTCACGGATTTTGAGTACATCTCTCAAGTGGCTGATGTGCCCATGACCTTGTTGGCCAAGAAGGGCTTGCCTCCCAATACGCTGCAAGAGCTTATTCCTTATCTCAGAGAAAACAAAGATAAGGTCAACCTGGCTCATGCTGGCTTGGGTGCTGTATCGCAGTTGTGCGGAATGTTGTTTCAAAAGGCCATCGGCGTCGATTTAACGACCGTTCCCTACAAAGGTACCGCGCCTGCGATGGCTGATCTTTTGGGCGGGCAGGTGGAGATTCTTTGCGATCAAACGACTCAAACCATTCCCCAGATTAACGCCGGTTCGGTGAAGTTTTATGGCGTCACGACCGACAAGCGCATTGCCGCCCTCCCCAACGCACCCACTTTGCAAGAAGGCGGTCTTAAAGGCTTTCAAATGGTCGTATGGCATGGTGTGTATGCTCCAAAAGGAACACCCAAGGCGATCCAAGAGCGTTTGACGCTCGCCGTGCAGGATTCTTTGAAACAGCCTGAGGTGATCAAGAAAATTGCCGAGCTAGGGGCAGAAATTGTGCCGAAGGAAAAACAAACCTCGGAAGGTTTACGGACCTGGGTCAAGTCTGAGATTGATAAATGGGTACCTATTATTAAGGCCTCTGGTCAATATGCTGACTAAGTTGTCGTGAAAGCAAACCTATCGAAAGGGCTAGTAGCGACGCTACTGGCCCTTTTTTGCAACCTCTCAAGCTTGGCGTGTGACCTGCCGACGTTCGAGGCTTTGGGTGGGGGGCGTTTTTTGCGCGATCCTCGCAGTGGCTTGATCTGGCAGCGCTGTGTGATTGGCCAAACCTGGGACGGGAGCAACTGCCGGAGCGAAGACAAGCTGGCCAATATTCCAGGAAAGTTGCTCACTTATCGTGAGTCGATGCGAGAGGCCTTGTGGCAAAACGAGCGCTCAAATGATCCTGCCGTGCAGTGGCGGGTGCCTACTGAGGTAGAGCTTCGAACGCTTGCGCTTGCCTCATGTGCCCCTCAGTCCGAGGCCTTCTTCGATGTGAAATGGTTTCCCTCTGATCGAGCCTGGACAGATCAAACCTATCTATGGTTTGCGGGCCCGTTTGATCTGAGGCGAGGCGTGCAAATTATGCGCGTCAAGGATGCTGAGCTGCGGTGGGTGGGCTATGGTGACGAAGTGTTGCACCATCTTCGGCTGGTTCGCTAGCCTTAGATCGATCTCCTAGGTTCGATAGCAGCGTTCGGTTCAAGCTGCCTGTCACATCGTGCGGTAATCTTCTGACCTTGCAACAGGAGAGACCGCATGGCTACTATCTATTCAGACAATTCGCTTTCCATTGGGCGCACGCCCTTGATTCGCTTAAACCGCGTCACTGCCGGTGCGAAGGCCACGGTGCTCGCCAAGATTGAAGGTAGGAACCCGGCTTATTCCATCAAATGCCGCATTGGAGCTGCAATGATTTGGGACGCTGAAAAGCGTGGCGTTCTTGGCCCCGGCAAAGAAATTGTTGAGCCGACTAGTGGTAACACCGGCATTGCCCTGGCCTTCGTGGCTGCCGCACGCGGCATTCCTTGTACGCTCACCATGCCCGATACGATGAGTATCGAACGCCGTAAATTGTTGCTTGCGTATGGCGCGAAGCTGGTGTTGACAGAAGGCGCCAGGGGCATGAAGGGCGCCATCGCCAAGGCTGAGGAAATTGCTGCAAGCGATCCCAAATATGTGCTTCTGCAACAGTTTCAAAACCCAGCGAATCCGGCCATTCATGAGGCCACAACCGGTCCGGAAATTTGGCAAGATACGGATGGGGCCGTGGATATTTTCGTGGCCGGTGTGGGCACGGGCGGGACCATTACCGGGGTGTCACGCTACCTCAAAAAAATGAAACCCATTTTGTCGGTAGCGGTTGAACCGGCCGCTAGTCCGGTGCTGAGCCAAACCCGAGCAGGCGAAGAACTCAAGCCGGGTCCGCACAAGATTCAAGGTATTGGGGCTGGGTTTGTTCCTGGCGTACTTGATATGTCCTTGATTGATGTGATCGAACAAGTGACCAATGACGAGGCGCTGGAAACAGCTCGTCGCTTGGCGCGAGAGGAAGGAATTCTTGTGGGTATTTCCTGCGGAGCCGCCGCTGCCGCCGCACTTCGTTGGGCCCACAAGCCAGAGAGTGCAGGCAAGACGATCGTTGTGGTGCTTCCAGACTCGGGCGAGCGCTATCTCAGCTCGGCGCTATTTGAGGGCATGTTCGATGCGGCAGGGCTGCCAACGACCTGATGACGGCCCCTGTCAATATCTCTTAAGAGGAATGCTTCAATGAACAAAGCGTTTGATCTTCTTGTCTATGGTGCGAGTGGCTTCACCGGTCGTCTGGTGGTTGAGTATTTGCTGAAGCAATATGGTCCACCAAGCTCGGCGCCTGGCGGTTTACGCTGGGCCATGGTCGGCCGCAGTCTTGAGAAACTTGCAACAGTACGCAGTGAATTGGGTGCACCCGATACTCTGCCACTCATTGCTGCCGACGCCTCCGATCCGGTTGCTCTAAAGGCTATTGTGCAGTCTACGAAAGTGGTCTTGACGACCGTCGGCCCTTACCAGCTTTACGGCGAGCCTTTAGTGGCGGCTTGTGCCGCGTACGGGACTGACTACGTTGATCTGTGCGGCGAACCCGCTTGGATGCGTCTGATGATCGATGCCCATGAGGAAGCCGCTAAGAAAAGCGGTGCGCGTATCGTCTTTTCTTGCGGTTTCGATTCGATTCCCTTTGATCTTGGCGTTTGGTTTTTACAGCAACAGTTTATGGCGAAGTTTGCTCAGCCCGCCCCCCGAGTGAAGGGCCGCGTTCGTAAAATGAAGGGGACATTTTCTGGGGGAACCGCGGCCAGTATGAAGGCCACCATGGCAGCAGCGGCGGCCGATCCAAAAATCCTAGATCTGCTGAAAAACCCTTTCTCGCTGACGCCTGGTTTTGCCGGTCCTGCGCAGCCGCACGGTATGAAGCCCATGTTTGATGAGAGCATTCAAAGCTGGGTGGCGCCCTTTGTCATGGCCCCGATCAATACCCGGAATGTTCACCGCAGCCATGCCTTGCTCGGGCATCCCTGGGGGAAAGATTTTGTATATGACGAAATGTTCATCACCGGGCCCGGCGAGAAGGGTGAGGCCGTGGCGAATGCGATGGCCTCCGATCGCTCAATGTCTAGTAAAGAGGGCCCCAAGCCGGGAGAGGGCCCGAGCCGCGAAGAACGTGAGAATGGCTATTACGACTTGATGTTCCTGGGCGAAAGAAGGTTGGACAACGGGGAGGTTCAGCGCCTCAGTGTCACGGTCAAAGGCGATCGCGACCCGGGCTACGGGTCGACTTCGAAGATGATTACCGAGGCAGCGCTTTGTTTGTTGCGCGAAGACTTAAGCGCAAGGGGTGGACTCTGGACGCCAGGAGCCTTGATGCCTGAAGTCTTGATGAAACGATTGAGTCAGCACGCCGGGATCAGTTTTTCTCTGGATGCTTAGCCTTGTGGGTATCTAGTTCGTGGGGCGAGTGAGGTCGGATGAATGCATCAAGTGGCGCTTGGTTCCGTCCGACTACTTCGAAAATAGCGAATCGCGAGCAACAGGGATACGATCTGCAAGACAGCGCATAAATAAAAGGGTGCGCCAATGCGCCAGTCGCCCTTCGGAAAGTGCGAGACCATCGCCAACATGGGCGCAGCAATTAACGGTGCAATCACTGCGGTCAGGCTACTTAAGGAATTGACTGCACCCAGAGTCTGGCCCTGGCTCTTGCCGTCTGCGGCTGAGGAAATCAAGCTTTGCACTGCAGCGGTGACCGTACCGCCTAAGATATTGACGCCAATGATGGCGTACATCATCCAGCCTTCGCTAGCGAGCCCCCAAAGTAGATAAGAGATACCGGACGAGATCAGACCCAAGATCACCAGCTTCTGTGCTGAGAATATCTTAAGCAAGCGGCCCATTAAAAAGCCTTGCACAATGACGGAGACAATCCCTACGACGGCGAGCGACCAACCGTTTTCTAGCGGTCCCCAGCCAAACTTGAAGCTGGTATACAGCACCCAACTGGTATAGAGCATAAACTGCGCGAGCCCGCTAAACGCGACGACGCCGACCAAGGCGCCTACACCCTTGAGTTGAGCCATGGCTCGCACGGATGTAATGGGGTTTGCTGCCTTCCAGCTAAAGGGCTTGCGTTTATCGGTCGCGAGCGACTCTGGCAATACGAAATAGCCATACACAAAGTTGGCCATCGCGAGTGTTCCGGCGGCGAAGAAGGGCAGGTGCAAATTGATCGCACCCAACAAGCCGCCCATGACAGGGCCGATAATGAATCCGACGCCGACCATTGCGCCAAGCAAGCCGAATTTTTTGGCGCGATCTTCGGGCGCGGTGATGTCGGCGACGTATGCGTTTGCAATGGTTGCATTGGACTGCATGGCGCCGCCCATAATACGTACCGCAATAATCATCCACAAAGCGGAAGCCAGAGCGGTGCCGTAGAAGCTCACCCCGAGCCCCAAAAAGCCCAGGAGCAGCACCGGTCGGCGACCATACTGATCAGACAGTGCGCCAACGATCGGTGAGCCTAGGAAGTTGGCAAAGCCAAACGCAAAGGCCACCACGCCATACCAGTACGCCTGATCGGCCTGGGAGCTCGCAAAGCTGCCGATCATGGCCGGCAGCACCGGAATGATCAGACCAATGGCCAACATGTCGATCAAGACCGTCAACATGATGAAGGGCATGGCCGCCTGGCGTGAGCGAAAAGATTTAGGAAGCGCCATCGCGAAGTGGGCCTTAGTCAGAAAGGATAGGGGTAGCGCGGTTATACACTAAGGGATTGGCCTTGTGAGATAGACCGCTTCTCTACCCACGGTCGGCGTTCTGGCGGGCATCAAAATGGTACAGTCGTCGCATAAGGCGCGAATCTCTAGAGGGCCGTCCTTGGCAATGAGCTCGCCCTTGGCAAAGGCTTCGAAACCCTTGAAGGACCCTGTGAATTGAAAGTCACGCGTCTTGACCATGAAGGTCTGTAGTAGCTCGAAGCGCCGTTGTGGTGTAGGCATTGCGGGGAGTGAAGGCTTTGCAGCCATATTGAAATGTTGAAGATATCTTTGGGCAACGTTGATCGCCAGCTCACTCGTGGCTTTGAGGAAATGCTGCCCACACTCGACGACTAGACCGGTGCAATCATCTGAGCTCGCTTCAAGTTTTCCGTATTGAATTAGAGGTGTACCTGAGCCAAGCCCACCTGGCATCATCATGTGCACACTAGGCAGGCCAAGTGCGCTGGCCAGTTCACCATTTGCCTTGCGACCGTTGTATACCCAAAAGGCTTCGACGTCGGTGGAAGTTGAATGAAAGTCCAAAAGGTGGTCGGCCTGCTCAAAGATCGGGCGCAGCAGCCGAGCTCGGCGAAGCTCAGGGCTGTCCTCTTGACTGTCTAGCGAGGTTTTGTCCCAGATACGATTGAAGTTGTGAACGATTTGACGACTGTCGAAGGGCTTTGTCGGGTCGAAGCTTTCATAAGCTTCGATGTTGGAAAAGCTTAAGGTCAAGGTGCCACAACTTGGGCGTACGTCACGATCTAGCAAGTCTGTCACCACACTCATCCCGCAAAACTCATTGCCGTGGGTGAGGGCATTGATGAGGACGTGTGGGCCTGGTCGGCCGGACTCAAAGCGGTGCACATAGTCGACACCGACATTGCCCTTTTTGTAGGCGGAGAGGTCGCGGGGAAGGACTTCTAAACGGGGCAGGTTAGGTTCAACGGTGGTCATCAGCGGTCATCCGTGCTGGTTGGTTGTGATTCTTTTTGCCTGATTCACCGATTGCGGAAAGCTTGCCCGTTATTCCTGGCGTCGCTCTACAATAGAGCCCTAAAACATGAATCGATGTGATTGGAAAAACGGTGATGGCAAAGAAAATCGGTGTAATTGGTGTCGGCATTATGGGGCAGGGGATCGCCAGCAATCTTTTAAAGCATGGCCATTCGTTGGTTTTATTGGAGCATGGCGGTAATCAGCCCTTAGATGTCCTAATCGCTTCTGGCGCTACAACCGCCACGAGGGCCAGCGCCTTGGCGGCACAAGTGGAAATTGTACTGTTATGTGTCACGGGCAGCCCTCAGGTTGAAGCCGTGATGCTGGGTGAGGGAGGGGTGTTGGAGGGTCTAAGGCCTGGCACAATCGTGATTGATTGTTCGACGGCCGTGCCGACCTCGACTGAGAAAGTGGCGAAAACGGTTGTCGAGCATGGCGGCTTTTTTCTGGATGCCCCAATGACCCGAACATCGAAAGAGGCCGCTGAAGGACGGCTCAATCTCTTAGTCGGCGGCGATGCAGCCGTGTTCGAGCGCTGCAAGCCGGTGTTGGCCTGCTTTGCCGAAAACATTACTCATGCTGGCCCGATTGGATCCGGGCATCGCATGAAGCTTCTGCATAACTTTGTGGCGCTTGGCATGGTGTCGGTGCTTGCCGAGGCGGCCGCCTGTGCAAAGAATGTCGGTATCGAACCCCAAACCTTTGTGGATATTCTCGCCAAGGGCGGCGGTGCAGGCGTGCCTTTGGAACGGCTCAAACCTTACTTGTTAGGTAACGATCCGACGGGCTTGAAGTTCTCAATTGTCAACGCTCAGAAAGACCTCGGCTACTACAACACCATGGCCGAAGACGGAGCCTGTGACCGCACGGTTGCGCAGGCCGTCAAGCGCACCTTGGATGCGGCCGTGAGTGACGGCCATGGCGAGGCCTTGGTCCCCGAATTGATCTCCATTATTTCGGGGCGCTCTTCGTAAAGCCAGGTACGGCCTGCTCAAAAGCAGCCAACCAGGCCACAAGTTTTGGATGATCTTTGCGCCATTCGCCAGCGAACCTAAAATCGAGGTAGCCTAGGCAGGCACCGAGTGCGATGCGGCCGATATCGGGTAAGCCGTGGCTCGCCAGTTGGAGGGGCTTGGCGGACTTCTCGGCAAATTGAAGCGCGCGACTCACTTTGCCGCGCTGATGATCCAGCCAACTTTGCACATGATGTTCGGCGGGGCGATAGCGCACTTCATACACTTGCAAAATGGCTGCATCGAGAATGCCGTCGGCAAGCGCTTGCGTGCGAAGTACATCAAAGCGTGCCATGCCCGTGGGGATGAGAATGTTGCGGCCGTCGAGTTCGTTGAGGTATTCAATGATGACTCTGGAATCGAAGAGAGCCTCGCCATTTTCTAAAATCAAAGCAGGTATTTTTCCTAAGGGGTTCTGCTCTCGAAGGCTGTCTTGTGGGTTAGTTGTGTCAGCCGCGACAATTTGTACTTTGGAGGCGAGGCCAAAAATTTCTAGGCTTGCGAGGACTTTTCGACCAAAGGGCGAAAGAGGCGAGTTTCTCAAAATAAGCATCAAGGTTTCCGTTCAGGTGTCTGTTTATTCTTGGGTTATGCCCGCACCAGGCGACCCGGCAATGCGCCGGTCGCCTTGCCCCCTAACATCACCACTTCACCGTTGACAAGCGTTGCCATATAGCCAGAAGGGTGTTGTACCAAGCGGCGCCCGCCGGCAGGCAAGTCGTAGGTCATCTCGGGAGCGGACAGGCCAAGCTTCTCGAAATCGATCAAATTGATATCCGCACGCATGCCCGGCAAAATCGCCCCGCGATCTCTTAGTCCCATGCCGAGCGCGTTTCTTTGAGTTTGTGCGTGCACCAAAAATTCGATGCTGAGTTTTGGTCCACGATCGCGATCGCGCGCCCAATGCGCGAGTAGGAAGGTGGGGTAGCTTGCATCGCAAATGTAGCCGACGTGTGCACCACCGTCGCCCAAACCGAGCAAGGTTGCCGGATGGGTAAGCATTTCATGCACTGCGTTGAGATTGGACTCGGTGTAGTTGTACAGTGGGAAATAGAACTTCTTTTTACCGTCATCCTCTAACAAGAGGTCATAGGCAAGATCTTGAGGCTCGCGACCCAGTTTTTGGGCGAGGGCGGCCACACTGGTTTGAGGGTCGGGTTCGTAATTGGCGGTCGCCCCAATCGGGAAAAGTTTATGTAAGTCTTGGGTGATGCTATCGAGCCGTCGGTTACCCGGCTTGATGCTGGCCTCTTGCAAAATTCGGGCGCGCAGTTGAGGATCACGCAAGCGTTGGACTCGCTCGGCCAAGGGCAGCTCAGCAACACTCAAATAACCGGCCGTCAAGAAAAACGGGTGCATGGAACACTCGAGGCCGTGAATCATGCCGATTGGTCGGCAGGCGACTTGCGCCTTGATATCCAAGCCATCCGCGCGTGCCGTGCTGGTGCGCTTGAGCACCTCACGCCAGCGCTCGGGCATGAAGTCGTGTTGCAGCAAAGTGTAAGAAAGCGGTCGTCCGCTCACCTTTGCGCACTCACGCAGTAGAGCAAATTCTTCATTCAAATCATCAAAGTCAGAGATCAGTTGCAGGACACCTTTTCCGGTTTCGCCGACAGCTCGAGAAATCGCCGTCAATTCATTGAGCGGTGCACCGAGGCTTGGCACCGGCTCGCCACGTTTCGTACGGTGTACCACGGCACGCGATGACGTGAAGCCGAAAGCACCGGCCTGTACAGCTTCTTTGGCTAGCGCCGCCATTTTTTTGATGTCGTCCTCAGTTGCCACTTCGCGCCGCGCACCGCGCTCACCCATGGTGTAAACACGCAATGCCCCGTGCGGAATCTGAGCGCCAATGTCCATCGAGCGCGGCATACTGTCTAGGGCATTAAGGTACTCAGGAAAGGTTTCCCAATCCCAGCGCACACCTTCGTTGAGTACGGCGCCGGGAATGTCCTCCACGCCCTCCATCAGCTCAATCATCCACTCACGTTGATGCTTGTGGGCGGGGGCAAAACCCACGCCACAGTTGCCCATAATGGCGGTGGTGACGCCGTTCCAAGACGAGGGAGACATGTACGGGTCCCAGGTGGCTTGGCCATCATAGTGGGTATGAATATCCACCCAACCTGGTGAGACCAATAAGCCGTCGGCATCGATGGTGCGGGTAGCGTCGCCTAGGGCCGAGCCAGCCTTGCCAATCTCGCTGATCTTGCCATCTTTGATAGCGACATCGCCGGTATAAGGTTCGGCGCCCGTGCCGTCAACAATGGTGCCGCCGCGAATGAGGATATCGTTCATTATTTATCAGTCCAAGGTAGCTCTTTCCACAGTTGCCGGAATTGGGTGTCACCGGCGCGAAGTTCGGCCTCGTAAGCAACGGGCCCAAGATAGCGGACTGGAGCAAAGGCTCGTTCTGCTTGGGCGCGAAAGGCAGGATCGGCGGCGGCCTTTTCAATCGCCGTGGCAAGACGCTCACGTATTGCCGCCGGCAGACCCTTGGGTGCAGCGATGCCTCTTAGGGAAGCCATCTCAAAGTTATAGCCTTGCTCTTTGAAGGTAGGCCAATCGGGAGCCGCCGACATACGCGTCGCCGTCATTTGGCCAAGGCATCTCATCGGCGAGCCACCCTTCAAATATTGCAAGGCTTCGCCGACGTTGATGGCGGCAACGGTGATGTGCTTGCCGGTGATGGCTGTACGCACCTCAGAGCTGCCTTTAAAAGGCACATGAGTCATGGCGACGCCGGCCGTCTTCTCAAACAACAGCATGGCCAGATGATCATCTGAGCCGATGCCGGTGGTGCCCACCGTCACTGCTTTGGGGTTGGCCTTGGCATAAGTCTGAAGGTCCGCCAAGGTTTTGACCGAGCTTTCTGCATGGACACAAAAGGTCCCTGGATCGTCGACCACATTGCCCAAAAACTCAAAGCTATTCAGACCCCAGGCGGACTTTCGTTCGATAGGAATGGTCATGACTGGTGGTGTATTGATGAAGCCGATCGTGTAGCCGTCGGGTTGCGCGGCGGCGATGGCGCCAAAGCCAATATCGCCTCCGGCGCCCGGGCGATTAACGATCACGATACGTGCGCCTGCGCCCAGTTGCTTTTCGATAAAGGGTGCGATTGCCCTGGCAATGATGTCGGTGCCGCCACCGGGCGCGTAGGCCAGGATCATGTTGATGGGTTGTTCTGGCCAGGCTGCTTTAGCGGGCAGAGGTAAGGTACAAACGATGGCAAGTAAAGCTGATAAAAATCCAGAAGCTAGGAAAGGTCGCCTTTGCGAACTAAATAGAGCTTGGCAGCCTGGTTGACGGTGATTTGACGGTACATTGCTCATGCGCATTCCTTAAGTCTAGACGGACTAAACACATGCTAGCTTATGGTCGCCGATCAAGGGCAAAAAGCGATGAGTTCGCGGAACGTATTGTGAAACTAGTTGTACAGAGCCGCGACTAGATCGGCACCTGAGTGACATCATAGGCAAATAGCCACTCGTAGCGTTCCTTGACGCGATCCTCCTGCCATTCACGATCAATGTAGGCGCGCGCGCCTTGCGCATGGGTCAACTCAGGATTATGAAAGCGCTTGGCGTTGCCTGCTGCGCCCTCGACCATCCGGGTGGTACGTTCTAGCCTTGCCGCTTCATAGCGGTTGAGCGCTGTTGTCACGTCGTTGTAAGCGGCGAGGGCACGGGCGAGAACGAAGCCATCTTCAATCGCCATCACGGCGCCTTGCGCGAGAAATGGCAGTGTAGGATGACAGGCGTCCCCCAGCAAACTCACCCGCCCTTGGCTCCAGGTCGCCAAGGGCGCACGAGTCATCAAGGCCCATTTGTAGGGCATGTCGATGGCCTTGATCATCAGTTGGATATCGTCGTTCCAGCCCACGAAATCTGCTAAACATTCCTCGGTCGTGCCGCGCACATTCCACGACTCCACTGTCCAGTCACCACGCTCCTTGATGCCCACAAAATTCATGAGGCGACCCGCATTCAAAGGGTACTGCACCACATGACCGCCCGGGCCTACCCAGTTGGTGGCGACCTTGCGCTGCATCCTCTGCGGTAGGCGATTCATGGGGATCACCCCGCGCCATGCTAACAGCCCCGTGAACACTGGCTTGTCCTTGCCAAACAAGGCCTGGCGAATGCAGGAATGAATCCCGTCCGCGCCAATCAGCACATCGCCCCGCACTCGTCTATTCTCAAGATACAAGATCACTTCTTTCGCATCTTGTTCGAACCCGGTGCAAGCGGACGCAAGGTGGATGGCCTCTGGTTTAATCGCCCTGACAGCCTCAAGCAAGATGCGATGTAAGTCGGGCCGGTACACCGTGAAGTAGGGGTAACCATAGCGTGCAACCGACTCCGCGCCGAGATCAAACAGCGTCCAGGTTTCTCCGCTGTTCCACAGCCTAATTTCTTTACCGGTCGCTTCGCAACTTATCTCCAAGAGCGGCGCTTCCAAGCCAAGCTCATACATCACGCGACTACCGTTGGCAGACAGTTGGAGACCTGCGCCCACTTCTCGTAGTTCGCTCGCCTGTTCATACACTTCAACATCCATGCCGCGTTTGAGGCAGGCGAGGGCTGCTGCTAGGCCACCTATCCCGGCGCCTGCGATCAGTATCTTGGGCTTGCTTAACTTGGGCGTGCTCAACTTAGTCATTCAATGCGACCCATGTTTGACCAGTGTTTCCGGTGCGAGTTTTGCGAAGAGTAAGGAGATGATCATGGTGAGGATGGCCGTACACCAAAGCGAAAATTCTGCACCCTTCCAATCGGCGATGAATCCTAGGATGACCGGGCCGATCACATAACCTAAGTCGGCGATCATTCTAAAGCTGCTCATGGCCATGGCGTTCATGCCAGGGGGCGCTGTGTCCGCTGCATACGCTGCGGGTGCTGAGCCATTAATGGCTGAGGCAGTGCCCCAGATGAGAAAGGCGATCATGAATCCGGTGACAGTCGGCACTACGGCAAACACTGCCATGGCGGCACCGTTCAAAAGCGTCGATGGCACAATGACAATTTTGCGGCCCCAACGGTCTGCGATGGCGCCTGCCGGATAACTCACGATCAGGCCGACCACACAAGCGATGCCGAGGCCGGAGCCGATTTGACCGGGGCTTAGCCCAAGCTTTTGTGAAGCGAGAATCGGGACTAAGGCAAATATCGCTCCGGTCCGACTGATGGCTCCGGCAAAGCTGGTGAGGCTGGCCAGCATGAAACCCTTGTTCTTGGTGAGGATGCGAAGCTGCTTCATCAAGGGCAGAGGTGTTGGTCTTTCACCATTGGGTGAATGCGAAGCGAAGTAGCGAGTTTCTGGAATTGCAAACCAGGCCAGTAATGCGCCCAAGACACTGGCTATTGCGTACACATAAAATGGTGCGGCAAGACCAAAATGTTCGGCGAGCATGCCCCCTGGGAACGGCCCAATACCAAACGAAAAGAGAAACACGCCTTGGTAGGTCGCCATCATGCGCCCACGTCGCTCGGGTGGGCTGATATCGGCGAGAATGACCGAGCCCATCGTTAGCACCATGGAGGCTCCCGCGCCTGACACGAAACGAGCTACCAAGAATTCTGGATACTGGCTAGCCAAGGCACACCAAATATTCCCGAGGCCTGAAATGAGTCCACCTAGTGCCAAGGTTGGTCGTCGACCGAGAATGTCCGACAGGCGACCGCATGGAATGGCCGTTACAAATCTCGCCAGCCCATAAATCGCGATGGTGAAGCCGATCGCCGACACCGATACGCCGAAAGACTTGGCATAGAGCGGCAACACCGGAACGATGGCTCCAAAACCCAACTGCGTGACCGCAATAATCGCGCACATCCAGAGCAACACCCGATTCGCCGTGGGCGCGGCGTTTGGCTTGGCACCGGCTTGAGCGCTCAGTGTGGTGCCGTAGCTTGGAGGGGGTTCGCTCATTGCCCCTATTGTAAGCGTCGCACCGTGAAACCCTGGCCTTCAGTTCCAGGAGAAGATCGACTCTAAGGGGCGGATGGGTTGGGAAAAGCGGTAAAGGTATGATTGCCGCATGGCTTCCGATTCAGTTTCTTTTTGGCATAGTTCCTTCTATAAATTCGCAGCGCTGAGTGATCCGCAGGCCGTGGCTGCGCGACTCAAAATATTGAGTGCAAGGGTGACGGGTAGCATTTTGCTGGCCACGGAAGGGATTAACGGCATGGTCGCCGCCCCTTTGGATGCACTTGATGCTTTCGAGACGGCTCTGCACGAAGAGTTCAATGGCGTTTTTACGGGGATGCAGTTCAAGCGCAGTGCTTGTGTGACCCAGCCTTTCAAACACATGCGGGTCAAGGTCAAGCGCGAGATCGTAGCGCTGGGTGTTCCTGGCATCAATGCGATTGATCGCCCCCGACAAGCGCTTCAACCTCAGGCGTGGCGTGCGCTGATTGCCCGTGACGATGTGGTAGTGCTGGATAACCGCAATAGCTTCGAGTATAAATTGGGGCGCTTTAAGGGAGCGGTTGATCCCGGTGTACTTCATTTCCGAGATTTTCCACGCTACATCGAAGAACGAGTACCCCAGTGGAAGGCCGAAGGGAAAAAAGTGGCGATGTATTGCACGGGTGGCATTCGCTGCGAAAAGACGAGCGCCTGGATGCATGATATGGGGGTTGAGGTGTTCGAGTTGCAAGGCGGTATCTTGAATTATTTTCTCGAGATGCCCGATCCTGAAAAAGACTGGCAGGGCGAGTGCTTTGTCTTCGATAATCGCACCGCTTTAGACAGCCAGTTGCAAGAAACGCATACGTCGATTGAAGAGGTTTACAAGGATGAACCTGATCGCGAATGGCGCATCAGCCGCGCTCGTCGCTTGGCGGCTAGCGACGATGACTGAGTCTGGGCCCCTACTCGACACGCAGGACCCGACCGCTCAAGAACCTTTTACTGGCGTGACTTTGAGTCGCCTAGTGCTTCCCGAAGGGCCATGGGTTTTGCTGATCGACTATCTCGAACTGCGCTTCAAAGGGCAGTCTCGGGCTCTGCTTTTGGCCCGCATGGGGCGCGCGGAAATTGCCTTCGAAAAAGGAGTGGCATTAAGGGCTGAAGAACCCTACCGCGCACATCGAAAGCTTTTCTATACGCGACAAGTCGAAGCCGAGAAGACTGTCCCGTTTAAGGAAACGATTCTCTTTCAAGATGAGCATCTATTGGTCGCCGACAAGCCACCCTTTCTCACTGTCGTTCCCGCTGGTAAACATTTACAAGAAACGCTTTTAGTGAGATTGCGCAAATCCACCGGCATTGAAAGTCTGGTGCCGATGCATCGCATTGATCGAGAAACCTCTGGTTTAGTCATGTTCACGATTCAGTCCGAAACACGAGGCCGGTATCAGAGCCTGTTCGAGCTCAAGGAAATTCAAAAAACCTACGAAGCGATCGCACCTTATTCACCGTGGCTAAACTTCCCGATGGACTACGCCTCCTTCATTGAAGAAAGTCCAGCCTTTATGCAAATGCAGGAGGTCGCAGGGCGCACGCCCAACGCCTTCACCCGCATTGAGTGTGTTGAGCAACAAGGTGAGCTTGCTAGATATTTGGTGACACCCATCACTGGCAAGAAGCATCAGATTCGCATTCATTTCTCGTCGCTTGGCATCCCGATTTTGAATGATCGGATTTACCCCAACTTGCAACCGGTCGGTTCGGACGACTATTCGAAGCCTTTGCAATTGCTGGCGAAAACTCTTTCTTTCATTGATCCTTTGAGCAAGGCGAGACGATTTTTTGAGAGCAAACAGTCTTTGAGTCTTGTAGGCGTTCGGTAGCAAAACGATGGCTAGCGTCGCAAAAGAGCGCCGTACGCGGGGTCCGCGTCGTGTGCACTCGGGCTTAAAGCGTCCCTTTAAGCCAAGGACCCGTAATTGCGACCGTGACGCCTGCACCCTGTAGGGACTGCGCCCACGACAAGCTCGTCGCGTTTTCGTGCGGTTTTGCCCGTCGTGCGGCGCTCGTCGCATGTCAGAGACTGCTGCCCACCTGGTGGATCAC
>JAYVKZ010000234.1:0-7550 GCA_043767985.1 Betaproteobacteria bacterium
CGATCTTGGGCGCACGCGAATGATCCAGCGCCATCATGATGCAGCGCTGTGCTTCTTTCGCCAAGTCCGCTTCGTGGGCGGTACCCACTGACGCTAATAGACTCTCATCTGTCATAAATCCCCCAAATGCCCGCTGCTAAAGTGATACCACCTTAGGATATATCTTACATCAACATTCGAAGCAAACGAAGCGAACGGCCCATTCGAAACAATAAAAAATAAGCGTAAATTTGATCGACCATTTGTCGGATGGATTAGTAAAACCGAAACAATCGGCCGTTTCCAGTACCTTTTCGACACTCCCCGGGCGCAAGGATATGAAAAGATTGAGTAATGGGGATCACAGTAGAGAACAATCACTGATCCACTGCGAAACACAGAATTATCCGTGAATTTAGAACCGTTGGCGGTCTAGCAGTGCCGCATGCTATAAATTCTGCCACGACTCTAAGTGAGAACACCGTTTCTCCCTATAGTCTTAAACGCTTTTACTCTCAATGATATGAAACGTGTCGCTCGCGCCCTTGGTGGCTTCCTCCCATTTACATCGCTTTCGCGCCACAAGCAGCGTGATGCCTTTATCAAACTTCGAGGTCGGATCCATCGCAACAAGGGTAAGTACGGGTCGACCTTCACAAGCCATCTTGTTCTCAATGAGCCTGGGCGGCAGGCCGTTTTCAACGATTGGTTTCACTTCTATTTTCTCGGGCTGGATGGCCACACGATTTAGAATACCTACCTCTATACGGCCGGGCATGCGTATTGGGACAAGATCTCATCACTTGCCCACGACGAAGCGGATCGATTAAGTCCGAGGGATCACAAGATCGCATGGAACATCAAAGATTGGTTGACTCCAGTGTATGACTCAGCGGGACGCAATATCCACTCCGTGATGCGCGAGTCCAAACCTGTCGCCGCATTAGGTGGCCTCACTCGCCGGGAGTTCCTAGACGACTGCGCGGCTAGGCTGATCAAGGAAGACACTGGTTCAACAGTGCAGGTCTTTGAGGAGTTCTAAATTCAACGCAACTACGAGTACGGGGTTGGGATTCAGGCGATGATGGACGTACCCGAGATCAACCGCGAAGCCATCGAATCCATGATCGCCAAGTTTCGGGCGATGGGTGAGCGGTCTTGGAAAAGCGATGTCCCTGTTTCCCGTGATCGGCTCCCAAGGGATACTCAGCTAAATCTTGCAAGGTCTGATGGTTCTCTTTTAGCCCAGTTACACCCCTAAATCTGTTCTATAAGCGAGGTATACGTGAGTCCCGAAGAGTTCTCAAAACTAGTCGTGAACCTGCCCCAAGCGGAAACGCTCGATCTCTATCGTCTTGAGTATGTCGTCCGCGCACTTTATAGCGAACCCAAGCGCACGATGGCCGCTCGCGCCAGAATTAATCTAGGCATGACGGTTGAATACTTCGATAGTCGCGACGGCGGTTTTCATCGTGGTCGGATCACCCGAGCGCAAGACACTGGCGTCACCATCGATGACACGGATCGTAAGCTCAGGATGACTGGCATACCTTATGCCGCTCTGAATCTTAGCGGCGCCTCTTTTTATGTAGGGCCGGATGCGCCGATTGAGCAACCCCGCCCGCCACCAACACCGCCCGAGAAACGCGCGATGTTTAAAATCGGTGATCGCGTCTCATTCATGGACCGCGATTTCCGGCTGTTAGTTGGCACAGTCGTACGGGTCAACTCCAAGAGCATCAGTGTCGATGCCAATAACGTCCCTGGCCATTGGCGAGTCTCCCCCTCACTCTTGACGCACATGATCGAGGCATAATCTCAGGGATGAGTCGCTCTGACAATGAGATCGAATCCCTTCGTGCTGAGACCATTCGGCTTAAGGCGCTTCTGTCGAAACATGGCATCGACTGGCAACTCCTCGCGGTAGCGCCGTCGGCACTGGTGCCCATGGTGCCCGCACCAGTGCCCCATCGGCAACTCAGCACCGACGAAAAGATTGCCCTCTTTAGGCGACTGTTCCAAGGACGAAGCGATACTTTTCCGGTACGCTGGGTGAGTAAAAAATCGGGCCAATCGGGTTACGGCCCGGCCTGCGCCAATGAATGGGTACCCGGAGTTTGTGAGAAACCCCGCATCAAATGTTCGGACTGCAATCAACGTGCACTCATTGCCTTGTCCGACACGACTATTTTTGAGCATCTCACCGGTAAAAAGACTGCTGGCGTTTATCCCCTGCTTTTGGATGATCATTGTCACTTTCTCGCAGTGGATTTTGATGGCGAAGAATGGCGCGATGACGTCTCGGCCTTTGTTCACTCATGTGACAGCCTTGGCGTGCCCGCGTCCACTGAGATCTCTCGCTCCGGCGATGGCGCCCACGTTTGGATCTTCTTCGGCCACAAGGTGTCGGCCACCGAGGCTCGACGGCTCGGCACTGCGCTGATCAGCCATACCTGCGCCCGGACACGCCAACTTAAACTTGGTTCCTATGATCGCCTGTTTCCCAACCAAGACGTAATGCCCAAAGGTGGGTTCGGCAATCTCATCGCGCTTCCCCTTCAGAAGGAGCCCCGCGAGCGACAGCGCACTGTCTTTGTTAATCGCACCTGGACGCCCTACCCTGATCAATGGGCCTATTTGTCCTCGATTGAAACCATGGCGCCGCGCGATATTGAGCCTACGATTCTACGTGCGACCGGTGGGGTACACCCGCTGGATGTGACCTTCATCGAAGAAGAGGATTTGAAGGAACCGTGGAAGCGGCAGCTTCATTACAAGGATCGATTGTCGGGCACGATGCCCGTGACATTGAGCCTTGTGGTCTCGAACCTGATCTATATCGAAAAGACCGCCCTCCCCCAGTCTTTGGCGAATCGATTAATTCGACTCGCCGCTTTTCAGAACCCGGCGTTCTACAAGGCGCAAGCCATGCGCCTGAGCGTCTGGGATAAGGCGCGCGTCATTGGTTGCGCTGAAAACTATCCGAACCATATTGCCTTGCCCCGAGGTTGCATTGAAGCCGTCCGAATCTTGTTGACGGACAACGGGATTAGGTTCGAGCTCAAAGATGAAACGGTTCGGGGACAAGTGTTTGAGGAAAGCTTTAAGGGGCAACTTCGGATCGACCAAGAGGCGGCGGTCACCGCGATGCTCGGCTTCGATACCGGCGTACTTTGTGCGCCGACGGCCTTTGGTAAGACGGTGGTTGCGGCCGCGATGATTGCCAGGCGCGGTGTAAACACGCTGATACTTGTCCATCGCACAGAGTTACTTCGGCAATGGCAGGAACGGCTAAAAGTCTTCCTTGGCGTGGGCAAAGAGGTGGTTGGGACCATTGGCGGCGGCAAATCTAAGCGCACGGGCATGATTGATATTGCGGTCATGCAATCGTTATCGCGCGAAGACGAAATAGACCCTCTCGTGGAAGAGTATGGCCAGGTCATCGTTGATGAGTGCCATCACATCGGTGCGAGCTCCTTCGAAGAAATCCTCAAAAGCGTCAAGGCAACCTTTGTGCTTGGACTGACGGCCACACCTTTTCGGCGCGACGGTTTGCAGCCCATCATCTTCATGCAGTGTGGGCCGATCCGCCATAAGGCTTTGAACCCGGCAGGCGCACCGCAAGATCTCCTTATCGTGCCACGGTTTCGGGCTCAGCCGATCGCTCTAGCTACCGACGGGGGGATTCAAGATATCTTTAGGATGCTGGCGAGTGACCAAGCTCGAACAGACGAAATTACGGCCGACATTGTGGCGGCGTTTGATGAAGGCAGGAAGGTCTTGGTTCTCACGGAGCGTACCGAGCATCTTGAGGCCCTTCAAGCGTCTTTGATTCTGCAAGGCAATATTCCTTTTGTCCTCCATGGTCGGATGTCCAAGAAACTGCGCATCAATTTATTGGCAGAGCTGGAGGCTCTCGCACCTGATGCGCCACGAATACTCCTTTCGACAGGCAAACTTGTTGGCGAAGGCTTTGATCATCCACCGCTCGACACACTGGTGCTTGCGATGCCAGTGTCGTGGAAAGGAACGCTTCAACAATATGCGGGGCGCCTTCATCGAGAGCACGCCAATAAATCCGATGTCAGAATCATCGATATAGTCGATATGGGCCACCCGATGTTGCAACGCATGTGGGCTAAGCGCCAGGTGGGCTATCGGGCGATGGGGTATCGCTTGGAAGGGTCAAGCTTAATTTGAGGCACAGATGAGTTCTTGTAGCGTCTTATCGGAAGGTCTCACAAAACTTTTTCGACGCCTCACAACATCGCGCTCACTTTAGGTTTTTGCAGCAAAACTTGCAACGGGTAAGACCGCCTTAAATCCCATGCTTCGGTATAGCGCCCGCGCCGCATTTGGAACTTAGCCTCAGATTTCGTTTGAGCAATCGCGGCGGCATATTTGCCGGACTCAACACTATCGCCACATTGCGTTTGATCACCCCTAGATGGGATCGTTGTATGAAAAAAAGACTTCAAAGCACCTTGGTATAAGCTATCCGAAACGGGCGCGGCTTAGTGGAGCTTTCGTCCAGCGGCGCGTCTGAATTCCCGTTAAGTAAGCCAAGCTCTTTCGAGCGGGCACTTTGAGAGATCTAGAACCCCCATCCCCACTGGGAAGCCGAAAATTCTCAAAGCACCCTCTCAAGAACGAACCTTTGAGGTTCGCGAAAAGCGCCAGCGGCTAAGCGCGGTTTAAACTGCGTTTACGACGGCGAGCCCACAATACGAGTCCAAATGAGCTTTTAGCCGATGGGTTATCGCCTAACGCAGTCCTGTTTCGGCGGGTGAAACCATTTCCAGCAAATCATCGGCTGAGGGCTCACCCCACCTCTGCCCCCAGGTGCGGGTCGCATACCAATCCACGAAGCTGGAGCGAATCATTGGGTTTTGCAATCGTTTGGCTGCCCACTGCGCCTTGATGACACGCGCCATGCCGGGCACAACGGTGTCGCCAAATTCAGCTAACAATGCTTCACGCTCGGCCTCGGAGATCTCCTTGAAAAGGACTTGAATCTCGGCACGACGTGAGGCTCTGAACTGCTCGACCAGGGCTGCCCGGCTCAGGTGTTGAGAAAGACTCGGGACCGTTGAGATCGGCAGCGCCTCCACTTCACCAGTCGTTTGTTGGTTACTCAGTACTGTCTTAAGATAATTCGTAGGGTTTCGCACTTCGGCTTGGCGCGAATCTTTTTTTCGGCTACTTAATGCCTTGAGACTGGATTCAACGCGAGCGGTCCCGTGCTCCGCGATCAGAACTTGTACATCCTCTTGTGCAACACCTTGTTTCAAAGCCATGCCCAGTGCCGGCAAGTGCTCTGGCCCAGCCTTGAACGGAATGGTTGGTTGAGTTCTCCGTGTGACCGAAAACTGCAAGTCCATCACCGAGCGTCCCTGGCGGTGCTCGATTAACTCGACATGCAGATCCGTGATCGCATTGACCTCGGCCACCGCTCCTTTCAGGACGTCACGCTTAAAGTACTTGTATTGCGCGTAGGTATCCACTTGATCGGCAGGTGTTCCGGTTAGTACTGGGCGCCACCAGGTCCAGTGCTGCCTCGCGGTCATCCCACCCGGGTTATTGATGTAGCGCATGCAAATTTCATACAAGGCCAGGCCTGAAACAGAGCGCATGGCGGCTTGGTGCAATAAGGATATTCGAGCATAGCGGTTAGGAGCCATGATTTCATTGCGTACGCTCGGTGAATAGGACCATCGTACAAAATTCTCGCCACCTTGCATCGTGATCGAGGCCTCGGCAAGCAAGGTCGACAGTTTCCACCCTGCCCCCTCCCCTTTTGTTGGTGATTGCCAGTCAACCAAGGTCGTAATCAGTTGCGACACATGCTCCTTCAAAATAGCCGTATCGTTTGAATTGAAATTGGCCTGCCTTGCCAACTCTCGTAACGGCATGACATAGGTTTCATGTTCAGCGCCCTGGCTTTGGGCGACATACATCAAAACGTTGTAAATCTTACGAGCCAGAACAGTGAGCCGCTCCCGCTTCGGAACGATCGCCAAAGTCTCTACGGGCTTATTGAGCAATTTGCCCCCGGCCTTCAGCGGCCGCGCCAAACCCTGAGAAAGTAACTTCTCGAGGTCTGGTTCTGACAGTTTCGGCTCGCTTTCGCGTTGATCCATGGAGATGTGCATTAAGGTGACAATTATCTGCCGCTAATATATCACCAGTTATTCGGGGACGACCGGATATTGTGGTGACAAACAAACTACCGGAAAGTATCACCTCATGCATGGCCTTCCCGTTTGCTCTCACCTATAGGATGAATCAAGTCGCTCTTTAGGCTACACCAATCCGTGCGAAACCTAAACAATCATCTAATCCTAATGGCCTAAGCCATTAGACCAGTCAAAACGTGGCATACGTCTACCCTTTTCGGTCGTAAATTGCTTGTCTTGCGCGAAAAGTAGCTCCTGTTTTGTCTCACCTGAACTGTCCCCACCGTCGAGTCTTTGACGGCAGTACAGGGTTTTGATACTTCCCGTTTTCTCTCACCTTTAAAATTTTGGGTTACAGGAGCTTGGTGGCAAGACCGTTCGCTGAGGAGTTTGATCCTGGCTAACAACATTCACCGTACGCACTCACCCATTGTCCCGTACCAGCTCACCCTGGTTCCTGACTACGCTCACTCGTGCGCCCGTTGATGCTCACCTCAATACCCGCTCTGTCTCACCTAAAACACCTTAAGTGATTGATTCATATATAGAATATTGCACCTAAAGTTCTTAAAGGCTTATATTGATTGGTTAAAGGGTCTAAAGTAACGGGACTTGTGGGCATGAAAATCCGGGAAAAAATCCTGGGAATGCCTTCTCGTTTCGTTGAATCTAAGGTGTTTCGAGTTATTCTATAGACTTCTTGAGGAGAGTTGTTTTTTGCAGAAAATACAATTCTCCTTTAATTCCACAGAATGACTCGATAAGCTCCGATTATGCCAATACTTCCACCTCCCGTCACGGTTGCCGATTTACTCAATCAAGCCATCAAAGCCAAAATGACTTTGGAGAACTCGCGTGAGATTATGCTCAAGCCGCAGACCGTTAAGGCAGCTCCGAGCCTCTCCAGCAAAACGGTACGCGATCTTTGCGGCCTCGATCAAAGCCAACTTAATTATCAAGTCTCCAAGGGTGAGCTGCCGCCGGGCGAGCTGGTCTCCGGCGGCCGAAGGCGACGCTTTAGCGTGAAGGAAGCGAGGCAGTGGGCACGGCACTTTAGGGTCGCAGCGATGCGTCCAGAAGGCGGGCGTGCGATCACGATCTCCATCGGAAACTTTAAAGGTGGCGTCACCAAGACCTCGACCTGCATGTCTTTGGCGCAAGGCTTATCCCTGCGTGGACACAAAGTGCTACTCATAGATTGCGATCCACAGGGCTCACTAACGACGCTATGCGGTGTTCTTCCCCACTTGGAAGTCAGGCCTGAGGAGACCCTTCTAAACATCATCCAGGATGATGATGAAGCCTTGCTTTCGCAGTCGATTCGCGGCACGTACTGGGATGGGGTCGATCTTATCCCGGCGACAACACATTTATTTGGCGCTGAATTTTCTCTTC
>JAYVKZ010000235.1:0-4482 GCA_043767985.1 Betaproteobacteria bacterium
TATGCCCAAGGTTCAAGAGAAGGTGAAAGAGTTCTTTGGTAAAGAGCCGCGTAAAGATGTGAACCCCGATGAGGCGGTGGCCGTTGGTGCCGCGATTCAAGGTTCAGTCTTGTCTGGTGAACGTACCGACGTGCTCTTGTTGGACGTCACGCCATTGTCCCTAGGTATCGAAACCTTGGGCGGTGTCATGACCAAGATGATCAAGAAGAACACGACCATCCCGACTAAATTCTCGCAAACCTTCTCGACGGCGGACGACAACCAACCAGCGGTCACCATCAAGGTGTTTCAGGGTGAGCGTGAGATCGCCAGTGGTAACAAGATGTTGGGTGAATTTAATTTAGAGGGCATTCCGCCAGCAGCACGTGGCACCCCTCAAATTGAAGTGGGTTTCGACATTGACGCCAACGGTATCTTGCATGTGTCTGCCAAAGACAAGGCGACTGGCAAAGAGAACAAGGTCACCATCAAGGCCAACTCCGGTTTGTCTGAAGATGAAATCAAGGCCATGGTCAAAGATGCCGAGATGAATGCAGGCGAAGACAAAAAGCGTGTGGAGCTGGTGACGGCTCGTAATCAAGGCGAGGCCTTGGTACATCAAACACAAAAGTCTCTCACCGAATACGGCGACAAGCTCGAAGCTGGTGAGAAAGAGAAAATTGAGTCGGCATTGAAAGATTTGCAAGCAACGTTGGCCGGTGAGGACAAAGACGCCATCGAAGCAAAATCCAACGAGCTGATGACCGCTTCTCAGAAGATGGGTGAAAAGATGTACGCTGATATGCAGGCGGCACAAGCGGCTGCTGGTGCAGCGGCAGGCGCAGGCGGCGAGGCTGGTGCAGCGAGCGGTGCGGCTGGCGGTGCCAAGCCAAAGGACGACGATGTCGTGGACGCTGACTTCAAAGAAGTGAAACGCGGCTAAGGTGCCGGGTGCTTGTTCATGCGGTAAGAGTTCGGCTCTCGGGCTGAGCTTTTGCCGGTAAGTTCTAGCACCTCGATACATCTAACGATATCAATGGATAAGCCTTAGTGATCCAGTGGTCCTTGAAGCATTTCAACGAGCTCGGCCTGTCCGAGCTTTATGCATTGATGCGCCTCAGACAAGTGGTCTTCTCGGTGGAGCAAGACTGCGCCTATGAGGATGCCGACGGTGCCGACTTGGATGCCTACCATGTCTTGGGCTTTCAGGCCGGCCAGCTACATGCGTATGCTCGCATCCTCAAGCCAGGCGCCCGGTATGAACAAGCCTCGATCGGGCGAGTGATCACGGCCTCAGCGATTCGTGGTACAGGCTTCGGTCGAGAGTTAATGCGAGTGGCTATTGAGCATTGTGCTCAACTGTTTCCTGAGGCCAGTGTGCGAATTTCTGCGCAAGCTCGTTTAGAAAAATTTTATCAATCCTTAGGCTTCGTTAGCGACGGCGAACCCTACCAGGAAGACAACATTCCACATCTTGTGATGAACCTTGCGGCGCCAAGAAGCCGCATGACCCAACGCAAGACTGTGCAAACCATTCATAGCAAGATCTAAAACAAGTACTTCCATGGCCAAACGCGACTTTTACGAGATTCTGGGTGTTCCCAAAAATGCCGATGACGACGAGCTGAAAAAAGCCTATCGCAAAATGGCGATGAAGTACCACCCGGACCGTAACCCGGACAACAAAGTGTCGGAAGAAAAATTCAAGGAGGCCAAAGAGGCCTACGAGATGCTGTCCGATCCGCAAAAGCGACAAGCCTACGACCGTCATGGTCACGCGGGTGTGGACCCGAACGCCTTTGGCGGCGGTGCAGGCGGCGGCGCGGGCGGCTTCTCCGATGTTTTCGGTGACATTTTCGGTGACATTTTCGGTGGCCAACGTGGGGGCGGTGGTGGTGGTCGCAGCAATGTGTATCGCGGTGCCGATCTTCGCTACGCGATGGAAATTACTTTAGAGCAGGCCGCGCGAGGACATGCGACTGAGATTCGCATTCCTACCTGGGATAACTGCGGCACCTGCTCGGGTAGCGGTGCCAAACCAGGCACCAAACCTAAGGCGTGTAGCACTTGTGCAGGACAAGGCCAAGTCCGGATGCAGCAAGGGTTTTTCTCGGTGCAGCAGACCTGCCCAACCTGTCGCGGTAGTGGTAAAACAATCACTGACCCGTGCACAGCTTGTACTGGTGTCGGTAAGATTAAAAACAACAAAACACTGGAAGTCAAAATCCCCGAAGGGATCGACGATGGCATGCGCATTCGCTCGGCTGGCAATGGCGAGCCTGGCGTCAACGGCGGGCCTGCGGGCGATCTCTTTGTTGAAATTCGGGTGAAAGAACATACGGTCTTTCAACGCGAAGCGGACGACCTACACTGCGAGGTGCCAATCTCGATCACCAAGGCTGCATTGGGGGGCACGGTTGAGGTGCCGACACTCAGTGGCAAGGGTGAAATTGAGATCCCGGAAGGTACCCAGCCCGCCAAGACCTTCCGCCTGCGCGGCAAGGGTATCAAGGGTGTGCGTTCCAGCTATCCGGGTGATTTGTACATTCACATCAATGTAGAAACGCCCGTGCGTTTGACTGAGCACCAGAAGAAGCTCATGAAAGAACTGGAGTTGTCCTTGGCCGACAGCAAACACAGCCCACAGACCAAGACCTGGAAAGACAAAGTGAAGGATTTTTTCCAGTAACCAGCAACCGAGGCGTCGCGACATGGCTGAGTCTGAGTTCAAAAGCAAGGGGGGCTTTAGGCGCGTTCTAAACGCTACCGGCTATTCCATGAAAGGGCTTCGCTACGCCTTGCTTCATGAGGCGGCATTCCGGCAGGAGCTGGCGCTTGCCGTTATTCTGACGCCTGTGGCTTGGTGGCTCGCCAAGAATCGCTGGGAGTTCTTGGCGATGTTTGTACCGCTGCTACTTGTGCTGATTGTGGAAATTCTTAACTCAGCCATTGAAGCGGTCGCTGACGAAATTTCACCTGAGCGGCGTGAGCTGCTGGGCAGTGCGAAAGATATGGGTAGCGCAGCCGTGTTCGTCGCTCTGACCCTGACCGTAGTCACCTGGGTCGTGGTGCTTTGGCCTTAAGTAAGCGTTAAATGAGGAACGCTTCGACTTGTACGCCTGGGAATATTTTAAAGTGGGTAATTTTTCGGGTCAGTACCGCATGTCCATGATGTAGCGCGCTTGCCGCGATGAGTGCATCATGCGCGCCCGCCGTGATGTTTTTGGGCAAGCTAGCAATCATTCTGGCATGGGTTCGAGCTACAGGCAGGGTAAACGCAATTACGGGGATCGATGCCAATAGATTTTCGATAAAGGCAGCCCGTTTGGCTCGTCTATTGACCGTGTTTGCAAGTTCAACTCCGACCAAAAGCTCACTGACAGTCACTGCGCTCATAAAGGCCGTTCCAAAGCTTGCCCAACGGTTCCAATCGAGAGTTTCTCCGGACTTTTCGGCGAGTACCCAAACGTCAGTATCAATTAAGAGGCCCATGGGTCAGCCCGGCTGAGAAGCTGAGATCTCACTGCGTTCAGATCCTTAGCCATGGCTTGACGCTCGCGCGAGTCTAGTTGCGGGCCTTTGCTGAGAAGTTTGTTGAGCTGAGCAATGGGAAAGCCTTCGCTCGCCTCAGACGGCGAAATTCGGGCAATCACTTTCTTTCCGCGTTCTATATCGAGAACTCGACCTTTGTATTGCACCTGATTGAGAAACTCTGATAGGCCTCGTGAAAACTCGGTCACGTTGACGGCATCAATACTCATAGCATTATTCGTCCAAATAATCTTAAAATCAGTTTATCAGATTTTACTAGGTATTGCATTTGCAATCTTGGTCGGTCATGTGAGTGCCCAAGAAAAGTTGTAGATTCTTTGGCTAGGACCTCTTCCTAAGCCTGAATCGAATCGCAAAACTGGCTGCCCCGAGAATGCTTGCTGGCATAAAGACCCATTTAAGCTCAGAGACGATGACCACTAAACCCCTCAAACAGTTCGTTGAGCAAACCAAGTCTTACCGCTCCGGCTATTGCCAATGATGACCGTCCTCATCGTGCTAAATACGTTTAGCAATCTCTTCGAGCATCACCTCGGTCGCACCGCCCCCAATCGATTGCACCCGAGCGTCGCGGGACATGCGCTCGACGGCAGTTTCGCGAATAAAACCCATGCCACCGTGGAACTGCACGCAATCGTAAGTCACGTCGTTGACCAATTCGCCACATAGCGCCTTAATCATCGAGACTTCCTTGTTCACCAATTCGCCCTTGGTATCTCGCCAGGCAGTTTGATAAACCAGTGCACGCGCCGCCTCGACTTGGGCCATACGCATGGCGATGCGATGGCGAATGCTTTGCTTGTCCCACAAACTGGCCCCAAAGGCCTTGCGCAGCTTAACCCATTCCAGGGTCACCTCAATTGCCTTGCTGGCCGCACCAATCATCATGGCACCGAGCACAAGGCGTTCGTTTTGTAGGTTCTTCACGAGGGCGTAAAAGCCGCGATGCTC
>JAYVKZ010000236.1:0-15699 GCA_043767985.1 Betaproteobacteria bacterium
CGAAAAAAATTGGTGACTCCAATCAATAGATCTTGGAATAGTGCATCGATCTCAAGTGGGTTGCGCTGCAAGAACTTGACATAGGCGTTGATTGAATCAATTTGATGCACCGCCATCCGTCGCGCAATGCGTCGCTGAATGGTACTTGACTTGTAGAGAGAAAAATCGTGGGTGGTCTTGGCGCGCAGCAAAGTAAAAAGTGGTCGTAAAGCATCGTCGTCCTTAGCTGAATCGGCCTGATTCGGAGCACTGGAAGGTTTGACGGTGCGCCCCGCATAGGTCATCAGTTGCGCCAACATTTTGTCGGGCGCGAGTTGGAAATCCACTACGCCCGTCTCGATGGCGCTCTTGGGCATGCCGTCAAACTCAGCACTCACGGGGGTTTGTGCCATCACCATGCCACCGGCCGCTTTGATCGCCCGAATGCCAACGCTACCGTCTCGACCCGTTCCCGAAAACACGATGCCAATGGCGTTCTCTCCCCGGTCCTGAGCCAAGGAGTTGAAAAAGAAGTCGATCGGAAAACGATGGCCCCGAGGCTCAACAGGCTCCGCCAACTGCAAATTTCCCTGCCTAAGCGTCATCTCGGAATTGGGTGGAATAATGTACACGCAGTTGACTTCGACTGGCATGCCATTGGTGACTTCAAACACTTTCATGGCCGTAAAGCGACGTACAAGCTCGGACAAGAGGCTGCGGTGGTCGGGGGCGAGATGTTGAACCAACACGAAGGCCATGCCCGAGACTTTGTCGGCCGGTAAGCCCGCAAAGAAGGCTTCAAAGGCGGCGAGACCACCGGCGGACGCACCAAGTCCGACGATGGGGAAGACGGTAGGGGGAATTTTGGCGGTCATGATTCTTCATTGGACGTCTTCGGCACATCGCCTTCTGTGACAGTACGCCACACTTGAGGGTGGCTTCACTGTTCGGTAGACCCCAAAGAGGAAGTTATTTTTGTGATTTGAGGAGGTCGGCACAGTGGACGGCGATCATTTGTTCTTCGTCCGTCGGAATGATGGCGATTTGCATGCCGCTTGAATCACAATGAAGCAGCTCGAGGTCAATACTGTTGGCCAGAGGGTCGAGCTTGGCGCCAAGCCAATGGCAACCTGTCACAACCCGTTCTCGGATCGCGGCTGCGTTTTCGCCAATGCCACCTGTAAAGACCAAAGCGTCGAGGCCACCCATGGCGGCCGCGAGTGAACCGATCTCTCCCAGCAGACGAAACACGAAAAGATCAATCGCCTGGCTGGCCTCCGGCGCTTCGCTTTTTAGCAAGACACGCAAGTCTGCGCTAATGCCTGATACACCCAAGAGGCCAGAGCGTTGGTAAAGCATGTCACTTACTTGCTGATCGGTCATTTTGAGCTGTTGCAACAGGAAAAGGAGGACGCCGGGATCTAAGGTGCCGCAGCGGGTACCCATCACTAGCCCGTCCAGCGCTGAAAACCCCATCGTTGTGGCGACGCTCCTGCCGTGCTGAATCGCACAAAGGCTAGCTCCGTTGCCAAGATGGGCGACGATGATTCGCCCCAGGGCCTTGTCTCCAAGAACACGAGGCAGTTGCGAAGTGATGTACTCAAACGACAGGCCATGGAAGCCAAAGCGCTGGATGCCGAGATCGGTCATCTCCCGTGGCAAGGCAAAGGCCCGTGCGACCCAGGCTTGTTCGCAATGAAAGGTGGTGTCGAAACAAGCGATTTGCTGGGCGCCAGGCCAGTGTGCTTGCGCCGAGCGGATGGCCTCCAGGCACGCAGGCTGATGCAACGGCGCAAGAGGGATGAGCGCCTCTAAATCCAAGAGTGACGTCTTGGTGATCAGGGTCGGGTGCAGGTACCTTGTACCTCCGTGTACAACACGATGGCCGATGGCGGTCATGTTCAAGTCGCTTTGGTTTTTGCTCAGCCAAGCAAACAAAAGCGGAAGTGCTTCAACCAACTCAAATGCACCGGATTGATTCTCGCGCACGACCTCTTCGGATGGATCCTCCGATTTATGGGCGTAGGAAATTTGGAGAACACTTTCGTTTTGCCGGAGGTGGCCGCGACCGATCAGCCCTGTTTGGGATGCGGGTGCCGATGCAGAAAGGCTAAACAGTGCAAATTTAATACCGGACGAGCCGATATTGAGCACCAGGAGGGTTTTCTTTTTGCGAAGGGTCATGCAGATCCTGTAGGGTGCTCTTATTTACGTTCTTTATATCGAGCCGCAGGTATCGATGTCTGTACTCCAGCGCACCTTTCAGTCCGACACGCTTAAAGCGTCACAAAATGGTCTTTGTGCGTTGCCGAACTGAAGCTTTGCAGCGATTAGGTCAAATTCGATGCTGTTTCCACGGGTGAGGACCACGGTATGAAAACGGATCTTGAAGTTGAACTAGATGTCTTGGCTGAGTTGCAATGGGAGCGTGCGATTCGAGCGGACAAAATTGTGGTCGATGTCTTGGAGGGTGTGGTCACCTTAACCGGTGAGGTCGGTAGTTACTCCGAAAAGTTGGCGGCCGAGCAGGCGGCGCGACGCGTCTCTGAGGTGAGAGATCTCGCGAACGCCATCCAAGTGAACTTGATCAGCTTAGACTATCGTAGCGACAAAGAGCTTCAGAAATTTGTGGTGAATGCCCTGAAAAGCTTAGCGCATTTACCCAAAGACGCGATACAAGTGATCGTGCTGGATGGCTTCGTCACGCTGACCGGTACCTTAGATTGGCAATGTCAGAAAAACGTGGCGATGAACACGATTGCTCAACTTTACGGGGTGAAGGGGGTTCACGATCACATTGTGATTAACGCTGGTGATGCTTCACTCCTTGTGCAAACCGATATCGAGGCTGCACTGGAGCGCTGCGCTCTCGCGTATGCGAGGTTGATTAAGGTCGAGGTGCGTGGCTCCAACGTGACGCTCAGTGGGCGAGTCAGCAGTTGGTCGGAGCGGGAGCTTGCCAAGCAGGCGGCCTGGGGCAGTCCGGGTGTGCTGAAGGTGATCGATCAGATGACGGCTTCCTATTAATTATCTTGTCAACCAGTCTCCCCAAAGAACGGATACTGCTTGGCTTCTTGATCATCGCCACCGTAGCCTTGGCGTGGATCTTGCTGCCGTTCTACGGAACCATCATGTGGGCGATGATTATTTCGTTATTGTCCTCGCCGGTTCACCGTTGGTTTCGGTCAAGAATGGGGACACATCCCAATCTCGCGGCCCTGCTGACTCTCGCTCTGGTGGTTCTCATGGTGATTCTGCCGGTGGCGCTTCTTTCGGCAGCACTTGCACGGGAGGCTGCGAGCTTGTTCACGAAGATACAATCGGGCGAGCTCAATCCTATTTTATATTTTCGAACCGTGTTCGATGCGTTGCCGCGCTGGATCGTTGAGCTGTTAAATCGCGTCGGACTGGTCAATTTCGAGGTGCTCTTGCAGCGCGCGGCCGGAGGCCTCACGCAAGCGAGCCAATTAATTGCCACGCATGCGCTCAGCCTCGGGCAGGTGACGTTTGAATTTATTGCGATGGTCTTTGTCTCTCTCTATCTGGCCTTCTTTTTTATTCGTGATGGTGAGCGTCTCGCGCGAGGGGTACGCCATACGATTCCCTTGGAGCGCGAGCACAAGTTAGAGCTTATTGCCAAATTCACCACGGTAATTCGCGCGATTGTGAAAGGAAACCTCTTGGTGGCAGGCCTCCAAGGCGCTTTAGGCGGCGTGGCGTTTTGGGCGCTAGGGGTACCTGGCGCCATACTTTGGGGAGTCCTGATGGCTTTTCTGTCCTTGGTGCCTGCGGTTGGCGCTGGCCTGGTGTGGTTTCCGGTGGCAGTTTATTTTTTTGTCACGGGCGCTCTTTGGCAAGGCCTTGCACTGACCCTCTATGGCGTTCTAGTGATTGGACTGGTTGATAATCTTTTACGGCCGATTTTGGTCGGAAAGGACACGAGAATGCCTGACTATGTGGTGATGATTTCCACCTTAGGCGGGCTGTCGGTCTTAGGCATCAATGGGTTTGTCTTGGGGCCAGTGATTGCGGCGATGTTTATTGCGGTGTTGCATCTCTATCAGGCCATTCGCGCTGAGTAGAGGTTGGTGCGCGGCGGCTCTCGTGCGCTGGCGTACAGACCTGCTTTGCATAGCGCTATAGGGTTAGGCGTATGAAATTTGAAACCCTCGATCCCAATGCCTTAGCCGATATCGATGCCTATTGGCGGGCTAGCAACTACCTCTCCGTCGGCCAGCTTTATTTGCTCGCCAATCCACTCCTGACGGAGCCTCTAACGCGTGCTCACATCAAGGCGCTTTTGGTGGGGCATTGGGGTACGGTGCCCGGTCAGAACTTCATTTATGTACATTTGAACCGTGTGATCAAAAAACACGATCTCAACATGATGTACATCTCTGGCCCCGGCCATGGCGGGCAGGCCATGGTGAGCCAAACCTACTTAGAGGGGAGCTATAGTGAAATCTACCCTGCCATCGGCCAGAACCTTGCAGGGCTTCAAAAGCTTTTCGCTCAGTTCTCCTTTCCTGGTGGAATTTCAAGTCATGTGGCCCCCAGCACACCGGGATCGATTCATGAAGGCGGTGAGCTAGGCTATTCGTTAAGTCATGCATTTGGCGCTGTGTTGGATAACCCTAGTTTGATCGTTGCCTGTGTGGTGGGCGACGGCGAGGCAGAAACCGGGCCATTAGCGACAGCTTGGCAGGCCAACAAAATGCTCGACCCGGTTGGCGACGGTGCCGTCTTGCCGATCTTGCATCTCAACGGTTATAAAATTGCCAACCCTGCCTTGCTGGCCCGCATTGAGCATGAGGAGCTTGAACAGTTTTTCTTTGGTTGCGGCTGGACACCCATTTTTGTAGAGGGTGACGATCCGGCACTCATGCATCAAAAGATGGCTGAGGCCTTGGACCAAGCGATTGCTCATATTCATCAGATTCACAGCGACGCTCGCCTGCGTAATACGCAAGCCCGGCCGCGTTGGCCGATGATCATCCTGCGCACTCCTAAGGGATGGACCGGACCGAAGGTGGTGAACGGCCTGCATGTGGAGGGAACCTTCCGGTCGCACCAAATTGCTCTCGCGATTGGTGCTGAGGGATCGGACAGTATTGTGGCGCTCGAAACCTGGATGAAGAGCTATTCGCCCCATGACCTTTTCGATCCTGTCGGGCGCTTAAAAGCATCCTTGGCTGAGCTTGCGCCGAGAGGCACTGCCCGTATGGGCGCAAACCCGCATGCCAATGGTGGCTTGCTCCTGGTGGCTTTGCAATTGCCCTCCTTCGAGGACTATGGTGTGCGGGTCACCTCTCCCGGTTCGCTTGAGGCGCAGGACACCTTAGTACTTGGAGCCTACTTACGAGATGTTGTGAGGCTCAACCAGGAGCAGCGAAATTTCAGAATCTTTGGGCCAGACGAGACGCTCTCCAACAAGCTCGGTGCGGTGTTCGAAGCGACTCATCGCCAGTGGGATGGCGCTACGTTGGAATATGACGAGTTTCTAGCACGGTCCGGCCGGGTGCTCGACTCGATGCTGAGTGAGCATCAGTGTCAGGGTTGGCTAGAAGGGTACTTACTCTCGGGTCGACATGGCCTATTCAATAGCTATGAGGCCTTCATTCGGATTGTTGACTCCATGTTCAGCCAGCATGCCAAGTGGTTGAAGGTGTGTGCTGAACTTCCTTGGCGACGGCCGATTGCCTCGCTCAACTATTTGTTGAGCTCTCACGTATGGCAACAAGATCATAATGGTTTTACCCATCAAGATCCTGGCTTTCTGGATCATGTGGTCAATAAAAAGGCGAGCATTGTTCGTGTGTACTTGCCGCCCGATGCAAACTGTCTGCTGTCGGTGATGAGCCATTGCCTAGAGTCTCGTAACTACGTCAATGTCGTCGTTGCAAGCAAGCACGCGCGGCCGCAGTGGCTTAGTATGAGCGAGGCGGTGATCCATTGCAGCAAGGGTGCCGGGATCTGGGCTTGGGCGAGTAACGATCAGGCGAGCGAACCCGACTTGGTGATGGCCTGCTGCGGTGACACCCCTACGCTTGAAACGCTTGCGGCCGTCAGCATGCTTCGACAATATTTGCCAGAGCTCAAAATTCGCGTGGTGAACGTGGTGGATCTCATGAAACTTCAACCCGAGGATGAACATCCTCATGGCTTGAGCGATAGCGATTACGCTTCCATGTTTACCGACTACAAGCCGATAGTGTTTGCTTTTCATGGCTATCCCACCTTGATTCAGCAACTGACCTATGTGCGCCATAATAGAAACTTGGTCGTGCATGGTTATCGAGAGGAGGGTACGATCACCACCGCTTTTGATATGAGAGTGCAGAACGAACTCGACCGTTTTCATTTAGTGATCTCTGCGATTGATTGTCTACCCAAATTAGCCGATCAAGGAGCCTATCTTCGGCAACTATGCCAAGAGAAACTCATCGAGCACAAGCATTACATTCGTAAACATGGCAAAGACATGCCCGAGATCATTGACTGGAAGTGGTCGATGACGTGAAACAAGATCTGAAACTCTACTTGATTCGACATGCCGAAACGGAATGGTCGCTCTCCGGGCAGCATACCGGTCGAACTGATTTGCCGTTAACCGAGCATGGCGAGGCGATGGCGCTTGAACTTAGGCCCTGTCTGGCGCGTGTGAAGTTCGATTTAATCCTGACGAGCCCGCGTTTGCGCGCTCGCAGAACATGTGAATTGGCCGGGCTGAGCACGGCAAGCGATGTTGAGCCTGATCTTGAAGAGTGGAACTACGGATATTACGAGGGACTTCGATCCTCAGAAATTCGTCATACTCGTCGAGAATGGAGCGTTTGGCGTGATGGTTGTCCGGGAGGCGAGTCGCCCGTGCTGGCGTCCGCACGAGCAGATCGCTTGATTGCACGGCTTGCCCAAGGGGAGGGTAATGTGGCGCTATTTTCCCATGGTCAGTTTTCTCGGGTTTTTGCGGCGCGTTGGTTAGGTTTGGAATCACATGAGGGACGTCACTTTTCAATGGACCCTGCCTCGGTCAGTATCCTGGGTCATGAACCCGGTCATGCTGGAGAGCGGGTCATTTCCTTGTGGAATGCTAGCCCGACATGTTTTGGTGAAAGCGCTCATCTCATTTAAGCGCATATCCTGTGCGAGTGCGAATGACATCTAGATCGACCATGCAAAGCTTCAATCGTCAGAGCCGCTTGGTTCTTAAAAATCCCTGGATATTCTGCAAAAGAGTTCTTAAAGAGTTTCGCTCGAACCAAGGATTTCTATTGGCTTCAGCGATTGCCTATAACGCCTTACTCTCCATCGTTCCGATGTTGATCCTGACGGTGATTGCCTTGTCACACTTTGTAAATCAGGCAGAGCTTATTCAGACTCTGGGTCGGTATCTTGAATGGCTGATGCCCAGCCAATCGAAAGCCATCGTTGAGGAACTGGCGATTTTCCTAAAACATCGGGAGACGGCGAGCTGGGTGCTTCTCATTAGCATGTTGTTTTTTAGTTCGCTAGCCTTCACGGTGCTGGAGAACTCGATGTCGGTGATTTTTCATCATCGCGTCGTGATTCGTCGCCGCCACTTTATGGTTTCCGCCCTGATTCCGTATGTATATATCGTTTCACTGGGGATAGGCCTTCTGGTGGTGACAATTGTCGCAGCGGGCCTGCAAGTGATGGGGCTTGAGCGCCTGCACTTTTTGGGCTATAGCTTGTCGCTCGCCGGCTTCTCCGGTTTTTTGCTTTATCTCATTGGCGTGGTCGGTGAGGTATTGGTCTTGGCCTCGATTTACCTAGTGATGCCTGTGGGCAAGCTATCTCCGCGCTATGCCTTCCTGGGCGCCGTCGTGGCGGCATTTTTTTGGGAGATTTCCCGGCATATTCTAGTCTGGTATTTTGCGACGCTTTCACAAATTAGTACGGTCTATGGATCCTTGACGGCTGCGATTGCCATTTTGTTGAGTTTGGAATTGGCGGCGACACTTCTTTTGTTGGGGGCGCAGGTGATCTCTGAGTTTGAGCGCTTTCCAGAGAATCCCCAATCTCCCGGGGCTTAAAGCATTACCCTAGTGCCCTAGCGAACATACATTCTCTCGGCGGGTCCGTATTGTAAGGGCATGAAACTTAAGAATTTGAGTTTCGAATGGGCGGGGAGCCACACTATGAATAGAACTTTTGTAAGTTACTTGACTGGACTGGCAGCCATTTGCATGGCGGGGTTTGCGTCTATCGCGATGGCTCAGGTGCCCGGCGAGTATCGGGTGATTGACGGCAAAGTGGATCCAGGAACTTACACGGGATGGAAGTTGTTTCATACCTCGTGTTATGGATGCCACGGGGTTGACGCCGTCGGGACCGACCTAGCCCCAAATTTGGCGCAACGAGTGCGGGTCATGACTCCCCGTGCTTTTGCGTCTAAGGTCTTGACCAGTTACCGGCTCATTGCAGGCTCAGATAGTGCGGACCCAAAGACTCGGGCAGCGTCCCTGGAAGCGTTCTTGGACGAAGTTATGCTGCGCCAGCGTGGTGGGCCGAACAGGATCGTCATGCCGGCTTGGGAATCTTCACCGAAGGTTGCACCCCATGTTCTGGATATCTTCGCCTATTTGTCAGCGCGCGGCGATGGCAAGCTTGGGGTAGGGCGTCCCGGAATTTTGGTGGAAAAGAAAATCGCTAAATCGCGCTAGTGCTCGCTCGCGCACGGTAGACCTTGAGCAGAGTCGTTTAGTTCATGTAGAGATCTTGCCGGGTGAGCGGAAGCTGTGTTTCTGCGCCCGGCTGCGAGGCTAAAATTTGGTAAATACCTGTACCGCCCGATTCGAACTCTAACGCGCAGGCAGCCATATACAGGCGCCAAATGCGATAGGTTGGCTCGTCAACTTCGCGCAAGGCTTCGTCACGGTGGGCTTCGAGGCGTTGCACCCAATGGCGCAGGGTGAGCGCGTAATGTCGGCGCAGAGCTTCCACGTCCTGAATCTCGAAGCCAGCGCGCTCCATGCCGAGCTGAATGTTGCTTACACAGTCGAGCTCGCCATCCGGAAAGACATAGCGGTTGATAAATTCGGTGGCGACTGTTTGGTTCCAGCCTTCTTCGTCATGGGTAATACCGTGATTCAAAAATAAGCCTCCTGGACGAAGCACACGCTGAACGGCAGCCAGGTATGTGGGCATATTGGCAAGACCCACATGCTCGAACATACCGATGCTCGATACTTTGTCGTAAGTGGTCTCAGCGGGCAGGTCTCGGTAGTCGCGTAACTCCACGGTGACGAGAGCCTGAAGTCCCTCATCGACAATGCGCTGCTGCGCGTAGTCATGCTGGGCCTGACTCAGGGTGATGCCATGTGCCCGAACCCCGTGATGCCGCGCTGCCCAGCACACCAAGGCACCCCAGCCGCAGCCGATGTCGAGAAGTCGTTCACCGGGTTGCAAGCGCAGCTTGCGGCAGATGTGTTCAAGTTTGTTGCGCTGTGCCTGATCTAGTGTGTCACCAGGCGTTTTGAAGTAGGCGCAAGAGTAAACTCTTTCCCGATCAAGCCAAAGCGCATAGAAAGCGTTGGACACATCGTAATGGAAAGCGATGGCCTGTCGGTCCGAGAGCTTGGTGTGTTGTCTGGAAAAGCGCTGTGTTATTCGCCTCAAAAAGCTTCCGGTCTTGGGCGCTTCGATCTGCGACGGTAGCCGCCAGGCGTCAAAAAACAGGGCGATCTTGTCGCGCCAGGGAAGTGCTAGCGTTTCGAAGTGGCCTTTCAGGGCCAGTGCGCTGTAGAGATCGCCTTCAACATCAATCTGGCCGCGAAAGTAGGCGTCGGCCAGTACCACGGGCCCGCGCTTGGTGACGACGCTGCGCAAAAGCAGCGGGTCGCGCAGTACGAGCGTGAAGGCCGGAGGCCCCTGACCCAAGCTGTGCGAGCTGTTGTTCCAAAGCCGTAGGTCGGCGCCACCAATGAAACCTTTAAGGAGCCGCTTGACGATGCGTAAGGCCGCAGCGGCTTGTGAGCTTGAGGTCTTGGACGATAGTGTCTGTGCAGTGCTGTACGACATTAAGTGAGCCTTTTCCTGGTTGCTGGGTGCGTTGAGGCATTTTTTAACTTAGGACAAAGACTTTCCCTGGTCTGTGCGTTTGTGAACACTCGGTTGCTTAGTAGAAGTGTCTGCCGTGCGCCCACGCTAGGTTGCCCAACGCACAGACAGAGGCTTGCCTGAGGATCACAATAAGCCCTCATGCACCGCTGCTGTGGCGGGCTCGCAATTTTCACGCCTCGATTCGCCAGCAGCCTTAGAAAGAATAATGCGATCAAATCGACACATTGAACGCCACCGTACCTCTCGTATTGGTTGGCTGCGTGCAGCGGTCTTGGGTGCCAATGATGGGATCGTTTCGACTGCGAGTTTATTGGTGGGGGTCGCAGCAGCGAGCGTCAGTCATCAAAGCCTGCTCGTGACCGGGGTTGCTGGTTTGGTCGCGGGTGCAATGTCGATGGCGGCGGGGGAGTACGTCTCGGTTCACTCTCAAGCCGATACCGAAACCGCAGACTTAAAGCGTGAACGCGCTGAGCTGGCTGCTGATCCTTTAGCAGAGGAGCGCGAACTGGCTGCGCTCTACGTCAGTCGCGGCTTAGAGTCGGGCTTGGCTGAGCAGGTCGCTCAACACCTGATGAAGCACGATGCCATCGGCACTCACGCTCGCGAGGAGTTGGGCATTAACGAAGTATTGAGCGCCAAGCCTTTACAGGCCGCTTTGGCCTCGGCGGCATCATTTGCATTGGGGGCCGCATTGCCGCTTGGCATCGCCGTTGTCGTGCCGGCACCAAGCTTTATTGTTTGGGCGTCGGCAACGGCGATTGTATTTCTCGCCGGTTTGGGGGCGCTCTCAGCAAGGGTTGGAGGTGCTCAAGTCCTTCCTGCGATGTGGCGTGTCGCGTTTTGGGGCGCGCTTGCAATGACCATCACTGCGGGTGTTGGCAAGTTGTTTGGCTAATGTTCAACCTCTCTCTAAGAAATGGCAAGACCAAGTGATGAATGATAAAGTCTTTAATGTTGAACACAGCAAAGCCGCTTACTGGGCAGATTTTGTCCTATACGGTGCAGCGATTGTCTCGCTAATCGTCTTTCTCTTTTTATCCGGGGAGCGAATTGGTCCTTGGCAAATGCTTGGCTTTGCTGTCGCTGGGCTCGTGAGCTGGACATTCTTGGAGTACACGCTTCACCGCTTTGTGTTGCACGGCATCGAACCGTTCAAAACCTGGCACGCCTTACATCACCTAAGGCCAAGAGCCCTGATTTTTGCACCGACTTTGCTCAGTGGAACGCTGATCGGACTCTTGGTCTTTACGCCTACGTTTCTGATGAGCAGTGCTTCGAGTGCGACCTCCCTCACCGTTGGCCTCCTGGTTGGCTACCTCGGTTATGCGATGACACATCATGCGATTCATCATTGGCACGGTCAATGGGGATGGTTACGCCAGCGTAAGAAAATTCATGCGATTCACCATAGGGAAAGTTTGCCGATGTACTTTGGTGTGACGAGTACTTTTTGGGATCGAGTCTTTGGAAGTCAAGGCTAGCCATCACTAATTACCGTGAACGTTGTGGCGTCGCTAAGGAGTGTCAAGCTGCGTGCGCGCAATTTGAATAATGGTTTTTGCGATGTCTTCAGGAGCAAGAATATAGTCACAATAACCACTACTAATGGCGCTTTCCGGCATGTCGGGCTGAGTCGCCGTGCTTGGTTTTTGCGCGATGGTCATGCCGCCGACTTTTTTGATGCCTTGCAGCGCGGCCGCCCCGTCCCCATCGTATCCCGACACGATCACGGCGATTAGTTTTCCTTCCCAATACCTGGCTAGTGAATCTAGGAAGACTGTGATCACATCCGGCCAGCCGCGCGGCTTCGAAATGGGTGTCAGATGAAACATACCCTCGTCAACGTGTAAATCTCGGTTGGACGGGATGATATAGACATGATTAGGCTCGATTGACAGTTGTTCTGTGATCAGTTCAACCGGCATCGCTGTGAAGCGTGGCAGCACTTTGTGGAGCTGGGTAGGTACCCGGGTGATGTGGTTGACGATGACAATCGCGACGCCCATATCCGCTGGCAGATTTTGTAACAACCGAACATAGGCATCGAGCCCCCCGGCGGAGCCCCCGACGCAAACGATTGGAAAGGTTTTGATCACGGCCTCGATTACATTGCGGTTCGAATAGATAATTTGCATTGTTAATGCGTGACTGTCTGTGGGATGGTGCACACTGGCTTGGCAGTCGATGACAAGCCTAAAAATCGCTGCCTGAGTACGCTGATGCACAGAGCGACTGCCTGTTTAAGCTTAGTGTTAGCTAGGCAACACTCAACCGGAGCGCATTTTGACAAAAATTAGAACGGGTCAAGTAACCACTCAGCTGACGCGTGAGCAATTCAGTGATCGATTCAAGGTTCAGTTTTACGACCCTGCCTACAAGGCGGAGGGAGATGCGATCGCGCGTTTGGAGGAGATCGCGTGGCTCGCGATGGAAGAGGGTCGCAAGGCTCCGATTACCCGTGCAGCCGGGCGAGGGTATGCAGATCCTAGTTATCAATTATCTGTGCAGTGGCTCGAAACTCGGCAGCGCCTTAGACTTGCGCAAAAGCGCTGGTATGACCAAGCCAGTGCTTCTCGAGTACTGTTGATCTGCGGCAGTGCGCGCAATGATGGTACTTGCCCCGGAGAAATGTCCAAAACATGGCGTTTGACCGAGCTTGCACAGCAAATTGTAAAGTCGGCTGGCATCGAGACTGACGTGCTCGATCTGAGTTTGATCACCTCGGAATACGGGCGGAGCATCCATCCCTGTAAGGGATGCGTTTCCACGGCCATGCCTCTATGTCACTGGCCGTGCAGCTGTTACCCAAACCACGCTTTGAATCAGGGCGATGACTGGATGGCGGAAATTTATGAGCGATGGGTTGCTGCCCACGCTGTCATTATTCTTGCGCCGACTTACTGGTATCAGTCGCCAAGCCCCTTGAAATTGATGATTGATCGGATGGTGAGTGCAGACGGGGGTAATCCCGATCCTACGAGCACCCATGGAAAGGATGCCGCCGCCGCCAAGCGTCTTGAACAAAAAGGTTGGGACTATCCCAAGCACCTGGCGGGTCGCGCGTTCGGTGTTGTAGTTCATGGAGATGTTGCCGGGGTTGAGGTGCACCGGCGTAACTTGACGGACTGGCTCGAATGGATGGGCCTGGTTGACGCCGGTGCAGCCTCAAGGCTTGATCGCTACATTGGCTATTTTGAAGCTTACTATGACAGCCATGACGCTTTGGACAAGGACAAAGCCGTTCAGGACGAAGTCAAAAATGTGGCCCGAACCATCGTTGCCGCCGTGACTGAGTTAAGGGCCGGGCGCCTAAGCCAGCCAGACAAAAAGCTAAAGGTGCCGCGCCCGAAATGACACTGAGAAGTGGCGTGTCAGGCCTTTTTCGCCCAAGAATTACACCACCCGGCTGCCATGACCCTTTTGCCCGCGAAGATTGTACAGGGACCCGCGGCTTCACCTGGGCCGCCACTGTACAAGGCGCAGTTGCTACAGTCGCTGGTTGCGACAGACATTGGAAACTTGGACTTATCCGCCTTGGCGCTGTCTTCCACATAGCCAAAGGCGACGGCTTGAACATCCTTTTCGTCCAGCATTGGCAGGACCGCTGCGGGCTGTGCAACGGGAGCAACCGGTGCGGTTTGTGAGGGTGGGTTTACCGACATTGGCGGAGGGGTGGGAGTCGTTTCGGTCTTTTGTGTGCAGGCGGTCAAGACGCCTAAACCAAGGACGGGGATGATGCTGATGAAGCTGCGGCGTGATACGGATTTTTGGGAATCGCTAAGCATAGTTACTTCCGGTTGATTGAATCCGAACGGAGTTGTTGGATTGAATCGCGATTGTTTCTTGTTGCCAACTCTCCGTCTGTTCGATCTCGTACATCCGGCTCACGATGTTTGAGGCTTCCTGGATCCAAGAGTCAGGATCGATTTTATGAAAACCAAGACAACGCAGGATACTGCCCCCGACGAAGAACATCGCTGCAGTACCGACAACCATCAGTGTTTTCATTAGCCAAGGTGCTGAGTGAACCAAACCCATTCCGACTGCTTTTGCCGTTCGACTGGCTTTGCCTTGTAGAAGGAGCCCAAGATCATCAATCTTGACGATCGCGGCGACGAAACCATAGACGCCCACAGTCATGATGATCGCCACGGCGACGAGGGTTGCAATTTGCGTTTGCAGGGCTGCCTGGGAGACCGTGCCGAGTGCGATCACAATGATTTCCGTTGAGAGTACAAAGTCCGTGCGTATTGCACCTCGAATCTTATCTTTTTCGAAAGATGGCGAATCGATTTGCTTAGCCGCTGGATCGGTGTGCGTCGTATTTGAGCGGGCCACATTTGAGCGGGCTAGAGGGTCTCGTTTTAGTCTGAGTCGCTCTAGAAGCTTGTCAGCGCCTTCAAAACAAAGGTAGGAGCCGCCAAGCATCAGCAAAGGCGTAATGGCCCAAGGCACCCAAGCGCTAATGATGAGTGCAGTGGGCACCAAAATAACTTTGTTGACTAGAGACCCTCTTGCCACCGCCCATACCACGGGTAGCTCACGCGCAGCCTGAACACCCGCGACCTGTTGTGCGTTCAATGCTAAATCGTCGCCAAGAACGCCAGCAGTTTTTTGGGCTGCGACTTTAGTGAGCAGGGCGACATCATCAAGCACGGACGCGATGTCGTCCAATAGGGCGAGCAAACTACCAGTAGCCATTGGTGATTATTCCCGGAGCTTAACTCGATTGGCAGGTAAGATGTTTTACTGATACCCAGCCAAAACAGGTTTGAGCCGCAAGTAGGATCTTGAAACTAAACTCTTCACGGTTCCAAGCGGAATACCAACACTACTCGCAATTTCCGAATGGCTTAGGTCGGCGAAGAACCCAAGCATTAAACATTCCCTTTGAGCTACCGACAAGATTTTTAAGCTTTCCTGGACCGCCTGTGCTCGCTGATGAGCGATTGCAAGTTCTAATGGTTGTAACTCTGCGCAATCATATTGGGTGCCGATGACTCCTTCGATCATTACTTCGTCAACGTCAAGGGTAGGTTGTCTTTGTCTGCGTCTCAGTGAATCAATTGCCAGATTTCTCGCAATACCATTGATCCAATTGGATACTGGTCCCCTACTAGAGTCAAACAGATACGAACTTTGCCACACTTTGGCATAGGTTTCCTGAACCAACTCCTCAGTTTCAGCGGTATCACGCGTGATTCGCAAAACGGTTTTTTTGACTCCGATTTTTGTGAGCCTATAGAGCTCTTCGAAGGCGCGCGATTCTCCCCGTCGCGATGAGTTCAAAAGTATTCTTAGTATAGAGTCAGTCGAAGTTGAAAGTATGGGTTGGGTGTTCAGTGTTGTCATTCGGAGATGATGCCGCCGAGTGGCAGTGCTTACTGTCTGTTACCGAACAGAATTCAAATCCTTTGCCAAACAGCTAGCCCTGCAAGTTGACTGACATTGCCTTTAGCGCCGTGCCGTAGGCTCGCCCCACCTTATTTATTGAATCCAATTTGAGTTCAACGGCGTAATAGTCAAGGGGGGCCCCCCATTTCACTTATGCCAGGAGAATTCTCATGAACTTCAAGAAATTACGTCCGCAAATGCGTCCCAAGGCGCTAGGGATTGGCTTGATTGCCGCCCTTGTCG
>JAYVKZ010000237.1:0-5406 GCA_043767985.1 Betaproteobacteria bacterium
GGTGATCGCACCCGTCATTTACTCGGGTCGGGAGTTGGCTTCTTTCCACTTTTTAATCGCAACAAACAAAGCATCTGCCTCGATCTGCGACAAGCCGAAGGAGCAAAAATAGCGCAAGACCTATGCGCCCAAGCCGATGTAGTCATTGAAAATTTCAAGCCGGGAACGCTTAGTAAATATGGTCTTGACTATGCGAGTTTATGCACAATAAATCCCCAGGTGATCTACGCAACTCTCAAAGGTTTTTTACCTGGACCGTATGAGCATCGCACGGCGCTTGACGAAGTGGTGCAAATGATGGGAGGGCTTGCCTATATGACCGGCCGCCCAGGTGACCCCTTGCGCGCCGGCTCGAGTGTCAATGACATCATGGGCGGCATGTTTGGTGCCATTGGGATCTTGGCGGCGATTGTGCAGCGCCGTGACACAGGCAGGGGGCAAGAGATACAAAGTGCCTTATTCGAGAATAATGTGTTTCTGGTCAGCCAACACATGATGCAGTACGCCATTACCGGTAAACCGGCTGCGCCCATGCCCGATCGCATTTCAGCCTGGGGGGTATACGATATTTTTTCGGTCAAGGGCGGCGAACAGATTTTCCTGGCAGCGGTGAGCGATGCTCAGTGGTCAACGTTTTGCGACATCCTGGGCTTCGACGATCTGAAGGCCGACCCACGTTATAAAACCAACAATGAACGGGTTAGCCTTCGTGCCGAGCTCATTGGAGATTTACGCATGCGATTGGCAGAATATTCGGCCAAAGATTTAAGCGCTCGTTTCGAAGCAGCGGGCTTGCCTTTCGCACCCATTACTAAACCGGAGGAGCTGTTCGATGACCCCCATCTTAATGCCACCGGCGCCCTCGCCGAGGTGCGCTTAAGCGATGGTGTGCGCAAGGGCCAAACCGCCAGAGCGGCCCTGTTTCCTTTTACGATGGATGGGCAGCGCTTTGGTGTGAGGGCCGACCCGCCAGAGCAGGGAGCACAAACCGATGCGATCTTGCGCGATGCGGGGCTTTCTGCGCAAACGATTGCCTACTTACGAAGCAAGAAAATTGTTAGTTAGAAAATCGAGTCATCCCCGAGTAAAATCGCTAGATCTCTACTTTAGGTGACCTATGCAAAGTGATATTGCCATTGCCCAAGCCGCAACACCTCGTCCGATTATTGGCCTCGCCCAAGAGCAAGCCGGGATTGCGGAAGAACACTTAGAGGCCCACGGTCGCTTTAAGGCCAAGCTATCTCTAGGCTATGCGGCCTCACTTAAAGACAAGCCCAACGGTAAGCTGATCTTAGTCACCGCCATTTCCCCGACGCCCGCAGGCGAAGGGAAAACCACCACCACCGTGGGCTTAGGTGATGCGCTCAATGTCATTGGCAAGCGAGCCATGATCTGCCTGCGCGAGCCTTCGCTTGGGCCGGTATTTGGTATGAAGGGGGGAGCTGCCGGAGGCGGCTTCGCCCAGATCGTCCCGATGGAGGATATCAATCTTCATTTCACCGGCGATTTCAATGCGATTGCTTTGGCCCACAATTTGTTATCGGCACTCATCGATAACCATATCCATCATGGCAATGAGCTGCGTATCGATGTGCGCCGCATCACCTGGAAGCGGGTGATGGACATGAATGATCGAGCCTTGCGCGACATTACCGTGTCTCTCGGCGGTCCAGGCAATGGTTTCCCACGCGAGGATGGCTTTGACATTGTGGTGGCCTCCGAGGTCATGGCGATTCTTTGCCTCGCCACCAGCATGGGCGATCTCAAGCAAAGACTCGCCCGAATTGTGATCGGGCAAACGATCGATCAAAAACCAGTGTATGCCAGCGATCTGAAAGCGCAAGGTGCAATGGCGGTCCTGCTCAAGGATGCCCTGGCCCCTAATCTCGTACAAACACTTGAGAACAATCTTGCCTTTGTGCATGGCGGCCCTTTTGCAAATATTGCTCATGGCTGCAACTCAGTCTTGGCTACCCAAACCGCCTTGAAGCTGGCTGACTATGTAGTGACCGAAGCGGGCTTTGGCGCCGACCTTGGTGCGGAGAAATTTGTCGACATCAAGTGCCGCAAATCGGGCTTGCAGCCGAGTGCCGTCGTGCTCGTCGCCACCATTCGCGCCTTGAAGTATCACGGCGGGGTGGAGGTCAAAGACGCCGGCATTGAAAACCTTGAAGCACTGCGCAAAGGCTTGGTCAACTTAGAGCGCCATATTCGCAACGTGCACGAGCATTATGGCCTGCCCTGTGTGGTGGCAATTAACCACCGGACTGAAGATACCGTCGCCGAGGTCGACTTACTCAAGGCCAGCGCGGCAGCGCATGGCGTACAAGTGGTCTTGGCTCGGCATTGGGCCGAGGGCGGCAAAGGCGCAACCGACCTAGCCCACGCGGTGGTCGCGCTCTGCGAACAGAAGAGTCAATTCAAGTTTGTGTATCAAGACAGCGATACCTTGTGGGACAAAGTAAGAAAGGTCGCCACCTCCATTTACGGCGCGAGCGACATCACCGCCGATGTCAAAGTAAAAGCCCAAATCGAAAAACTGCAAACCACCGGCTATGGCCATTACCCGGTGTGCATTGCAAAAACACAGTATTCATTCTCGACCGACCCGACCAAACGCGGCGCACCGAGCGGCCATGTGATCAATATTCGCGAAGTGCGATTAGCAGCCGGAGCAGAATTTGTTGTGATGGTTTGCGGCGAGGTGATGACGATGCCCGGCTTACCCAAGGTTCCGTCAGCTCATGCCATTGACATTACCGATGATGGGCGAATCATCGGCTTGTTTTAAAACTGAGCTAGTACCCATCTCTAGGGGTAGACCTGAACCGATCACCAACGAACAAGTTTTCATTGACCGCTTGAGAATATCAGGGGCTACCTGCCGACCGCAAATGGTTAAGTGCTCGAACGATCCATCGGCTCACGCTGCGCAGCGATCCTAATCTCGCTCTAAACCAATCCCAGCAACAACTCTTAAGACTAATTGCTTCAATTTACAGAAAACAAGTTGCTTTTCGTGAAATTATTGATTCATCCGCTCGGATCACATACTGAATACCGGACCCAACGAGAAACTTACCGAAAGAGATTAGCTGCGCCGCCAAAAAGCCAGGAGTCCAGACTCAGTCACTCAAGTTCCGAAAAAATATTCTGCCCCTTCGATATTGCTAACGAGTTTAAATCTCGCCACATTGAAGTTTGCCTCATGATACTTCTATCAAATGCAAGTCGAAAGGCCTTGCGAGCTTCCCCTTCAGCGAAGGCCTTACCACCAGTTATGCCCAGAGCTTTAGGTCCAAGGCCAATTGCTAAGACCCTCATACAATCATGCCCTTGCACAAGACTTAAAGGATCTCCATTAAGAACTTCAAGACATTCCAAAATCGCTGAGTCGAATTCAAGCTGGCTGCAATTCGACAACTGTAAAACGTCTGCGTTTAAGCGACTCTCGTCCAAAGCCCACGTACTGTGATCAACGTATTTATAAGGACTTAATTTATCAAAATCAACGCCCCATCCTTGCGAGAAATTAACGAATCGCAGTCGTCCAAATGCAAGGGAAATTTTGATCAAATGTCGTACAAATGAAATGCCTTGGGCTGCCTCAAAAGCCGCTAATTTGATATGGTCGCCGTACTCAGAAATGATTTTATCTAGAGCCTTAGAAAAGACAAGAGTCGAATCAAGATCGCATAGATCTGTATAAGCGAGGCTTGTAGAAACTCTAAGTGTATTTAGAGCTCTTTCAAAGTCAGCATCAGCCAGTGCAAGAGTACGGGTATGGTTGCGGGCTTCAACTATATCGAGCAGTCCCATCAAAATCGACTTTCCGCCGCATTGAAGCAAGCGAAGCGACGATGGGTCAACTCGCGAGCGCCAAAACCTAATATCGTCTTCCCCTTCTAGGGCTAAAAACAATCCCTTAAAACCGGAGGACTTAAGAACAATTTCGGCCCAAAGAATTGCTGGCGTTTTAGATTCTAGAAGGCTATGCATCTTTATTGATCTTAGGAAACAGAGTGGGCTTCAGTAGAAAGTTCCACAAGCAAGTCTGACCGATCACTAATAATGTACGGCGAATGTGTCGCGATGAGTGCGTCGAAGCCTGCTACCTTAATTACTTCCGCAAGATCACTCAAGAATCGCTCCTGCCAATTCACATGCAAGGACAGCTCGGGCTCATCTATCATCACTAAAGTATTGGGTTTAATTCGGAAGAGTAGTTCATACATGAGAACAATCTCATGTTGCTCACCAGAGGACAACGCCGATATTGGAAGTTCATCGTTTGGGAGCGTCTTGACGGTGAGGCCGCGTTCCCTACTAACGACTATCTCTTTATTTTGAAACTTTGCATTTATGTTCTTAAGTAGCAAATTTACTCTAACCGCCAAATCATCTAAAACTTCAAATTTTTCTTTGGTGTCGCGCACATACACACCCATCACCGACCTCTTGGCGGCATCAAGCCCTTCCGCCTGCGCAGCGTCAAACGGGTGAGCACCGGCCGCAGTTTTATTTATCAAACCAAGCGACTGATACGTTAATTGCTTTTCCTGAATTTCTTTCATGCCGAGACTGATTGCGAGATCCGACATTGCTTCCGAATCGGTTGCTAGCAAACGCTGCGGAAAAGACTGATCGAGTTGTTGCGATTTTTTTGCGTAATCCGCCAGGGCGGTCTCGATCTTCCTGCGCAAATCATTTGAATACTCAACAACTGTCTCGGTAGATGTCACCGACGACCGCCTTGGGCCATAAGCCTCTTCCCGATTAGCCGCGCCCAATTTGATCAGTCGTTGCGCCTCAACAAGGTGAGCCCCATGCCCTTTTTGCAGCCGCATCAACGCCTCAGTACCGGCCTTGCCAAAAAGCTTGGCCTGCTTCTCGTCAGCAATTAAACCGCCGTACCTAGCTATGACCTCGTTGGCATCCAACATTTCATCAGACTGCATATCCATCCAACGATCTTCCCCAATTTGCCGTACGGGCGCTATCCGCTCAACTTTCGAAGCATAGCGAAGGATCGCATTCGTATCCATTTCAATTCTTACGTTCTCACCGTCGCCCCCCCCAATATTCAAAACGACCTGTGCACCCTTCTTTTTCTCGTTCTGCTTTTCACTGCTGTTAACCGCAGTCACGGAACTTCCGTCATTGAAATGGACGCTAAAGCTTTTGTATGGATATTTGGCGAGGTCTAGGATGTTCCCAGACAGCATTGCGTAGGTAAGTTTTAGAAGCACAGTCTTACCAGCTCCATTTGGACCGTGAATAATCGTAAGCCGTTCAATGTCATTCAAACGAACTTTGTGGTCGTATAGCCCAAACAGGCGCAGGACCTCGATTCGTTCGACCCGTCTCAACTGTGATTTAGATTCCATACTTTCGACCTCTCTAATC
>JAYVKZ010000238.1:0-6931 GCA_043767985.1 Betaproteobacteria bacterium
CTTGACGACATCTTCCAGACCTGCTTGGCGCACCATATGTGTAAACACGCCTTCGGCCATGGGAGAGCGACAAATATTTCCCATACATACAAACAACACCCTAGTAGTCATTGCCAACGACAGAGGTTCCCTTTTTGCCATTTTTCTATCCGCCTGAGTAATAAAACCAAAAATAGCCATGAGCTTCTTCAAGAAAGACTTGAAGAGGCTACGCGGCTCGATCAGCCACGAACGGGACAACGTTACTTTTTCCGTTCGAACCAAAAACTTGCTCCTTAAGCGCCCCCAGTTGATCTCTCACGCTGGCAGCTTTTTCAAACTCAAGATTCCGTGCGTGATCGAGCATCAGTTTCTCGAGACGTTTAATTTCTTTGCCGATGTTCTTTTCAGACATCACCCCATAGTGCGCTTGAGCTTGCGCGGCCTTCAACTCTTCCCTGGCCTCGCGAGGATCGTACACACCATCAATCAATTCCCTAACCTGTTTGCGCACCCCAACCGGCACAATCCCGTGCAAGGTGTTGAACGCAACCTGCTTAACGCGACGGCGATCAGTCTCATCAATCGCACGCTTCATCGAGTCGGTCATCCGGTCGGCATACAAAATAGCTTTACCATTGATGTTCCGAGCAGCCCGACCCATGGTTTGAATCAAGCTGCGCTCAGAACGCAAAAAGCCCTCTTTGTCCGCGTCGAGAATCGCGACCAGCGACACCTCAGGAATATCCAAACCCTCGCGCAGCAAGTTAATGCCTACCAGGACGTCGAAAACACCCAGCCGGAGGTCACGAATAATTTCCACCCGCTCGACGGTATCGACGTCAGAATGCAAGTAACGCACTTTTACATGGTGGTCGGATAGGAAATCTGTCAGGTCTTCGGCCATTCTCTTGGTCAAAGTCGTGACCAACACCCGGTCCTTCACCTTGACGCGCTCATGGATTTCTGAAAGTACGTCTTCTACTTGGGTCGTCGCAGGCCGAATTTCAATGGTCGGGTCGATCAAACCGGTCGGTCGAACGACTTGTTCAACCACCTGCCCAGCATGAGTTTTCTCGTATTCGGACGGTGTTGCTGAGACAAAGAAGGTCTGGCGCAACTTACCCTCGAACTCGTCAAAACGAAGTGGCCTGTTATCCAAGGCCGAGGGCATACGAAAGCCAAACTCAACGAGTGTTTCCTTACGCGAGCGGTCGCCACGGTACATACCGTTTAGCTGACCAATGGTCACATGGCTCTCGTCGATGATCATCAAGGAGTCATCCGGCATGTAATCGACCAAGGTCGGCGGTGGCTCACCAGGTTTGGCCCCGGAGAAATGCCGGGAATAATTCTCAATACCTTTGCAAAAGCCAATCTCTTGTAACATTTCCAGATCGAAACGGGTACGCTGTTCGAGCCGCTGGGCTTCCACAAACTTGCCTTGGTCGTAGAAAAATTTGAGACGATCGGTCAGCTCTTCTTTGATGGTCTCAATCGCCCGAACCACCGTGGCGCGTGGCGTCACATAATGCGAAGACGGATAGATCGTGAAGCGCGGAATTTTTTGCCGAGTGCGCCCAGTGAGAGGGTCGAACAAGGTCAAACTTTCCACGGCATCGTCGAACAGCTCAATGCGCAGGGCCAACTCAGCATGTTCGGCAGGGAAAATATCAATCGTATCGCCACGCACTCGAAACGCGCCGCGAATGAACTCGGTTTCGTTGCGCTTGTATTGCATCGCCACCAGGCGCTGCAATACGTCGCGCTGGCCCATTTTGTCGCCAACCCGGAGGGTCATGATCATGGCGTGATATTCGTCCGGGTTGCCAATACCGTAAATACAGGACACGCTCGCCACAATCACCACGTCACGACGCTCCAGCAGCGACTTCGTCGCCGACAAACGCATTTGCTCAATATGGTCGTTGATCGAAGAGTCTTTCTCGATATAAAGATCGCGCTGGGGCACATAGGCCTCAGGCTGGTAATAATCGTAATAGGAGACGAAATACTCCACCGCGTTGTTCGGGAAAAACTCACGCATCTCCGAATACAACTGAGCAGCCAAGGTTTTATTGGGAGCCAAGACCAAGGCGGGCCGACCCAACTGCGCAATCACATTGGCCATCGTGAAGGTTTTGCCCGAGCCGGTCACCCCTAAAAGGGTCTGAAAGCTCAGGCCATCCTGAATCCCTTCCACAAGCTTTTCAATCGCCTGCGGCTGATCACCGGCAGGCGCAAACGGTTGATAGAGCTGGAAGGGGCTGCCTTCGTAGCTCACAAACTTGTTCTCGACAGGAGAAAGTTCAACCATGGGACCGGACATCTAGGAGTGTTAAAATCAGGGAAATTCAGTGGAATTGGCGCGCCGCAACATCTCGGCGCGCTGAAGCTGTGGATTATCACCGCCATGCCCCAAAAAAGCTAGTCGTTTGCCTATAAATTAAGCAAGCATTTTAGAGGGCCTAATCGCTTTTCATTACAAATCAATTACTTAGACCAAAAATGTCATCCTCCGTGTTTTCCGCAGTCGAACTAGCGCCCCGTGACCCAATTTTGGGCTTGACGGAAGCCTTTAACTCCGATAAGCGAGGCCACAAGGCCAATTTAGGCGTCGGAGTTTATTACGACGAAAACGGAAAACTGCCGCTCCTTAAAGCCGTTCGGCAAGCCGAAGCCGCGCGTGCTTTAACAGCCCCCACCAGAGGGTACCTTCCGATAGAAGGCGTTGTGGCGTACAACAAAGCCGTTCAAGAACTACTCTTCGGTGCTGACTCAGAAGTCATCAAGTCTGGACGTGCTGCAACTTTCGAAGCGTTGGGCGGAACGGGTGCTTTACGCATTGGCGCGGACTTCATTAAGCGCCTTAAACCCACCGCAACCGTGTGGATATCCGACCCAAGCTGGGAAAACCATCGCGCCTTATTTGAGGCAGCTGGCTTCGAGGTCAGGTCCTATCCTTATTACCAAGCTGCCAACCATGGTGTGGCTTTCGAGCAAACCCTCGCCTGCCTCAACGGCTTGCCCGAGGGCGACGTAATTGTTTTGCACGCTTGCTGCCACAACCCAACGGGTGTGGATATGAGCCCTGTACAGTGGCAAGAAATCACCCAGACCATCAAGGCGCGCAAGCTACTCGCCTTCCTCGATATGGCCTATCAGGGCTTCGGTGACGGCATCTATGAAGACGCGGCCGCTTTGCGCACCCTGACCGCCTCTGGCATGAGCTTCTTTATTTCCAGCTCGTTCTCGAAATCGTTTTCCCTTTACGGCGAACGGGTGGGTGCCCTCACCATCGTCACTCAAAGCCAAGATGAAACGACCAGAGTCATCAGCCAAGTGAAGCGGGTCATTCGCACCAGCTATTCCAACCCGCCGACCCATGGCGCGACGATTGTCGCCACCGTATTGAGCACGCCAGAGCTACGCAAAATGTGGGAGGACGAATTAGCCGGCATGCGAAATCGCATTCGCACCATGCGCAGCAGTTTTGTGAACAAGCTTCAAGCCCTAGGCGTGCAAAGGAACATGGACTTCGTGGTGGCACAGCGCGGTATGTTCTCCTACTCTGGCCTCAGCTCTGCCCAAGTAGATCGCCTGCGTGAAGAGTTTGCGGTGTATGCCATCGGTACAGGCCGCATTTGCGTGGCTGCGCTCAATGACAAAAACATTGACCCGGTTTGCGAGGCTGTTGCGAAGGTGATGCAAAGCTAAAATCCGTGGGTACAGGCAGTCGGCGGTGATTAACCAACGGCCGTTTGGCGAAAACCGCATTTTCTAGCTATAATAGGCGGCTACGCTTCCTCGATAGCTCAGTTGGTAGAGCGCCGGACTGTTAATCCGTAGGTCCCTGGTTCGAGCCCAGGTCGAGGAGCCAAAAATACCAATTTAATCAAGCCCTTAGCGCACCAGCGTTTTTGGGATTTTTTATTTTCGGCTCGTCCTGTTCAAATAGTTTCGTAAAAGTTCCGTAAATTCGAGGAACGCTCTTTGTTTTGGCTTGTCTTCAAGTTTGGTTCTAGATTGAGTGATTTGATCAAATGAGGTAAAGGCCAATAAGAAATCAGATCAAAGGGTGACGCTCACTGATTTCGTCTCAGGCAACTAAGTACGTGACTTAGCTTGAAGGGTAAAAGTTATAAGGCGCATCTCAACCCGCCCCCTACAGTATTGCCAATCGAATCCATTGAGCGTTATCGGCCCACGGAAAAGCTCCTACGTAACTTTGCCTTCAGGCCACTCGGCGATTGCGTCGTGCAAATCATTCTCATGAATAATTAACAGGCTAAGCTTCGATCAAGCTTTGCGCTGGTTTAATTTTCGGCTGCTTCACCTTGCGGGCCTGCCAAAGGTCGTAGGCCAATTGCTGGGACAACCATGCACTCGCATCGCCGCCGCGCTCCTTGCCAAGCCATAGTTCAAGTCTGATCGCAAACTCAGGTGATACTGCCGCCCGACCATTGAGAACGCGTGAGACGGCCGCGCGAGACATGCTCAACTGATTCGCCGCCTCGGTCACGCTCAGGCCAAGGGCGGGCAAAATGTCCTCCTTGAGGGTTTCGCCGGGGTGAGGTGGGTTGTTTTGTACGCTCATATTTTTGCTCAGTGATAATCCAGATAATTTACAAGAACCGCGTCGTTTTCTTCGAACTTGAAAATCATTCGCCAATTGCCATTCACCCAAACCGAAAAATAGCCTTGCATGTCACCCGCCAAAGCGTGAAGATTCCATCCGGGAATGTTCATATCTTGGCCGCAAGTGGCGACATTCAGTCGGGCTAACAGCCTGCCAAGTTTGGGCGCATGGGCGGGCTGAATGCCTGCCTTGCTGCCAGTCTCGAAGAAGGCTTGCAATCCCTTGTGGGTGAATGTTTTAATCATTGGTTTGAATTGTATACTGTAGCGTTACAAGTTTCAATATATGAGAACTAACCTGTCGCAAGTGTCGGGGCTGTCGCTGTCGCAGCTGCGCCAAAAGATCAGGACTTGCAGGACCTAACCTGCTGTAGCAGTCGATTAACTAAGTTTCAGCTTGAAATGCCGTAAGGTCAGTCTCACCGTGAGCGGACTGACGCAAGCGACAGATGCCGCTCATGCGGCAGCGAACATCAGATGCCCGATTTCGGCCTTGGCAGGTCGTTCTTTGATTTCAATGTCATAGCCCAGTCGCGTGAAGCAGTCCATCAGTTTGCGCTCAGACAGATTCGTGAAGTCGCCGCGCATTATGTCAGAGACTTTGGGTTGCGTGATGCCCATGCGTTTGGCGGCATCTTGTTGTGTCAGGCCACGGCTGCGCATGGCTTTCCTGATCTCAATGACAAGCCCCGTTTTGATCTTGAGTTTTTCGGCATCAGCCAATCCAAGGTCGGCAAACACGTTGCCGGAACCACGATGCACTTCAACGCCTTGAACAAGTTGAGTTTTCATTTCCGCAACTCCTTTACATACGCTTCAGCAATTTTCAGCCTTGCGTGGATGATGTCCATTTCTTCCTTGGGCGTGTCGATGCCGCGCTTGCTTTCTTTCTGGAAGCAGTGAAGGACAAACACTGCCGCGGCGAACTTGACCGTATACACGGCACGGTAGGTGCCACCAATATCGTCTTCCACCACCTCAAGCACCCCTGCGCCGCCATAACCTTTGAGCACTTTTGCTGCATCATGCTTGTCACCAGACTGTGCCAACGACAAAGCGAAGCCGAAAAGCCGCCGAAATCTTGGTGTAATACTTCTGCGTCGTCTGCATGGAACGGTGTCCCATAAGACTTTTGGTGACAGCCATGTTTGCGCCTAGCTCGGCTTGAATCGAGCCAAAAGTACAGCGCAAGTCATGTAATCTTGCGGGTCGCATACGAGCACCAGTGGTGTCAACGCCCAGCTTTTTAGCCTGTTCTAGCGTCTTGTAGGGTGTCCGCAGTGCGGCCATACTCCTTGTGTTCAATGCTGTGCCCAGCACTTTCAATGCGACGAAATATCTCTTGTGTTCCGTCGCGATCAAAAATGCGAATCCATGCTTTCTTTGGCTCGTTCAGGTGCTGCGTTTTCCTCCCCCAACTTGGAAACAGATAGTCAGACCCACCACTCAACTGGAGCTGACATTCGACGATTTTGAAAGCCTGCCCAGAAGGCGGCACTTTATGCTCTCGTTTGCCCTTGAATTTCTCCTTCGGAATGATCCACGCCTGACTCACCATATCAAGCTCGCGCTTTTCTAGCGATAGCAAATTCGCACGTCTGGCACCCGTCAACGCGGCCAGCATGAAAAAGTTACGCCAATTTTCGTCAACCTCTTTTTTGGAGTGACGCGAAAAGCGGCGTAGTTCTTCACGGCTGAGGCTGCGTAGTCGAGGCTCTTCTGCATTACGCTTGATAGCGATCACAGGGTTGGTCACGGTGACATCCTTGGCACGCTACAAAGCCGATTGAAGGTACTTTACAAATACCCGTGCAGCGGCAGACTGGGCCTGATCGGTCCTCCATACCACAGACCATTGCCTTTTCAAGGGAAAGCCTTGCACCCTTAGTGTGACTAGCTTCCCGGTGTGGCCCGAGGACAGACCAGTAAGATCACCCGCCACCGCAAGCTGCGACACTACGGCAATACCGAGCCCCGCCGCGACAGCATGTTTAATCGCCTCGTTGCTTCCTAAACTCATCGCCACCTGGGCCTCAAAGCCCTGCGCTTCGAAGTGCTGCTCGGCGACCCTACGCGTTCCGCTGCCGGGTTCACGCATCAGCCACCGTGCCTTTGACAAGCTTGCCAACTTGATGCGCTTACCCGCCATTGGGTGCCCCGGCTTCGCGATAACCACTAAAGGGTTATCCAAAAAGGGCAGCGCTTGAAGTGGCAGGTGGCCAGGGGGCAGCATCATGACCGCGAGATCGTAATTGCCTCGCTGTAGATGCTCGACAACTCGGTCTCGATTCTCCACAGTCAACTCAATATCGAC
>JAYVKZ010000239.1:0-11319 GCA_043767985.1 Betaproteobacteria bacterium
TCTCTTGGCTACCGGGAGGCCTAATGCATTCGAACATTGCTGCTTGCGGCATCTTCGCGGCCACTTCGGGTTCCTCAGTCGCCACGGCTGCGACGGTCGGTACGGTCGCCCTTCCTCAAGCCAAGCGCTTTGGATACAACGAGCGCCTGTTCTTGGGGACCTTGGCGGCAGGGGGAACTTTAGGCATCTTGATTCCGCCGTCCATCAATATGATCATCTATGCGGTGTTGACCAATAGCTCGGTGCCCAAGCTTTATCTGGCCGGGATTATTCCTGGCATTGTTTTGATGATCCTGTTCTCCATCGTGGTCATCCTGGCCTGTGCCTGGAGGCCTAGCCTGGGTGGGCAAAAAATCGTCTCAACCTGGAGCGATCGGATCTCTGGCCTCAAGCACCTCTTTCCACCGCTGGGCATTTTCTTTGTGGTGGTTGGATCCATTTATGCGGGCATTGCAACGCCGACCGAGGCAGCCTCCTTGGGTGTGGTGGCGGCAATGTTGTTGGCTGCCGTCGTGCGCAAACTAACTTTTCCAATGCTCAAGCAAGCTTTGGAAGGTACGATGAAATCCACCGCCATGGTGATGTTGATTGTCATTGGCGCAAGCTTCCTCAATTTTGTGATGTCCTCCATTGGCCTGACGACCCAGCTCACCAACTTCATTGAGGGCCTCGGTTGGTCGCCTATGGCCATGTTGTTCGCGGTGATTATCTTTTACGTCATCTTGGGTTGTTTCATGGAAACGCTTTCCATGATGATCACCACCATCCCGATTATCGCGCCAGTTATGTTCAAACTGGGCTTTGATCCGGTGTGGTTTGGCATCATGATTATTATTCTGATTGAGACTGCCCTGGTTACTCCTCCTGTTGGTCTCAACCTTTTTGTCGTACAAAATCTCAGGTCCAAGGGTTCGATCAATGACGTCATCATTGGTACCGCGCCGTTTGTGCTCGCCCTGTTCGCCATGCTGGCCATTCTCACGGTGTTTCCTCAGCTGGCATTGTGGCTTCCCACCGTCATCAATTAACCGTCGGCTTTTACGCTTCGATTGACCTGCCAAGGTGACACAAGGAACCTTTGCAACGAACTGTTACAAAACACTTCTTGCAGGGTTCAAGTGAGAGGATTAAACTAAGGGAAACTACTTAAAAGTAGCTTCTCAAAAGTACATTCCTACCAGTAGATTCAAAAACTTGGGAGCGGCCATGAAAGTTTCCTTAGTGTTAACCATATTGCTATTACTCGTCGTCGCTTGGTTTGTTATCCAAAGCGCTGTGATGATCTTTCAAGAGTTCTTTCGCTCGCACTCGGATCACACCCGCCAGTTGCAAACTCCGTCGAACACCGATAGCTTCTAAAGCCAAGTTCGTACTCAGGTACTGGAGTCGTTTATAGTGGTGCGCTAATCCCGCAGGGGTTCACTCGGCCTAGGCTCACCACCATCAATGCACAGCACCAGTTTTCCATCATTTACTAACCTCGCGACCGAACGACTCACGGGCTCGCACACTACTCAAGCAGTCAGCGTTAACGACCTAAATAAGGTGTTAAGCGACGCGACTTTCTTGGACGGTCTTGGTTTTGAGGCGAAGTCTTGCGCGCCAGGTGAATGTGTTCTGCACGTGCCCTACCTTCCTCGCAATGACCGCCCGGGTGGCGTAATCAATGGCATGACCATTATGGGTGCCGCCGATGTGGCGATGTGGTTAGCCATTCTTAGCGCGCGCGGAGTGCATGAGCAATGGGTCACCACCGATCTAAAAACATCTTTTCTCAAGGCTGCTCGACAAGAAGCCCTGACCTGTACCGCCAAAGTTTTAAAGCTCGGCCAACGAACCGCCTACGGAACGGTTGAGATTCGCGGTGCGAACGCAGAATTACTCACTCATCATGTGCTCAATTTCGCAAAAGTTGAGATGCGCGGCTGATGCAAACCACTTTTCTCTACCGCATTTCAGCCACGCGGCACGCGATAGGGCTTGCCCTATGTACGGCACTTACGCTCGCTGTCGCCTATTTCGCATCGATTAACCGAGAGGGTATCAATGGTTTCAAAGCAATGAGTTTTTCAGCGCGAGAAGCCTCCCTCATCTTCTGGGCGGTCGCCGCATTATTCGCGGTAGGTGCGGTGTGCTGCATCATCATGCTGCGCAGAAGTTTAGAAGGACCAGTGAGCCTTATGTTGGGCACTGAAAGCCTCAGCGCGCCTCGAGCGTCTTTGAAGGGCGACATGCTGAGCATTCCCTACTCGGCTATTCAAAAGGTAACGCTGCATAGCGTGCAAACGCAGCAAATGGTGGTGGTGGAGTCTTCCGTGGGCCAATCTCGTGTGAGCTCACTAGGCTTTACAAGCGAGCAGGAGTTCGAGTCTTTCTACAAAGGGCTCAGCTCGAAAATTGAAAGGGGCCCTAGGCGATAGCGGCTTGCCGCGAGCGACGTTTGCGCTCGTACATATCTTCATCTGCAGTTTGCAGCAAAGCCCGAGGGTCAGCGCCGCCTTGCGGATACATCGCCAAACCCACAGCCCCACTGGTATCGAGCTTGGCAGGCAAAGAAGTTTGTGAGAGGTAATCCAAGGGTTGTCGAAGCGCTGACTCCACATGGGCTCGAATGTCCTCAGCTTTTTCGTAAGAGGGTACGTCGTCGAGCAACAATACAAACTCATCACCCGCATAACGAGCCGCAAGGTCAGTTTCACGAATCGAAGCGCGTAGACGCTTCGCGATTTCGATCAGCGCTTGATCACCAGCTTCGTGCCCTAGGTGATCATTGATCGCTTTGAAATTATTGATATCAACAAAAAGCACGGCGAAGGGCCTGGCATCTTTTGCGCGACGCGCAGAGTGTATGCGTGCATCAATGCTTCGAACGATCATGTCACGGTTGACCAAGCCAGTCAGTTGATCCGTTCGCAGGCGTAGTTGCATTTGACGTAAAGCGTTAGCCAGTACCCCAATCTCGTCTTTACGATGAACGTCGAGTGCGACTTCTAGCTCGCCCTGGCCCACTTGACGCACCGCTTTCGTCAATCGGCGTAGATCGCGTCCAACCCATTCGAGAACACCTAGGCCGATTAAGACAGCGACTAGCGCACCTAACAGGCCAATGACGACCGAACGCGTAATGTTGCTATTGACACCCTCGATAAAGTCACTTTGTGGCGCCGCCACGGCAACAATCCAATTCAGGCGACCTGTGTCCCGAACTCGATCAAAGGCAAGCTCAATGGTTTCACCGTTTGACAAAGCAAAGCGCTGGCTTTTAGCGTTTTCCATCTTGAAGCTTGAGCCCAGCACCTTCTTGATCTCCAAGTAGGCCTCGTGCTGCAAAGGGTCATTGATGTCCGCAACCGTCACGCGCACATTTTTGCCGTCTGGCAAACGCGCAACATTGGTATTTCGCGAAGAAGCAATGAGATTACCGCCAGGCTCAAAAACAAAAGCCACGCCATGCTCACTCACAGCCAAATTCTTAACGAACTCGTTTAACTTTCTGAGTGACAGGTCGGCAGCCACAACGCCTTGTAGTGCGCCCTGAGCATCGACCACCCGCCGGGCACGTGTGACCACCAGTTCAGAGGACGTAAAGTCAAGATAGACCTCGGTCCAAACATGCTCATCTGTTGCCTGAGCGGCTTGATACCAGGGCCTTAGGCGAGGATCGTACTTCTTGCTTTCAACTCGGCCTTCATCTGCTTTTCCATGCATCCCTTTTAACTTAGCAATGGTACGGTTATCGTCAGGTTTCAACTTAAAACGCAACTCGACGTCCTGCTCGGAATGGCGCAAAAGACCAAAGAACTGGCCGTCGCGATTACCGTAATAAACGTAGTTGCTCGGATCGCGGTGAATCGACGTCGCAGTCCAAAAGCGCGCGCGTAGACTTTCCAGATTTGGCTCAAGGTTATCGGGTGCGGCCAGGTCTTTTGGAAAGGCCACTTCAATGGCCGCCGCCGACCCTAGGATATGGCGATCAATCGCCTGGCCAATACGACCGACTTTATCTAGTAGCAAATGGTTGGTCACCGTCTGAACGGCATAGCTGCCAGTACGGTACGATAGGGTGGCAATCAATAGCGTCACGGCCAACACCAAGGCGAGAAATGGCAGGGTTAACCACTGCCTCAACGAGAGAAAGGAGAATATCTTCATGATCGAGTGACAGATGCTAACGGCGCAAAGGGTCAAATCGGGTGATTTGTGCGACCAATTGCCCACCTGACCGATAGGATTGCGCGGCAAGCCGACCGATGGTATCTACTCTGCTGGTCAAGTCTTAGTCATTTACGATAGTTCACGAATACCCGTATCATTTTGTATTACTGAAGACTGGGTCTAGCCTATGAAAACTGATCTTATTGAAACCCTTGCACAGCTTCGCGCGCTCTATCTCCCCGCCAAGGAGCGCTCTCTCAAGAAGCAGCTCAATGCGCTGGAAAAGCACTGCATCAATTTCATTGGACTGTCCCCGCTAGTGGTGGTTTCAAGTAGCAGTGCAAGCGGCACGATGGATGCTTCACCACGAGGCGGTGTAGCCGGATTTGTCAAGGTCGTGAACTCGCACACCATCCTAATTCCCGATGCCGCGGGTAATAATCGCCTGGATACCTTAGAAAACATTGTCAGCACCGGCAAGCTGGGATTACTATTTCTGGTACCGGGCGTGGACGAAACCCTGCGCGTGAACGGCCGGGCTCGATTGTCCATCAGCGCACACCACCGCAACTATTTTGAAGCGGAGAAGAGATCTCCAAAGCTTGTGATCGAAGTACAGGTTCAAGAGGTGTATCTACACTGTGCAAAAGCTTTGATGAGATCGCGCTTGTGGGATGCCTCGCTACACGTGGACCGATCCGCTATGCCGTCCATGGGCGAAATGATGAAGAGCCAGATCGGGGGGGATGGCCCCGCTGAAACACAAGAAGAAATGTTAGCGCGCTATGCTGCTGACCTTTAGGAGATATTTTGAGTATTCAATCGACCAGTTTTAAGAAAGCCCACGAGGTACTTCAACATCAGGTTGACCAAAAGTTGCTTCCTGGCGTCTCTACCGCTGTCCTTAAAGACGGCCAACTGGTCGACAGTTTTTGTACTGGTTTTTCTGATATCGAGCGCGGCGAGAAGCTGCGGCCAGATCATCTTCATCGCGCCTTCTCCAATACCAAACTGGTGACGACGACACTTGCCTTGGTATTGCATGATCAGGGTCATTTTGGCTTGGATGATCCGATCAATCAATGGATCCCTGAATTTGCTCAGGTGCGCGTCTTGCGTGCGAAGGCAAGTGTCATCACGGACACGGAGCCGCTTCAAAAAGACATCACCATCCGTCACTTACTGAGTCATCAGTCGGGCCTGAGCCACGGCGTGTTCGATCCCGGCACGCTTATTTACAACGCCTATCACGCCTCCGGCGTTCGTAAGCCGGACACTACCCTGGCCGAGATGATTCCGAAGCTTGCAAGCCTGCCCCTCGTGTTTCAGCCCGGCGGCGGCTGGGAGTACTCCATGGCCACCGATGTTCTCGCTCGGCTCATTGAAATCATTACCGGCCAGAGCTTTGCTGAAGCATTGCAAGCCCGACTCTTTGACCCTTTAGGTATGGTCGACACCGCTCACTTGCTACGAGCCGATCAGGTGCCTCGCCTGACCACCCTGTATCGCGGCCTAGACGATATGCAGCCGAATCTATCGGGGCTCAATCGGCTTGAGAATGTGCCTTGGCCAAAAGCGTTTATTAAACCGGTTCCACGCCAAGCCGGAACTAGCGGTCTGATCACATCGCAAGCAGATATGGTGACGCTTTTGACGCATATCACAGGCGGTCAACTTTTGAAGCCGGCCACTTTAAAGGAAATGTTGCGAGATCAAATTTCGCCAGAGCATAACGTGCAGTTCTTTCACACTGGCGCCTACCCTAGCCTGGGCTTTGGCTTCGGTGGTGCGATTACTCGCGCGAGTTCGACCCTGCAGCCAAACTCCCCAGTTGGCGAGTTTCAATGGGGCGGATTGGCAGGTACGCATTGGTGTATCTCACCTTCTACCGGTGTCTTTAATGTGCTGATGGCTCAGCGCTATATGGGCTTTTGGAATCCGTTTTGGTTTGAGTACAAGGCGCGGGTTTACGAGGCGATTCACGTTTGAAGATAGAGACTCTCAAGCTTTTGTCTTGCCCAATCGGTTTTACGCAGGAATTTAAGACTCGACTTGATGCTGGGATCGTTGCTAAAACAATTGATAGGAACGCGTTCGGCTAAACCCTCCCATCCGTAGCGCGCAACCAATGCCAGTAACATCGCCTCTAAGGTGATGCCGTGGAGCGGGTTGTTAGTCTGAATGGGCGGGCTTGATTTTGGGGCTGTCATGGGAATTTAAAACCCGAGCTTACTACCCGCGCCCAGTAACGTGGCGAGGCCAAGACCCGCGAAGATAATGGCAGCGATGGTGTGTACGAGCCGAACCGGTAAGCGATGGGCCAACTTGCCTCCTAACAACACGGCCGGCACATTAGCAATCATCATGCCCAGCGTTGTGCCAGCGACCACCATGTAAAAGTCTCGATATTGAGCGGCAAGAGCTACCGTCGCAATTTGCGTTTTATCGCCCATTTCCGCAAGAAAGAAGGCAATCAAGGTGGTCCCGAAAGCACCGTAACGGGCCAGCTTGGCATCGCCTTCGTCAAATTTATCGGGTACCAAGATCCATGCGGCCATTGCGAGGAAGGAAAGGCCTAGGACCCAACGTAGCGTGACCGGACCGACATATAAAGTAATCCACGAGCCGAGCGCGCCCGCCAATCCGTGATTGGCCAAAGTCGCAATCAGAATACCCAGGATAATCGGCCAGGGTTTTCTAAATTTCGCGGCCAGGATGAAGGCCAATAACTGAGTTTTATCGCCGATTTCGGCTAGAGCGACCACGCCGGTTGAAATGAGAAACGCTTCCAACTAATGTCCAATGATGTCGAAACAGAAGCAGTCAATAGTACTCCGATGATAAGCAAGGAATAAAACGCGTTCACAACGATCAAAAAGCTCGCCTTTCAGCCTAATTCTTCGACTAAGTCTTTCGGATGAATCGCCAAAAGCAACAATCAGGGACAATAGCGGCACTAATGAAAAACCTTGCCACTTCAAACTCCTCAATAACGGCCAGATCGGCCAAGTTGTCCGCCCGCGAGGCGAGTGAAACCTATAGCGCAATTGAAGCGCCGGAGGCGCTCGACGCTCTGAGAATCCATTTCGGTCACCGCTCGTTCCGAGGGCATCAGGCAGGCATTATTGACACCATGGTGCGAGGTGAGGACTGCTTGGTGCTGATGCCGACCGGCGGGGGCAAATCGCTGTGCTATCAAATCCCTGCGCTTCTGAGAGCGGGCACAGGGGTCGTCATTTCGCCCCTAATTGCTTTGATGCAAGATCAAGTCGCGGCGCTAGAGGCCGTAGGTATTCGAGCGGCCTTTCTCAACTCGAGCCTGAGCGCGAATGAGGCCTATCAAGTGGAGCGCAAGCTGCAAGAAGGGGCGCTCGATCTGATCTATGTGGCGCCCGAGCGTTTGTTGACGGACCGCTGCCTAAGCTTGCTGGACGATTGCAAGATCGCACTCTTTGCGATTGATGAAGCCCACTGTGTTTCCCAATGGGGCCATGATTTTCGTCCGGAATATGCTCAGCTGTCGGTGCTCGGTGCGCGCTTTCCGGGCATCCCAAAAATTGCGCTCACCGCCACAGCCGATGTACAAACCCGCCAGGAAATCCTGGAAAAGCTGGGGCTGCAAGAGGCTCAAGTTTTTGTATCGAGCTTTGATCGTCCGAACATTCATTACACCATTGCCGAGAAAACCGAGCCGCGCAAGCAATTGCTTCGCTTTATCGAAGACTCCCATGCCGGTGAATCGGGGATTGTGTACTGCCTGTCACGGGCCAAGGTCGAAGAAACAGCGCATTTCCTCAATCAGGAAGGCATCAAGGCTCTGCCCTACCATGCCGGCATGAGCCACGAAATACGGGGCGAGAACCAGGGCCGATTCTTACGCGAGGACGGCATCGTGATGGTGGCCACCATCGCCTTTGGCATGGGCATCGACAAACCCGATGTACGCTTTGTCGCCCATCTGGACGCGCCCAAGAGTATCGAAGGCTATTACCAGGAAACGGGCCGTGCGGGGCGTGACGGCGAACCGTCCCAAGCATGGATGGTCTATGGCCTCCAAGATGTCGTTCAACAAAAACGGATGATTGATCAATCCGAAGCGGGGGAAGCTCATAAACGAGTCATGAGCGCCAAACTCGACGCGCTTTTGGGGTTGTGTGAGACCGCCCTGTGTCGACGGGCACGTCTGCTCAGCTACTTTGGTGAGCAGTTACCTGAAGGCCCGGATGGCACAGCTTGGCAATGCGGGCATTGTGATAACTGCGAATCACCCCCCGCAACCTTCGATGCGACCGAGGCCGTTAGAAAGTTATTGTCAACTTGCTATCGCACTGGGCAGCGTTTTGGAGCCATGCATTTAATCGATGTGTTGCACGGCAAAGTGAACGACAAGACCACTCGCTTTGGCCATGAGCAACTCAGTGTGTTTGGTATTGGTATGGATCTCGATGACCGAAGCTGGCGCAACTTGATTCGCCAATGCATTGCGGCCGACCTGATAGCGGTGGATCACGAGAAATTTGGGGCCTTACACTTGACTGAAGCGGCTAAACCCGTGCTGAAGGGCGAAAGGACATTGGCCTTCCGACAATCCGTGGTGGCCTCGGCCGGCTCAGTTCGCAAGCGGCGCGGGAAGAAAGCCGGTGTAGGAATGACAGGAACAAAGCCCAGAGCTGAGGCCGATATGTCGGGTTCGGAGCGCGTTTTTGTGAGATTGAAAGCGTGGCGTGCCAATGAGGCACGCACCCGCAACGTGCCCGCCTATGTGGTATTTCACGATGCGACGCTCAAGGCTATTGCCGAGCATGAACCGAAAGACCTCAATGAGCTTGCTGAGCTGCCCGGGATTGGGGCGCGTAAGCTAGGCGAATTTGGTGAGGCGATTTTGGAGGTACTCTCTTCTTAAAGTCTATTAAGGAATGGCTTGAGCTACAACGCTGAGACTGGTCCATCAATTGCAGCTACTTGCGTTAAATAATTTTCCTACCCTTCTCTTACTCTCAAGGCTTCTCAAGCAATGACCACAACTCAAGCAATTCAACTTTCCTCCCTCGGCGGCCCCGAAGTGATGCAACTCGTCAATATCGAGCTTGCCCCGCCAGGAGCAGGTGAAGTGCAATTGCGCCAGAACGCAATTGGTTTCAACTACATCGATATTTATCAGCGCTCGGGCAAGTACCCCTTACCAACACCTACTGGCCTTGGCCACGAAGCAGCCGGCGTGGTCGAAGCCATCGGCGCGGGCGTGCAAGATCTTCAGGTGGGCGATCATGTGGTTTATATGAACGCGGGTTTGGGCGCCTACGCGAAGCATCGTAATGTAGTGGCCAGCAAACTCGTCAAAATTCCCGCAGGGATCAGCGATGAAGCAGCCGCCGCGATCTTCTTCACGGCCATGACGGCGCAGTATCTTGTCAAGAAGACTTATCCGGTCAAGGCCGGTTCGATTGTGCTGGTCCACGCAGCGGCTGGTGGTGTCGGACAAATTTTGAGCGCCTGGGCCAAGTCACTTGGCGCCACGGTGATCGGCACCGCCGGGTCGGCGTCAAAGTGCGCGATCGCACTGGCAGCCGGGTGCGATGTTGCCGTGGATTACAGCCAAAGCGACTGGGTACAAAAAGTGATCAATGCGACCGGCGGCAAGAAAGCTCATGTGGTGTACGACTCGGTTGCCCAGCATACCTTTTTAGGATCACTCGATTGCACGGCGCCGTTTGGAATGGTGGTGCTTTATGGCGCAGCCTCTGGCCCGGCACCCGCCATCGATCCTGAGCTCCTCAATAAAAAAGGCTGCCTGTTTCTCACTCGACCCTCAGTGTTTCCTCACAATGCGGATCCAGCGACTTTTAGAGCCAATGCTGCGGACGTTTTTGCGGCCATGGCATCTGGCGCCATCAAGGCGACGATTGGCGCACAATACGCTCTTGGAGACATTCAAAAAGCACATCGCGACGCTGAGGCTCGCGCGACGACAGGTGCAATCATCATGATTCCGTAAAGCGATTGTTGGCAAATCGAAGGGGGGAGACTTTAATGGGGCAGACCAAGCGTATTTCTCGGCGGGCCTTTGGCGTTTCACTGGTTTTAAGCCTATCGACTGCGCTGCCAGTTTCAAGCGTATTTACGCAAGGCACCTACCCGAACAAGCCCGTGAGACTCATCGTGCCATTTCCTCCTGGCGGTGCCACCGATATTATTGCGCGCGACCTCGCACCCATTGCCGTAGTGGCCTCGGTGCCCAATGTACTGATTGTCGCGCCTAATTTACCGGTGAATTCACCCAAAGAGCTTGCCAGCCTTGCGAAATCCAAGCCGGGCAAGTTGAATTACGGCTCGTCAAGCATTAGCGGCACCGCTCATTTATCGGGCGAGCTTTTCAAGTCTATGACGGGGAGCTTTATCGTCCATATTCCTTACCGGGGTAGTTCTCCGGCACTACAAGATTTGGTCAGCGGCAATATCGATTTGATGTTCGACAATTCGCCCGCAGCCCTGCCCTTTATCAAATCAGGACGAGTCAAGGCCTTGGCCGTCACCACCACAAAACGCTCCCCGGCGGTTCCCGAGCTGCCGACCATGCAAGAAGCGGGCATGAAAGATTTTGACTCTCAAGGCTGGTTTGGCTTGCTAGCCCCGACCAACACGCCGCCAGCGATGATCGACAGAATCAATGTGGAGATTAACCGTATTCTAAGCACGGCCGACTTTAAGGAACAATTGCAAAAAGTCGGGGCCGACGGCATTGGTGGCACGGTGAGTGATTTTCGAGACCGCATGGGTAGTGAGAGCGAACGCTGGGGTAAGGTGATCAAGTTTGCAAATATCACCGTTGAATGAAGGCAACCTTCCACCAGTTAGAGATGTTCGAATGCCTGGCCCGCCACCTTAGTTTTACGCGTGCGGCCGAGGAAATGGGCTTGTCTCAATCCACCGTGTCGACGCAGATCAAGCAGCTTAGTGATGAAGTCGGTCTGCCCCTCTATGAACTCATTGGAAAATCGCTCTATTTGACGCGAGCTGGCCAAGAGCTTCTCTCGACCGCCGCGCAACTGCGCGCTCAATGGGGCCAATTTGAAACCAATATTGCGAGTCTCAAAGGCCTGGTTCGTGGCAGCTTAAATCTAGCTTGTATGACGACTGCAAAATACTTTGCACCCGAAATTCTGG
>JAYVKZ010000240.1:0-3517 GCA_043767985.1 Betaproteobacteria bacterium
GAGCGGGCAAGGGCAAGCAAAAAAACGCCATCCACTAGTCGGGCGCGCCTCAAGTAAGGCGCGCAAGGGCCGAAAGGACAGGGGTAAGTCACCACACCCCTCAGTCCCCCTTAGAAAGCCCGCGCGCGATGTTTGTGATTCTCGGATATATCATTGTGATTGCCTCGGTGCTGGGCGGCTACGCCTTGGCGGGGGGTCACCTGGCCTCGCTGATGCAGCCGCTCGAGTTGTTGATGATCGGGGGCGCAGCGCTTGGGGCCTTCGTGATCTCGAACCCGGTGCGGGTCTTGAAGGCGACGATCGCGGCGTTGCCGCAGTGCTTGGCGGGCTCGAAGTTCACCAAGGCGCGCTACATGGAGCTGATGGCGCTGCTCTACGAGTTTCTGATGAAGGCGCGCAAAGAAGGCCTGATGTCGATCGAGGCCGATGTCGAGACGCCCGAGCAGAGCGCGATCTTCGGCAAGTACCCGAACCTGGGCAAAGACCACCACCTGATCGAGTTCATCACGGACTACCTGCGCATGATGATCGCGGGCAACCTGAACGCCCATGAGATCGAGAACCTGATGGACAACGAGCTGGAGACGCACCACCACGAGGGGGCGATCCCGATGCACGCCATCCAAACGGTGGCCGATGGCCTACCGGCCTTCGGGATTGTGGCGGCGGTGATGGGGGTGGTGCACACCATGAGCTCGGTGGGGCGGCCGCCGTCGGAGCTCGGCGAGATGATTGCTCACGCCTTGGTAGGAACGTTCCTGGGGATCTTGCTGGCCTACGGCTTCATCGGCCCGCTGGCCAAGCTGCTCGAGGCCAAGCTTGAGGAGTCCTCCAAGGAGCTGCAGTGCGTCAAGGTGACCTTGCTGGCCTCCATGCAAGGCTACCCGCCCCCGATCTGTATCGAGTTCGGACGCAAAGTCCTCTACTCCACCGAACGGCCCTCCTTCGCTGAACTCGAAGCTCATGTCAAAAAAGCCAAGACCTAAGACCCTCAATTTGATGCACTTCAAGTTCTGATAATTCTTTGGGAACATTGCATCGATAGGGAGGAGATAAGAGGCGGTTTAACCCGCCTTTTTTTGGCTTAAGTTTTCCAGTGTTTGGAAATAATGGAGCTTCATTTCATCGAAAGCTCCCATGTCGGAACAGAACGAATCCAGTCAAGACCGCAATTTGCCGGCCTCTGAGCAAAAGCTCAGTAAGGCGCGTGAAAAAGGTCAGGTGCTGCGCTCGAAAGACTTATCCAGCGCCATCGGGCTGGGCGCAGGTGTCTTGGCGCTGAGTGCATTTGGCGGCTCGTTACTAGCCTCTAGTCAACACTTTTTAGGCAGCGCACTGAGATTCGATCATCGTCTGCTTGCCGATGTACCGGAGCGCTCGAACTCCTTGCTTTTTGACTGGGCCGCTGCCTTAGGTGAGCAGGCCCTCGTCATGGTCCTACCGATCCTCTTGGCTTGTGCGTTAGGCGCCATCATCGGACAACTCGCCTTGGGTGGCCCGGCATTCACCACCCATCCTCTGATGCCGGATTGGAGTCATATCAGCCCGATGAAGGGCCTGGGCCGAATCTTATCGACCCACAACCTTATGGAGTTCTTGAAGCTTGTGGTGATTGTCACTGCACTGGTGTTCATTTGCGCCCTGTACGTCTATCACTACTCTGAGCAACTGCCGAGTCTGAGCGTCCAGGATCACCGCTTGGCCTTGAGCCAATCCTTGTTATGGGTTCGTAGCGGCGCGATTGCTCTACTGGGTGTCCTTGCTCTTGCCGCGCTGATCGATGCGCCTCTGCAGTGGAAGCGTCATCACGACCAATTAATGATGACGCTTCAAGAGGTTAAGCAAGAGGCCAAAGAGTCGGAGGGTGATCCTCATGTGCGGGCGCGCATCAAGGCCAGACAGCGCGAGTTGGCTCGTTCGAGAATGATGGCCGCCGTCCCGAAAGCCAGTGTCATTGTGACCAATCCAAGCCATTTTGCAGTGGCCTTGCAATATGAGGAAGGTAGTTTTGGAGCGCCTAAGGTTGTGGCCAAGGGCGTCGATTTACTCGCTGCAAAGATTCGGGAAATTGGCGCTCAGGCGGGCGTGCCGGTGCTTGAAGCGCCCCCCTTGGCGCGTGCTCTCTATGCGCATGGTCGCATCGGTCGTGAGGTGCCGCCTGCGCTTTATTCCGCAGTCGCTCAAGTTCTGGCCTACATCTATCAATTGCGTGCCAATCTTGCGACCCAGGCGGGCGCGAGCCGCGCACCGAGTTTGCCGCAAGACTTGGGCGTGCCGCCAGAATTGGATCCAGGTGTCGAGGTCGAGCTGGATGATATCGATTTATCGGATCTTGAGGATCGTTCCTCAGCATCATCACCCAGTGAGCGTGCATGATGAGTGAGTCCACAAAAATCGCGGGCTTCACGCTGCCGTTTGCACTGCCCAGCTTTCAGGTCTTGGCGGTTCCGGTGTTCATCTTGCTCACCTTGGCAATGATGATGCTGCCTCTGCCGCCCATCGTGCTCGATCTGTTTTTCGCATTCAATATCGCCCTGGCCTTGGTCGTATTACTGGTGTCGGCCTATACCATTAAGCCGCTGGACTTTTCGGTATTCCCGGCGCTGCTGCTGATGACGACCTTGATGCGGCTATCGCTCAATATCGCTTCCACTCGTGCGGTACTTACCAATGGCCATACCGGCACCGATGCTGCGGGCAAAGTCATCGAGGCGTTTGCGCATTTCCTGATTGGCGGCAACTTTGCCGTCGGCTTCATTATCTTTGCGATTTTGACGGCCATTAATTTCCTGGTGGTCACGAAAGGCGCTGGGCGTATCGCCGAGGTATCCGCACGTTTCGCCCTGGATTCCCTGCCCGGCAAGCAGATGGCGATTGACGCGGACCTGTCCGCCGGACAGATCGATGAAAAGCAGGCTCGCATCCGACGCAATGAAGTCACCCAGGAAGCGGATTTTTTCGGCTCCATGGATGGCGCATCGAAGTACGTCAGAGGGGATGCCATCGCGGGCATTCTCATTCTCGCCATCAATATCGTCGGTGGCTTGCTGATCGGGTTGTTACAGCATAATTTGTCACTGGCTCAGGCGGCAAAGAACTATGTCTTGCTTGCGATTGGTGACGCCCTAGTCGCACAGATTCCTTCCCTCATTATCTCGATGGCGGCGGGTCTCGTGGTGTCGAGGGTAGGCCGAGAAGAAGATCTCGGTGGGCAACTGTTTGGGCAACTCTTCAAATTACCCCGCGCGCTTGGGCTTTCGGCCGTGGTCATGGCGCTTTTGGGGGTGATCCCTGGCATGCCTCATCTGGCCTTCTTGGCCCTTGCAGCGGGCTTTGGTTACGGTGCTTGGCGCATTCACAAGACTGCCCAAAAAACTGCCTTAGCCTCTGAAGCGCCAGCGGCCAAGCCGAACTCGGACGATGAGGCCAGTTGGTCCGACGTGAACCCCGTCGACCTGATGGGTCTTCAAGTCGGCTATCGCATTATTAGTTTAGTGGATCAGGAGTTGGGCGCCCC
>JAYVKZ010000241.1:0-3634 GCA_043767985.1 Betaproteobacteria bacterium
CCTCTGCTGAAAAATTCAGCACAGGCAGTGAAACACCCTGGTCAATTTTGGATGAGCACTACAGCCTTTTGGTGGTCAATTTTCAATGAGCAGCAACACCATGTGCTCCGTTCAATCCGTGAGGCTGTGAGCGATCTGGACTTGGTCACCGTAAAAGTAGGCAGCCCGCATAGTCTGGTGGCTACTAAGAATCAGGCGAGCTATGAGCGGAGGGTAAAGCAGCGCGAGGGGGACTTGGCGAGTCTCGCTGCACTGGAGTGACGAAACCCGCAACAAGTTGACTGGTGAGGCGAGAGTTTGGGAAAAAAGGACAGGCTGAGCGCCGTCCGCCTCCACTACATCGCCACTGAAACCTAGTGGGGCTTGGTACGGGCTAGCATGAATACGTCGTTCAAGCTTTCGCTCTGGGTCTCGCTAACAATTCTTTTGATCCTTCAACCGCATGTCGCTTGATTAAACTTGATTTTCCCTCAAAATCAGCGATAATCGACGGGCTATGCAAAAAGCTATTCAAAGTGAAAACGTGAAGCTGGCGCTCCAGGGTCTCGGATGGAGCCAGAAAGATCTGGCCGCTCAACTGGGGGTGACTGCTCAAGCTGTGACGAATTGGCTAAAGGGTGTCGATTTCCCGCGCCCCGACACCTTGCTCAAGCTCGCGACCACGCTGAAGTTGCAGTTCTCGGACTTGGTCGTTGCGCCGGACACCGGGCAAGCTATCGTCGCCTTTCGGAAAAAAGCAGGCACCAAGACGACGGACGATCACGTATTTAAAGCGATGGCGATGGGCGCGTTGCTAAAGCCCCTCGTGCCTTTTTTGCCAGAGCTTCGTGCCTTGCGGGTGCAACTTGCGTCACCGTCCACGGAGTATCAAGCTTTGCAAGCGGTAGCAGCAGAGGCGCGTACCCGGATCGGAGTGGGTGGCCGGGCTGTTTTGCATTACGAGCACCTCATCGGAGAGTTTGCCGCCAATGGGGCCGTGATTGTGCCCGTGCTTTGGGGGGAGAAGCAGAACCATAAGAACGCGCTCCATATTCTTCTACCCAATGAGCAAGTCACTTTTATTTTTATGAATCTTGATACCCGCCTGGAAGACTTCAAGTTTTGGATGGCCCATGAGCTCGCACATGTTTACACGCCGCATTTAGCGGGCAGGGACGAAGGCGAAGATTTTGCAGACGCATTCGCTGGTGCATTGCTATTCCCTAAAGTATTGGCAGAACTTGCTTACCCGCTTGCGGCAAAGCACGCCAATTCAAGCGGTGTGATTAAAGAGCTTCAGAAACAAGCGGCCACCCATAGCATCTCGCTTTATAGCGTTTTTTGTGAGATCAACCGATATGCAATGGCTCACGGACTCAGTCTCTTAGGTTGCAAAGAAAAAGAGATTCACGCCGTCCGGAATTCCGTGCGTGGCAAATTAGTCAGCGAGATATTGTTTGAACCCTCACCGCCCATACCGCCAGCCTATATAGCGGCTGCCGATAATGTGTTTCGAAGTCCTTTCTTTGCCGCGCTGAAGCGCATGCTCAAGAGCAAGGGTACGGGACCCGGCTACGTGCAGCAAATCATGGACATTCCAATGCAGGACGCGATGACGCTACACGGAGAGTTGTCCCTCTAATGCTTGTACTGCTCGACACGAATGCCTACCTCCGGCTGGCTAAACGTGTCAGACCAGTTCTGGGAGTTGTCTTTGGGCAGAAGGGTTATGTCCTCACTATCCATAAAGCGATCGAAGACGAAGTTCACCGGAACCCGCGCCTTAAGGCCAAGTACCCTTGGTTTGAAGATCACCAGTTCACGGACGAACGCCTGGCCAAACAGATCAGGTTGACCGCCGATGAGAAGCAAACCATTCATATCGCGCAAAGCGTATTGCAGGGATGGGTATTGAGTGATCCAGAGCGCTTTACTTCGGAAGGGCGATCACCCCCTGGTCCAACGGACTGCTGGTTGTTGGCTCTCGGTCAGCAGAAGCCGGCAATCGTTGTGACGGACGACCTCGGTATGCACGAGCTTGCAAAGGATTTCAACATCACCGTATGGCATGGCTTCGAACTTCTTGACAAACTTAGGTCAGCCAAGAAAGTGAACGCTGAACTCATCCGAGATATTTATGGTGCCTTGGAAGCCAATGGCGACCTTACGAAAACTTGGCAGCATGCAAAGCATTCCGTGTTCTCGAAAATCTTTGGGAAAAAAACTGAATGAATCCATGGCGCGACCAATTCACTAGAAGATCTGCCGCATCAGGCGCTTAATGCCCGCCGCCACTACATCGCCATCGAAACTTGGTGACCGAGCACGTTGGCGCTACGCGACTTGGCGGATCACTCGTCGATTAATTATGTTTATGCGATTTTTGGGGCGAGGGTGGTTTGACTCTCCCATCGTGGACCGGCAACCCGTAGGTATTTCAAGGCCTAGAGAAGCTATCGCCAAGACAAACTCGCTATGCAATACTTAAAGGCGATAGAAAGGATAGCGACATGAGCAGAATCACCATCGAACCTGGCAAGCGCGGAGGCCGACCGACTGTGCGCGGTTTACGCATCACCGTTTACGATGTGCTTGCCATGCTCTCAAACAGCATGTCTCACCAAGAGATCCTGGATGATTTCCCCGAGCTGGTGGACGAGGATATCGCCGCGGTGCTGGCCTATGCAGCGGATCGCGAACATCGAGTACACAAGCTCATTGTGCAAGTCGAGTGAATCCCAAATTTGGATGGTGGCAAAGTGAGCGCAGGGGCTTGAAAGGAGCTAACTTTGAAAGCACTCAATTCAACGAAAGAGGCTGAAGCAGAATTCAGAGCAATTGATGCGGCACTGCGCCGTGCGGTCATCAAAGCAAAAGAAATTGCGTTTCAAACCCGCACCCCACTCGTGTATGTGAAAGACGGCAAGCTCATCTCGAAAGTCCCGACGCAACCAAAGTGAAACCGACCGGGCAAAAACCGAAATAAACACTTTGATCACGTGACTCTCCTGCACACTCGAACGGCTTGCAAATCTAACGGAGAAAGCTAGACCAAGGGGCTTAGGACTGACGACGTATGTCACCCCATCGAACGACTCATGTCTAATCTATGATGCTTAGACGCCGTATTGATAACCATAGCCGCCATGAAAAAAGAACTCATCCAACGTCTGCACAAAAACTTTGAGGATTGCGCCCAACAAAACGACGGCGTGGAGTTTTGGTTGGCGCGGGAGCTTCAAGTGCTGCTCGGATACACGCAGTGGCGCAACTTTGAGGCGGTGATGGACAAAGCCAAGATTGCCTGCGAGAAGGCAGGTCAAGGGGTATCCGATCATTTTGCTGACGTCAGCAAAATGATCGACTTGGCAAAGGGTGCACAGCGCGAAGTTGAGGATCTAGCACTCACACGCTACGCCTGTTACCTCATCGCTCAAAATGGCGACCCCCGCAAAGACGCCATCGCGTTCGCCATGACCTACTTTGCGGTGCAAACCCGCAAACAAGATTTGGCTGCGTGACCACCCAAGGGATGAAGGCCCGGCTAGCAGTGCCCGAGGGTCGGCCCTTAGCTGACTTTTTGCCTACTATCACCATCAAAGCCAAAGACTTCGCCAATGAGATCACCACTACCCAAGTCAAGCAGCAAGAGATG
>JAYVKZ010000242.1:0-19676 GCA_043767985.1 Betaproteobacteria bacterium
GTGCCCATCGGCTATCACGGCCGCGCCTCCTCCCTGCGCCTAGACGGCTTTGGCTTTCGCCGCCCGAGTGGCCAAGTGTTGCCGGTAGGGGCCAGCACACCGGTTTTCAGCGAGTGTAAGCGACTCGATTACGAGTTCGAACTCGGTGTGTTTCTAGGCCAAGGCAACGCGCTCGGTGAACCGATCACCATCGATCAAGCCCCCCAACAAGCTTTTGGCATGGTGCTCCTCAACGATTGGTCTGCGCGCGACATACAGGCCTGGGAATACGTGCCCCTCGGCCCCTTCTTAGGAAAAAACTTTTGCACCAGCATTTCCCCCTGGATCATCACCAGCGAAGCCTTAGCACCCTATCGCACAGCATGGACACGCCCAAGTGACGATCCGCAGCCCTTAGCCTATTTGGAATCCGCCCACAATCGTGAGCAAGGTGCGCTGGATATCCATCTCGAAACCTGGTTGCAAACACCCGCCATGGCCACCGCTGGTTCGGCCGGGCAAAAAATCGCCTCCTCCAACTTCAAACACTGCTATTGGAGTGTCGCCCAAATGATCACCCACCATACCGTAGGCGGATGTAACTTCCAGCCTGGCGACCTGATCGGCACCGGCACCCAGTCCGGCCCCACGCCAGAGGAAGCAGGCTCGATGTTGGAACTCTCCATGGGCGGCAAACAACCCATCACCCTCAGTAACGGCGAAACCCGCAGCTTCCTGCAAGACGGCGACACCCTCACCTTAACTGCTTATTGCCAAAAGGCGGGGACGGCCAGAATCGGATTTGGGCGATGCGCCGGCACGGTGTTGCCTGCCCTAGCGAAATAGGGGTAGCACTCAAGATATTGACGGCCAACAGACTCACCTGATCAGATCGAAGTGGGATCTTTCGGAGCGGCATAAAGGCGGAGTTGGAGCAGGAAAGTTGGCGCATGCGCCAACCTGCGGAAACGGGGTGCGCCTGCAAGCGCGCCCCAGATCGCTCGTCCTCTGGGACAGCCGCGTAGAAAGGTCCCGCTTCGGGCTGATCCCACTAGATACTGACGGCCCCTCTAAATACTGACGACCACCCGCCCGCGTACCTGCCCCGCCATCAAGGCCTGCGCCTTCTCCGAAACAGCAGCCATCGCGACCTCATCAATCATCGTTTCAAGTTTAATGAGATCTAGATCGGTGGCGAGCCTCTGCCAGGCTTGGCGCCTTAAGGCCATCGGTGCCATGACGGAATCAATGCCCAGAAGAGAAACCCCACGCAAAATGAACGGCATCACGCTCGTTGCAAGGTCCATGCCCTGCGCTAGGCCACAAGCTGCGACCGCGCCACCATAACGGGTTTGGGCCAAGGCATTCGCCAAGGTGTGGCTACCGACGGCATCCACTACAGCCGCCCAACGCTCTTTCTGGAAGGGTTTACCGGCTGCGGAAAGCTCGGCACGGTCAATCAAACTCTTGGCACCTAAGGTAGTTAGGTAGGCACTTTCAGCGGGTTTACCGGTTGACGCAACCACCGAATACCCGAGCTTGGCAAGAATGGCAATCGCGACGCTTCCCACGCCGCCCGTGGCTCCAGTGACCAGGACCTCGCCATCGTCGGGCTTCAGGCCATGACGCTCTAAGGCCATCACGCACAACATGGCGGTATAACCTGCCGTGCCAATCGCCATCGCCGCACGCGTAGAAATACCCGCGGGCAAGGCCACCAGCCAATCACCTTTAAGTCGCGCATATTCCGCGAGACAACCCCAATGGGTCTCGCCGACACCCCAACCGTTATGGACCACTCGGTCGCCTGGCTTGAAGTTCGGATCACTACTTTCAACGACCGTACCGGCACCATCAATGCCCGGCACCATCGGCCATTGACGTACCACTGGGCTCTTATTGCAGATCGCGAGACCGTCTTTGTAATTTAGCGTTGAGTAGTCGACTTTCACCAAGACATTGGCCACAGGCAGACGTGAGGATTCGATTGGGCCTAAGTGCGCCGAGAATCCGGTGTCCGACTTCTCTAATAACCAGCCGTTAAAGTGAGTAGGAAGTGAAGATGCAGGTGAATTGGGCATAGTAAATTTCCAAAAACAATCATTGAATCGTGGCGTGTGAGCCGCGATAATACCGCTATGTGTGTGAACTATCGCCCCGCCACCCCGGCCCAACTCCAGAACTTCTTCAAAGTCGCCAGCTATGCTCAGGCCGATGATCCGCAAGCCGCCTCGATTGGCTTTCAGTATCCTGAAGAAAGCTTTCCAGGCTATGCGGCGCCGATGATCTTGGGAGCGGAGGCGATCAAGGCTTGCTTTGGTCTCATTCCTTTTTGGGCAAAGGACAGCAAGTTATCGCGCAGTACCTATAACGCTCGCACTGAGACTGTCGCCGAGAAACCATCGTTTCGTCAGGCTTGGCGGCGCTCACAATTTTGTCTGGTACCGATGCAGTCCTTCTTCGAGCCTAACTACGAAAGCGGCGCAGCCATTCGTTGGCGCATCGCACGAGTAGACGGCGAGCCCTTCGCGGTCGCGGGACTTTGGGACCGATGGCTGGCCCCTAACAAAGAAGTTGTGCACTCCTTTACGATGCTGACCCTCAATGCGGATCAACACCCTTTGATGAAGCGCTTTCACAAACCAGGCGACGAGAAGCGCACCCTCGCGATCCTGGAGCAGGGCGATTGGCAGCGCTGGCAAGAGGCCAAGCCAGCCGACGCCTTGGCCCTCCTAAGAGGGCCAGATATTGAAAAGTTTACTTGTGAGGCGGCGCCTCTGGCCTCCAAAAAAATGGGGCAGTGAATGCGATGCTTTGCTTAGGGAAAAGAAGGCGATATTCGTTTACTCGAGCAGTTGATTGACGTGGCGCGCAATCGCCAAGGAAGCGGTTAAACCTGGTGACTCAATACCGTATAAATTCACCAAGCCACGAACACCGTGCTGAGCAGGGCCTTGCAAAAGAAAGTCTAGGGCATGCTCATTCGGCTTTTGAAGCTTGGGACGAATGCCGCTATAGGCGGGCAAAAGCGCACCGTCTTTCAATCCTGGCCAATAGCGCCGCACTGCTTCATAAAACACCTCTGCACGCCTTGGATCGACGGTGTAATCAATCTGGCTAGGATGGTCCACATTCAGCCACTCCACATCAGGTCCGAAACGCGCCTGGCCGCCAAGGTCGATGGTGACATGCACACCTAGCCCGGCATTTTCTGGCACGGGGTAGACCAAACGTTGGAAAGGCGTCCTTCCTTGCAAACTGTAGTAGTTGCCTTTGGCAAAACGAGTTTCGGGCACATGTTCGGGCGCCAAGCCCGTGATCGCCTGAGCAACAAGGCTCGCATATAGGCCGGCCGAGTTAATCAGTTCCTGAGTCAGTACGTCAATACCACCCGCACGGACCACAATCCCCTCAGGGGTCACCAAGGCAGACTCAAAAGTGGACTCAAAAGCCACCATGCCACCGTGCGCCTCGAGATCCCCATGCAATGCCAACATGTAGGCGTGGCTGTCAACCACCCCGGTGGAGGGAGACAGCAAGGCCGCTTCGCAACGCAGCTCGGGTTCTAGTGCTTGCACCTCAGCCTGACTTAGCCATCGCAAATCGGGCACACCGCAGGCAGAAGCCTTGTCTTGAATACCTTTGAGGGTTACCAATTGATCGGGATGGGTGGCCACGATCAACTTGCCCAATGGCTTCGCGTCAAAGCTCTTTTCACTAGCGTACTGATACAGCGCTTGCCGACCTTCCACACAGAGCCTAGCCTTTGCGCTTCCAAGGGGATAGTAAATACCAGCATGAATCACCTCGCTATTACGCGACGATGTCCCCGTGCCAATGGCGTTGGCCGCTTCCAGCACCAAGGTTTCCTTGCCCGCCAGCGCGCGCGCACGAGCACAGGCCAATCCTACGGCCCCGGCGCCGATCACTAAAGTATCAATCCGATCCAACCCTTAACTCCTTGGAGGGGCCACCCGCTAAAGCCTTCCGACCAGGAAGGCTGACATAATGCGCACATGAAAACTGTCTTCATTATCGGTGCAGGCTATGTCGCTGGCAAGGCGGCCAGCCTGCTATTGGACCAGGGCTTTTCGGTCAGCCTAGGCAAACGTAACCCGGCGAGCGGCGTGACCAGCGAATTGCTCGGCCGCGCACAGGTGCACGCGATGGATGTTCAAAACGCCGCATCCTATCCTCACGCTCTCTTAGATGCGGACGTCATCATTTACTGCGTGGCCTCGGACGGATTTAGCCCGGAACAATACCGAAACGCCTATTCGGGCGGGCTAGGAAAAGTGCTGCAAGCATTGGAGAGCCATCACGCAGGGCGAGAATTCTCGGCGCGTGCTCAAAGACTCATTTTCGTTTCTTCGACAGGCGTGTACTCACAAGAGGATGGCTCGAGGGTCGATGAGCACTCCCCGGCGGAGCCCAAAGCATTCTCGGGTCAAATCATGCGCGAGGCTGAACTTGCTTTGCAGGCTTACGCGACCCACTCGCCAGGCTTCGATGCCTGCTCGGTGCGCTTCTCGGGCATTTACGGGCCAGGCCGAACTCGCATGATTCAAGACATCGCCAGTGGCAAACCGGTGAGTGCGAAAAGGTGGCAACAGTTGACCAACCGCATTCACCGTGACGACTGCGCCGCCGCGCTGTTGCATTTGGTGAAGCAAGCGAAGATTCAACCTTACTATGTGGCGAGCGACACGCATCCTGCCACGTTTGGTGAGATCGCCACGTGGTTGGCTACGCGACTTGAGGTGCCACTCCCGGCAATTCAAAAGGAAGTCACCGGGGCTTCGCCGCAAGGCGCAAAAACGTCGGGCGGACTGGAGCGCGGCGGGCATAAAGCGTGTTGGAGCACGGGCTTACTCGCGGAAGGATTTAAGTTTAGCGTCCCCTCCTTTCGGGAAGGCTATGACCGCTTGATCCGCACGGAATCCCTATGAAAAGAATCGTCCTCACCAGCTTGGCATTCCTGTTGGGTGCCTTACTTTGCATCGCTTATCTTTTCTTTCGGCCGGGCGCTGAATTCGCTCCTGCGAAAATGAATCGCATCTTTCATCCCAGCGAGCGGATTGAAAACCATCGCGGTATGGACAAGATCTTCCCGAAGCGCGATATCGCTGCCTCCTCCATGCCGACAAGCTTCGAGAAAGCCCCGGCCGAGTTACCGAAGGTCTACACCTTCAAGGGCGAGCAACGCAAGCTAGAAGATTTTTTCACGAAAACGTCAACCACGAGCCTAGTTGTTTTGCGTCAAGGAAAACTTGAAAGTGAACAGTACTTCACCGGCGCCCAAGCGAGTTCGCGCTTCACCTCCTGGTCAATCGCCAAGAGCTTTGTGGCCACCTTAATCGGCATGGCCGTTCTCGACGGGAAAATTACCTCACTAGACGCTCGCATTGATCAATACATTCCCGAGCTCAAGGGGAAAGCCTACGGAGAGGCATCGATCAAGAGCGTGATGCAGATGGCCTCTGGCGTGCGCTTCAGTGAGATTTATACCGATAAGTTTTCTGACATTAACAAGCTCTTTTACAAGGTCTTCATTTTCGGTCAGGGCGTGAACGAATCCATGGCCAATCTGCCAAGAGAAGTCCCCGCCGGCACCCGCTATAGCTATGCCAGTGCTGACTCGCAAGTACTCGCCTGGCTAGTGACGAAGGTGTACGGGAAATCGCTCGCAAGCGTTTTGCAAGAGCGTGTTTGGCAACCCCTGGGTATGGAAGCCAGCGCCTATTGGAGCTTGGATCGTAGTGAGGGAAATGAGTTAGGGTATTGCTGCCTCAATGCCACAGCCCGCGACTTCACCAAGCTCGGCCAGCTCTATTTGCAAGACGGCATATGGCAAGGAAAGCGCCTCCTGCCCGTGGGCTGGGTCAAGCAGGTCACTCGTCCCGGCTTTGCCTTACAGGAACCTGGTGCACCCAACCCCACCTTAGTAGCTGGCACAAACGGCGCGCGCGGTTACGGCATGCAATTCTGGGTCCCTCAAAACTATGATGGCGAGTACTACGCGAACGGCGTTTGGGGACAAAGCATTTGGGTCTCTGAGAAGGCCGAAACGGTGATTGTGCGGACCGCAGTCGATGAAAAATATCGCGACCACTTGGAAGAGTTCTTTGCCGTGATGCGAGCGATTGCCAATCGCATAAAATAATTCTTCTGCTTGAACAGGTAAGTCAAGCAGGTTTGAAATTTGAGTAGCCTCCAAGCATAGACTCTTAGCGCGAGCGCGCTGCTTTGACAAAGTCCACCGAGCTTTGAAAGAGTTCAAAATCTAGCTCGTACTCGGTCGCGTCGTCTCGGTCGATTTGTATCCACTCGCGCGTGCTTGGCATGCCACTTGGGCGAAAGGCCACGACGTTGGCTCGGGAGAATTGCAGCTCGACCGCACTCGCGATCGGTAGGCGTAGCCCCACTCCAGCGCCGCTAATGCACGCGAACATTTTGTCGTTGACGAAATAGGCGTCTAGCCCATTGATTTTTCTGGCACTCACGCCTGCAATCTTGAGCAGGACAAGATCGATCTGTTCCTTGCGACTAGGCGGAGCATCGGTGGTGGTTTTTGTAGCAGTTTTTGTAGCGGTTCTTGACATACTAATGGGAGCTGTCCTAGAAAAGATTGGGTTGGGGCACAAGCGTGCGCGAGGACACCATACACCCAAATCTAGAATGAGCCTAAAACCGAGCCCTATCTGACCGTCAAGTCCTCAGCCCGGTAGCGACGAGCGACTTTAAAGCTGTGCTTTGACTTGAGGGTTTCAACTCTCCCTGCAGCGGGTCTCGCATGGATCGCATCGGTAAGCCGTTTGATATTCGGGTAGCGTGTCCAAGTGGCCTCGCCCGTGCCCAATACATAAGGAAGAATCCGCGACCAGCCCCACAAGGCCATATCAACAATGGAATACTCCCGACCCAACACGAAAGTATGTGTTGCGAGATGTTGCTCAATCACCGTCCAAGCCTGATGGGCCTCAACATCGTAGCGGGTGCAAGCGTAATCGTTGTCGCCAGGTGCTACATAGCGAAAATGAATGGACTGGGCCGACGAAGGGCCAAGGCCAGTCGCGACAAACATCAGCCATGACAAGGCTTTAGAGCGCTCAGCACCAGCCTCAGGCAAAGGAACGAATTGCTGCTCCCGATCCGCCAAATAAAGCAATATCGCGTTGCTATCAAACACTGTCACCTCACCATCCTGTAGGGCGGGGACTTTGGCGTGAGGATTCACACTTCGATACTCCGGCAACAGGTTCTGCTTTTTTCGGGTATCCACGGGAAACAAGTCATACGGCAACGCTAACTCTTCAAGTAAGAGAGCAACCTTCATCGGGTCGGGAGAAAGATTGTAATAGAACTTAATCATTGCTTTTAACGGGGTTACTTAGGGGCAAAAGTGGTTTGATAAGCATAGTTTCCTGGCCTAAAACTCTTAAAAACAAGTAAGGCCCGATACTCATCAATTAAGGTAACAGTCGGCAAGTCCATCCCAACTTTGGTTGCCAACACATGAGGCAGCACACCTTTCTGAGGCAACATAATCAGCACACTCGCGCCTTCAATAACCTGGTCGCCCTTCACGGTAATATTAAAGTCCAAGCGCTTACCGTTGTAGACGGAGTCCAGTTTAAATCGCTCGCGGCGCCGCCACCAGTCGCTAACCTGCACTGCAGTGGTCACCCATACGTCGCTATTTCGTTTCTTAACGTGAGCGAGATAGCTAGGGAAAGCCTTCGCAAGATCGCCGGTTGCTTGAAAATTTTGACTGTGAACACTGAGCCATCCCAAGGCGCCGGTACCTAGCGCTTCGTCGAAGTCGTCGGTCAAGGCCTTCGTGATTTGTTCGACGGTCATGTTGTGGAGAGCAAAATTGATGTCATCACGTTGGGTTCGAGGCAAGACGATCAAGTCGTTCTCTGGCGCCACCTCTGGGAGCTTGGCGAAAAGTGGCAAGCGACCCTCACTGCGCTGTGGGTCAGCTGCGTGATACTTTATGCCAAACCGATGAAGACTCAACTCAGTGTTCGTATCGTAGCCTTCGGTGGGTGCACGAAAACCCAAGAGCGATTGATTGCCCGGCAAAATCTTCGCCATATCACCTTGCATGGTCGTCAATCGCTTGGTTTGCTCGGCCGGAGCAAGGTCTTTGAAGCTGGTATGCACGTCGCCGTGATAGGCAATCTCATACTTTTTCGCCAAACTGGTCAGTACTCCGGGATGGGCGTTAGCGACTGAACTCAGCACATAGAACGTTGCCGGATACCTGGCAGCTTCCATAAGCGAGGCAAAGATTAAGGCGTTCTCAAATCCATCCTCAGTGTCCATTTCAATGACCTGAGCAGCGCGTTTACCGTCGGGCCAAGAGGCGCGTACAGCAACGGCTTCGTGCATGAGCCACTTAAGGGTATCGTCAATGAGAATGTGTGCAGCATAAGGACGAGACTCCCAGGTACTCTCCGAGAATGCAAAGACAACGGCACGGCTTGCACTGTCTTTTGCTTCAGAGTAGACCACTGCGCCTTCGCCCTTTCGAGCGTCGTCGGGCACTCGTGCCCAGTTCATAAACCGACCCACCGCAGACTCGCCTTTCATTCGGAGTAGCGCTTCTGAAGTCTTCACCATCCAGAGCCTTTGGCCTGCGGGGTGACTATGGCTTAGAGGCGACTCGCCGCTCAGCACTAGCTGTCGCGCATCAAGATCGGCAGGCATTTCCGAAACACTGCTTGCCCCCAACCGTTCGAGAAACTGCCATCCTACCCAATCGCCTTTCTCGTTTCTTGTACCACTCGCCCAGGTTGCCAGCACAGAGCCGCCTTTTTCCCGAAAAGTCTGTACTGCATTGCGTTCCGCATCACTTAGCGCTAGCGCCGAGGGCAACACGATGAGGCCTGATTTCAACTTCGCCAGCGCTTCTGCGCTCTTCAAAACTTTATAACGCTTATTACGCTCGTTAAAATAGTTTCGCCACGGCGTTAAAAGAGTTTCGTAGTTTCCGCCGATCTTTGCGAAATGCGCGCTGCTTGCCTCTGACTCATATAGATAAATGGAGGCGCTCGATGAATCGAAACTCATGAGCCCCTTTCCGCCTAGAACGGGCGTCGCCCAACCAATCATCACCATGATGGTCAAATAGAGAACAGCAGGAATCGCGACGCCCAAAATTAAAAAAGAGGGAAGAAAAGGCCCAAAGCTTTTGAAAGGTGACTTTGATTCGTCAAGCATAGATAAGGAGGCGAGCGCGGCCCAGAGAATGGTTAGGCGTGTGCAGCCGGGACACTGTCGAGAGCCGCAGGCACTGCGCCTGTGGGTACATATTTCTTGAGAAAGATCGCCTCTTGGGCGACGCTGCCCCCCTTCGCTTCACCGTCGGCCTTCTTAGCTTTTGGTTTGCGTTTGTCGCGCAGCTTAAACGCGGCGTAGGCGGCAACGCCCACGATCACGGTTCCAATCGTTGTTGCCAAAATGACCGTGGTCAAAATCGAAATCAAATCCATCTTAAAGCTTTCCTTCTCGGTCTAGTTTTCCCCAGGTCATGGTATTACCACGCCACTCTTCAATCGTTGCAAACACTTTAGATACGTCAATGATATTGATGTAGAACAGCCTGAACATCACTGCGTAGTAAATCAAGGCAGGGTCTTCGTCTTCAATAATGACGCAGTAGGCTGCGGCGATCACGTCCAGCGCGGTGAGCTGCAGCCACCAATAGAAGAGCAATACCGCCAGACCGTACTGCAAGCCGACGTAGATAAAGAAGAGATTGCCAAGAATCGTTGAAAACGGCCACATGATGCCTTCGAAAAGCATGTACCACAAAATGAAGCAATTCAACCCCGCCTTGCGCGGTTGCCATAGTGAGGCGCTATGCTTTGAGGTCGCTTGCAAAATGCCCCGCGTCCAGCGATAGCGCTGCTTGAGGAGATCGAGCAAGCGGCTAGGCGTCTCAACCCAGGCGACGGCATCGGGCTCGTATGCAATGTGCCAACCCCGCACTAAGAGCTTGAGCGTGAGATCGCAGTCTTCAGCAAAAGTGTCGTGGTCATAGCCGCCGACTTCTTGAAGAACGCTTTTGCGGAACATCCCCAAGGGACCCGGAATGATGTTCACTGCACGCATAAAGCTTTGCGCTTTGCGAGCCATCGCCAAACCCTCTACATATTCAAGGGCTTGAATGTTGGACCAAATATTTTCGCGGTTAATGACTTTGACATTGCCCGCAACGGCGCCGATGCGGGGGTCATCAAAATGACGAATACAGGCGCGTAAAACATTGCGCGACATCTTGGAGTCTCCATCCATATTCAAGATGAACTCACCGCGAGCCAGGCTCATACCAGTATTTAGGGCCTCTGCTTTACCCCCGTTGCGCTTTGTAATAACTCGAACCGGTACCGTCTTGGACTCATTGGCCACGGCCAGGGCCTTTTCATAGGTGTCATCGGTGGAGCCGTCATCAATGACCAAGATTTCGTAGTTGGGATAATCTAGATTGAGCAGCGAACGAATCGCCGCTTCGATGACGACGCCTTCGTTATAAGCTGGCACCACGAGGGAGACTTGAGGAAGCGAGCTTTCCTTCTTGGTATCGTAAATGATCGGCCCACGCTTGATGGCCTCAAGGTGGTCCAAGAAAGAATAGAGAATCAACACCGCATAGCGGGTGATGAGTAAAGCCAAGAATACCAGCAGATACACACTGATAGCTGCCAAGACATAGTTCTCAAACAGGAGCGCGAACGACCCCTTCGACTCGACGACAGAGACATAACTCAGGCTAAGTAGCGTGGCCAGGGTTCCAACAACGCCGATGGAAATGGCATATTTGTAGTACTTTTTTACGGCCACAGTTTTTCAACAGTGAAGTAAAGCGAGCGAGCACGATAGGGCTGGTTATCGCGCTGACTGCCCATCGCCCAAAAGCTCATGCCGAGCGCCCAATCCTTGTTAAGCCAACGCTTTCCGCTCGCCGAGAGGCTCCAGCTTCGACCGGCTTCGCCAAACAGGCGCGCGCCTACCTGCGCGGAGGTAGTGAGGTTCCAATCCGATTCACCCCATTCGCCTTGCAGCCCGGCCGTTGCTGAGCCGTAACCTTCAGTTGGTGCCCAATATTTTCCCGGATTTATTTTCGCCGAGCGAGTCTCAATGCCAAGCAAAGGTTTGAAGTGACTACCCAGGGGGCGCCAGGACGGCGTGAAGCGCACGCTACTGCTCGTGATGGTGTTGCCGTCTGAAATTTTGTAGAGATCAGCACGGCCGTAGAGGCTGCCTGCGTTGAAGACCGTGGCGGCCTGCACCCCCAAACGAGTCGCCGACAATTTGTCTGCAATCGCCAATGGATTTAGCGACATAAGACCCCAATTGACTCGTCCAAAGTCGATCTGAACCGGAAGCACACCGAGATCAACCCCGACGTTTCCATATATCTTTTGGCCGTCCGAACTCAATTCGAAGCGCGGCTTATAGTCCGTCTCCAACATCTTGTAGCGCAGTGCGAGTTCTTGACGGTTCACTTCCGTCGTCAAATTACTACTGCGCAATCGAGTCGTTTCCACTTCCCAGATATTGGCACCACTTTGATCTCGCCAGCGGTGATTGACTCTCAGGGTACGCGATTGAATATTCGATGAATCTTTAGTACCGCCCACGGTGACGGTGGTTTTGGGATCCATCTCTCGCTTGCTCAGCCTTAGTCCTTCCAAGGCATCCTTATTGGTGGGATCAGCAGCTAGAATTTCCTTGTACATCGGTGTAGACAGATGGTCTCGACCCTGCCAACGATTCAGGTTGGCCAAGCCAAGCATAGCGCTCATTTTGTATTTGCCGGGAATCAATACGCGATAGAGTTGCCCCGCTTCTTTCAAGCGATTGGTCCAAGCCAGACTATTGGCAATGTAGAGTTGCAGTTGCTCGTCGACCTTTTCCCTGGTGATCAGTGCGAAACCTGCCGTGCCGACTTCGGCATAATTACCCGCCTTGTACATTTCGGCAATGCGCGCAGGCTCACCCGAGCGCGCAATCACTTCGGAAGCATCAACATCCTTCCACTTTTCACTAGGAATGTACTGGAAGGGCGCAAGCGTCGCAGCCCCGCCTACCGGTGCAGTGATTGCCGTATTGCCAGAGGTGCCTGCATCCGCGGCTAAGCTAGTCAGCGGCAAGCCCAGACAGGCCAGTGCAACCGCAATCCTGATTGATGCGGGGCAACTTGCTATGACAGGCGCTCCAGTCTTTGAGGCAGGCACAAGGTGGCGCAATGTCGGACGAAATGAATAGTTCATTGTCAACTCAGTAAAGCAATAATGCATCCTAGATTACGCGCGAAGAAAGTCGCTTTCAAGTGGGTGAGATGTGAGCGGCGCTTTTGACGGGCCAGCCGAGCCCGATGAGGCAGAAACACGACAATTAGGCTGCGAGTGAGCTTCGCTTTGCTTTAGCGATCGCACGATGGGCTATCGGCTCACTCTTGGCCGCAACGCCGCCAGCATAGGAAAACGCTGACATTCGCTCGGGCTCAATGTGCTGAGAAGTCGGCTCTTCGTTCATCAAGAACGCGCCCAGAATCGCATCGAAATCTGGCTCAAAGCTTCGCGAATACTTTTGGTGACGCAGTGAGTTCAAAAACTTAGGGTAGTACTCGAAGGCGATATCTTTTGCAACCACAACATTGGCACCGCAATCCAGGAACAATTGCTTCTGAGTCTCGCTCACGGAGCGCGTCTTTTCACGGACCAAGATTTGAACGCTCAATCCCAAAGTTTTACGCAAAGCATGCACGGTTCTGGACAATGCGACGATATCCATCCCAGGTTCAGCGCTGAGTAAAATCATTGCATTGGGCTGATCGTAGGAGGCATGAAGCATGTCATCTATTGCCGGGACGAACTTCCAGTCACCAGGCAGTGCATTAGTCAAAACATCGAGCTCGGGATCGGCATAAAGGTAGCAATGCGGCTCATTCGCTTGGGCGGGCTCCTGCACTCTTGGTGAAGGGGCCTGTCTGCCTCGTAGCGGCTCAGAGTGCAGTGGACGTGCTTGAAGCTGCGGCTCCTCCGAGTACGACGCAGCCACACTCTCCGCTCGTTCAACCTGACGCCGGGAAACCGCATAGCGGCCGGCCGGATCGGTATAAAGCCGGAAATTTTCTGCGGCAATCACACCAGGCGTTGAGCGCCAGTATTGGAAAGTGAGCTCCAAGCCATCGCGATCACCGCCCAGGCGCGCGATGCCCGTGAGATCATCCATGAGCGTATTGAGTGTTTCGAGCTTTTGTTCATTCGAGCGGGAAAAGGCCAACAGGCCGGTCATCTGGCGCTGCTTGAACCACTTGGCGAGAACTTTCACTTGCTGCGACGCCAAGCCAACATCATGAAGGCTAAGTAAATCATCAGCTTGCTCAAAGAGAACAAAGCTTCCAGCGGGCACTTCGAAGTCTTCCAACTCCTGGATCAAGCGGTCGGCCCCGTAACGAAAAATCTTCTTGGTGAATTCGTCTTGCATACTGAAGACAACAAGGCGCCCGTCGGACAAAAGCTCGGTCATTGAGAAACCAGCCGGGGTCTCCAAGCGCCCCAAAACATCTTCAGGGGCCGACGCCGTGATGATCGTGCAATGTAGACCGGCCTCTATTGCGCAACCCAGAGCACTCGCTAGCAACGGGAAGCGCGCGGAGGAGGTGCGAACATTGAGCGCATACAAGCCACCGCTCACCATGTCGGAACTAAACTCGGGTAAACCCGAAATACCCAACTCAATAGCATAGCTCGACTCGTTCTGAGCGGTGCTGACTAACTCTTGCGTACTCACTGGAAACGGGGTATTCATTTGAAAAGGAGGTCCTGACTCGAGTGCACCTCTATCGAAAACTTGAGGGCTCGCCATCCAATATTGCAACATTTCTCCATAACAGGTCGGTAGAGCGGATCAATCGGTCGACAAAGCACGACCAATGGACACCTGTGACACATTCGAACGCGCCTGAAGCCAAAACTTTACTCCACACATCCGCACCCGGATACCGACGGTCGACCGCACATTGAACCGCTTTTGAGGGGTACCTAACATCAATGGGGCACAGAGTCCGCATCGACCAGTGCTTTAATCAAAAAGAACCTCCATACCTACTTGATCCGGGAACCCATCATGCAGTCATATCATTCGATGCGTCGCAAGCTTTGCCTCGCCTCACTCCTGAGCCTTGCAAGCCCTTTGCCATTTGCGAATGCACAGCCTGCCGGACAACTATACGATCCTGAGCCACCTGGCGATTCGGCCTACGTGCGAGTTCTTATTGTCAACAGTGATTCCCCGATGGACGTTATGGTCGATGGGCGTATGCGTAGCCAAAAACTCCCTGCGGGAGAAGTTAGTGACTACATGGTCCTCACTGCGGGTAAACACACGATCAATCTACAGCCGACTGGCAAAACCGCCGTTGCGGTGAGTTACAGCTTGGACGTGATTAAGGGTCGTGCGATGACTCTCGCGTTCGCTACGTCGAAAACCGGTGCTGTGCCGAGTATCTTCGAAGACAAGGCCAATACCAACAAGCTGAAATCATTGGTCGCCGCCTACCATCTCGACAGTAAAGCGGGCGCCTTAGATATTCTGACCGCCGACGGCAACACGAAAGTGTTTTCGAATCTGACCTTTGGAGGATCGAACTCTATTCAAGTCAATCCGATCTCGGTTGAACTGATCGCCTCTAAGACAGGTGAGAAAAGCTCGCAGACCTTGCCGGAGAAGACCAAGCTCAGCATGGCTCAAGGGGCGACCTATAGCGTCTTCTTCATGCCCAACAGTGAAGGTAAGTTGACGGCGAAAACAGCATTGAACAAAACCGAGCGCTTCACCGGCAAATGACGCCGCGCACCTGATGTGCGTCCAAATAGCTTACGACTTTATGACCCTCTCTCTCCTAAATACTAACTTTCTCGATCCAAAGGTTCCGAACATGCATGCGACTATTTCTGCAAAGCGAAACACGAATAAGATACTGTGCGGACTAGCGGTGTCAAGCCTTTTTGGTGGTGCGCCCGCGCGCGCCCAAGACGCTCCGCCCGTGGTGATTGGCAAGAACAACGACTGGCTGTTCACGCCCTATGAATTCGCCAATCCAAGCGATAGCGCTGATACACAAGCAACCATCCAGTTACTAGAGAAAGCGAACAAGCTCTTCGAAAGCAAGGGCATCGCTTTAGCGGTCGTGATCGTACCTTCGAAAGTTAGAATTCATTCGGAGCAACTCCCCGCTGATAAGCCGCTCGACAGCTACACCGCCAACAAGTACGATAACATCGTCAAAAGCCTGAACGCTGGGGGCGTGACAACCGTCAACTTGAACAGTGCCTTTATGGCCAGTCCACACCGCACCAGCGATACGCCACTTTTCCTACGCCTTGATACGCACTGGTCACATACCGGTTCTCTGCTCGCGGCTGAAACCGTTAAAGCGGCAATCGAGGCAAATCCGAAACTTAAAGCCGCACTCGCTGCAATTCCAGAGGAGAAGTTCGCACTCAGCTGGAGCAAGCAGAAGTCGAATCAACGCGCACGCGACCTAGTACGCTTGTTGCCTGCCAATGCCCAAAACTACCCTCCGGAACAATCCATGACATTTAAGGTCGCCCGAGAGAAAGAATCTCAAGCCGGATTGTTGGCAGGCGGCGACAAGGTGGGTATCACCGTGATTGGTAGCAGCTTTACCAATAAAAATGCGGGGTATCCCGACGGCTTACGCTTTACCTTGCAACGTGAATTGCTGGACATCTCCATTCCCGTTGATCAAGGACCGTGGGTAGGCATGGACGCCTACTTGAAGGACGAGGCTTTCAAAACCAGTAAGCCCAAGCTCATTCTTTGGGAAATTCCAGAACGAGAGTTCCGCTCACCACCGAACTACAAGTTCCGTGATGCACGCTATCAAATGGACAACAACGCCTGGTTCGAAAGAATCGCTAGTTCGCTAAAAGCTTAAGCACCAGAAATGGCTTAGAGAGAAATCTTTTCAAGCCACTTCGATTCATCTGCCAAGGGACTGCGGAGCATTCTCTCGGGCACTTCCCAGACCAGAACTCTTGGCTTGACGGCTTGAAAGGCTTCATCTTTGAAGTAAGCAGTAATCGCCTGTAGAAAACCGCCGCCGTCCTTTGCGGTATTGAGAACTTTCGCCGCGAGAAATTCTTGCAAGTACCCATGGAAGTTACCCCGCATAGAGTACGAGGTACCCGTGAGGGCTACTGGAACGGTACTATCTCCAAACAATCCCTGATTGGCTTTTTCCGTAACCTTCTGGGCAGTGGCCACTGAGGCCTCACGATCAGGCAAAGGACGAAACGCATTAGGGACAAATTCAAGCCCCATAAGGCGAATGAGATCGCCGGGTCGTTCTTGCGCAGTCGCACTGGCCTGACTTGCGAACTCTGTGCGCTCAAGATCAAGTTTCAAAGCATTGACCACAGCACTAATCTCTCGCGCCGCCAACCTGGCGCCATGTTGATTCCAGTGCGTATCCGTACGGTAGTACAGCTCCGCGTTGTTGTCCTTGGCGGCCTTCTCGAGTGGGGCCAAAAGGTTCACGGTCGTCACTTGACGCTCGGCCAAGCCCTTCAATGCATCACCGTAACGCGACTGATTGTAGGCAGGATAGACACCGCCCTGTAACTTCTCGGCGTACAAACGAGCCTTGTCAGGGACCAACGCTACGATTAGCCGCACTCCCTTGGCCTCCAGGCGCCTCGCGGTCTCTCCAATAAGGTCCATGCGCGCCTTCAGCGCCTGCGCAGGATTAGCTTCTTTCGATTTACCGTCGTCGCCTTCAAAGCGCAATTCGTCGGTCAGAAAAAGCCAGTCGCTTTTACCGACCCGTACCTGCTCACCGCCGGCACCAAAGAGCCGATAACGCGTGGCATTTGCGAAGGCGATAAAGCTAGCTCGAATCGGCATCTTTTGATCGATTTGCTTTTCAAGTGTCTGAGTGGAGACGCCTTCCCGAAAATCCTTTAACCCCTTAGGAAAATCGAGCCCATCAGGATGAAGCACAGCGCCGACGACTTGATAGGCACCGTAGGCCATGATCGCGCTCAGCACCGCAGCGCACAGCAAAGTATGTTTCGAGGTAGAGGGAGAGGTCATAGCAACGCTCGACAAATTCGTTAAAACTGAAAGTAGAGAAATGGCGTAAAGGACTGCGCGGACAGGGTCGTCAACGCCCAAATAAAGAGGGGAATAATAAGAAAGCTTAGTGGCGTATGGGCATACCGTTTTAAGGTAGGAAGCAAGCAGACCAAAGCCATGCCAATGAGCAATACAATCAGGCGGTCGGGCGTAACATGCCAGGCCACAGGATCACTAAACCAGGACCCTTGCCCAGCCGAGGCATTCTGACCCAACATGCCTTTGAACATTTTGATCGCCTCCGTCACGTTCGCTGCGCGAAAGAACACCCAACCAATCATCACCAGTAGCATCGTCTTCAATACTTTTAGCCATTTCGGAATGGGTAGCGGACCAAACTTCTCACCCCAGTAACGTTCGACGGCCAGAATGGCGCCGTGCCAAGCACCCCACACTAAGAAAGTCCAGTTCGCGCCATGCCAAAGGCCGCCAAGCAGCATGGTCAAGAACAAATTGATGTAGGTGCGAGCCACGCCCTTACGATTGCCGCCCAAGGGTACATAGAGGTACTCGCGCAACCAACTGGACAGTGACATATGCCAGCGCTTCCAAAACTCAGTAATGGAGACCGACAAATAGGGATCATTAAAGTTTTCTGGAAATTTGAAGCCAATCATCAAGGCCAGCCCAATGGCCATTGTAGAGTAGCCGCTAAAGTCAAAAAACAATTGAATGCTATACGCAAGCGCACCCAGCCACGCATCCGCTAAGCTCGGAATGGGTGCGGAGAAAGCTGCATCGGCCAGTGGCGCAACAGAGTCGGCGATCAGTACTTTTTGACAAAACCCAACCATGAACACCACGCAGCCACGCGCAAAATGGTCCAATGAATGCACACGGCTTCTGAACTGCTCGGCAAGTAAGTGATAACGCAGTACTGGCCCTGCCACCAGATGCGGGAAGAGGGCAATAAAGGCTGCGAAGTCGATCAGGTTGCGCGCCGGAGGCGCTTGCCGTCGATAAATGTCGACGAGATAGCTGATGGCGTGAAAAATATAGAACGATAGGCCAATGGGCAATAGAACGTGTGCGAATTCAATCTTGGCGAACCCAAGGGCCACTAAGCCACTGTTCAAACTTTCGACACCAAAGTTGGCGTATTTGAAGTAGCCAAGCGTTACTAAGTTCAAAGCAACTGCAACAAACAAAAGTCGATATCGCTTTACCTCGTCTTTGTTGGCGTCGATGGCTAGAGCGAAGGCATAGCTTCCTACCGAAACACCGATCAACAGCAACAAAAAATCAGGCCGCCACCATGCATAGAAGCCATAACTAAAGAGCAAGATCAGCGCCGACTTGAACCTAAAGGGCGTCAAAAAATAGCATAGTAAAAACAAGGGCAGAAAAGCAAACAGAAAGAGGTTGGAGCTAAAAACCATGGCGTCGTCTTTTCAGATACATATCCATCACACGACCCTCGTCGTAGCCCAGCAGAAAGAAAGCCATGCCACCAAGCTTTTGCGCCTGGAGGTAGCCCGTTTTTTTGTCGAGCGCCCACGAACCCTCGTACCAACCCGTAGTCCATTGACCATTCTTTTGGAACTGGTAGTAGGACGATCCGCTCAGTGCGTCATTGGTCGAGCCATAAAGTTTGACTCGGTCTTGCACATTCACTTGAATCGCCGGGAGAAAGCGAGGGTCTACCGGGGCCAAGGTAGTGGTCATACCTTCGCCACGCACCAGGCTGCGCGGGTTTTTTTCCTGCGTCGGCCATTCATAGCCATAGAGGGGATAGCTCAACAAGATTTTATCCCGCTTGACACCCAAAGACAGGCTTTGTGCCACAGCCTTTTTCCAGGTGACTTCACTGTCGCCGTCCAGCGGTGCCACGGGGCCAGCATTGGAACCGGAGCGCCAATGCGCATCGTAGCCTTGCGCCACAACATGATCCAACGACGTCACTGAGCGAGCATCATAAATTTGCAAAGCCCCACCAATGGGCAGAAAAACCGATAAATTTTTGGCCGGACGATGCGAGCGAAGACGCTTAGACAGATCGACCACAAACTGCCTAAAGCGCGTCACCGAGGCGATGGGCAGGGCGCTATAGACTTCGAAGTCGAGGTGCAGTCCGGCGACCTCTGGATCGCTCGCTAGGGTTGCCGATTGCTCAAGTAGCTGGCGGGTTGCGCTTGGCGAAGAAAAAATGCTCTCGAAATCACGCTCATTGAGTACAGTCAAGGTCAGGTCTAGCGGGGTCGCACTGGTACGCAAGGCCGCTCGCAGGTCCCCCCATTTTTCTGGCCAGCCATTACGCTCAGTGATTAGCCCTTGTGGACCCACCTTAAGCTCAAAAAACAGTAGGCGGTCCATCTGCTTGAGGGGCGCGGTGCGCCAGCTCTGCGGCAACCACCAGGCAAAGTATCCCCAAGCCTGGGCTGAGTCTGCTGCGAAGACGCCCCCTGCAAGGGTGAGTCCAAGCACGATCAGCGCCCAATATCGTTTGATTGAAAGGCCAAAAGAGAAGACAAAACGGCCGTACAAAGTGGTCGGCACGACACTCATTGACCCAGGCTACC
>JAYVKZ010000243.1:0-14892 GCA_043767985.1 Betaproteobacteria bacterium
CGATCCAGACACTTGAATCAACGAGTATCATTTATCAGTTCTCATCTGGCTCAAGTCGCCTTCCCACTTTAGCTTTCCTTTCAGTCTTCGTATGCCTTCTTGTTGGCGCAAGCGAAGTAGGGTTTTAAGTCCAAGCTCAACGGCTTCCTTTTTTGTTGACAGGCCTGTGGCGCGGAGTGTGTCGGCCATGAGTTTGTCGTCAATTACAATATTTGTTCGCATAATGGCTTGTGTATGATATGTTTAATTTGTACACATCATAACCTATGGGAGACTTCGGTACAAGTGCACCGGAAACGTAGCTATACATTGGAGAGAGCGGCTCAATTCTAAGGAGGAAATTGTTCTGCTGACCCTGTACGCCAAGTCCAAGATGGAAAATCTAAACGCTGCTAAGTTAAAGGAAATCCGTGATGCTCTCGAAAAAACGTCCACTGAAGGGAAAAGCTCTAGCTGAGTTTGAAGCTCAGCGAGATTTAGCTCAAGAGTTCCTAGAGTCTATCCAAGAAATGAAGGCGGGCAAGGTCTCGTTCGTACTGGCACCAGCTGCTGAAGCACGTGAGAAAACTGGCTTGTCGCAATAACAGTTTGCGAGTTTGATTGGGTGTATCGGTAAGAACTTTGCAAGGCTGGGAGCAGGGGCGCAAGCATCCTAGTGGTGCCGCCAGAACTTTGCTCAATATCGCTCGAACTAATACCAAGGCGTTGCTGGCTCTTGTGAGTGCCTAATGGTGTTGTTGGCCGTTATCACTCAGGTTCAGCATCGAGAGAGTTGCGAGAAATCTCGGTTCGAAGTAAATTACAGAAATGGGCAACAACGACATTGCAGAACTCCTCAAGCTTGGTGCGCCGGAGCGCCTAGTCATCGCTGAGAAGCTTTGGGCTAGCGTGTCGTCGGAATACGAAAGTGAGCCGCCATCCGATGTTGAAATCGCCTTTGTAAATTCCCGCTTGGATGGATATCTGACGAACCCTCAAGATACAGTCCCTTGGGCGCAAGTCAAGAAAGAGCTTGGTTTTTGAAGGCACATCCGGTTGAGTATGCTAGTGAAACCAGCCGATCTTTTACCTCTGCTCGTCACAGCTTACCCAGGATAAGTTATGTTCAAATTGCTCGACACTGTTGCCCTAACGCACGACATTTCGTTGGCCGGTTTACGGCGTGGTGACCTGGGTGCTATTTCCGAAGTGGTTGCGGAAGACTCTTTCGAAGTCGAATTTGTCGCGGGCTCCGGACGAACCCAGGCGCTATTGACGCTAAAGCCAGAAGACATTCGTCAGCTCGGCGATTTCGATTTGCTGTCAGTGCGATCAGTCGCGGCCTGAGGCCTAACAGTATGTCGGCAAGCTACAACCCTCAGATTCAGCCCGTTTCGGCTGAGTGGTTGTCACTGGATGAGTCCGATCGTTCACTCTTGGTCTTGAATTCTCATGTGGGACTAATGGGTCGCGGGCAGCGGGCTAAAGCACATGCAGCTATGCACGTTTTAGTGGAGAACCAATTGGCTCTGGGGTTTGAGCCTACCGTTCAAGCGGTCGAACGATTGCAATTGGAAGGGCTATCTCGCCACGATTCTGTTCATGCTGTCGCATTAGTGGTTGCGGAGCACATTTTTAATGTCGCCCGCTTACCTGCGGGAGCTGACGCAGAGGCGTTACAGTCTGAGCTGACTCAAAATGTAGAGCGTCTTACTGCCAAGTCTTGGCTCGCGGAGCGCTAGAAAATGCAACTTAAATTTACAATGAAACGGATGCGGGTAGTGCTGGTTGAAGATTCAAAGAGAGCGGGGAAGGGTCTCGCACACTTAGAACTTTGCCATCATCAACTGCGCGCTGAATATCTCAGCCGTTAGACTTTTTGTGCAACGAATTTTAGCATTAGGTGGCGGCGGATTTTTAATGGAAGATGGGCCGTCTCCAATCGATCAATTTCTGCTCGATCTAGTCGAGACGCCAAAGCCAAAAATCTGTTTTGTGCCAACGCCGAGCGGTGATCACCCGGAGCACATCGAGAAGTTTTATGGCGCCTTTGGCGGAAAGGTTTGTGAGCCTTCGCACCTAGCCTTTTTTAGGCAGCCGATGCCGGGCAGCGTCGCTTTGGCAAATCTTCATGAGCATATTCTGAGCCAAGATATTGTGTTCGTTGGTGGAGGCAACACTAAGTCTGCGCTTGGGGTTTGGCGAGAGTGGGGTCTTGATCGAACGTTCGGTGAGGCCTATGCCAAGGGTGTGTTGCTCTCAGGCATGAGCGCGGGTGCGATGTGCTGGTTTGAGGCTGGACTCACGGATTCTTTCTGGGGGGCGGGTTATCAGCCGCTTGCCTGCCTCGGTCTTTTGAAAGGTGGTTGTGGTGTTCACTATCATGCGGATGCATCGCGCAAGGAGCGTTTGCACGCGGCCATCGAAGCGAATGCAATTCCGCCCTCGGTGGCTATCGACGATCACGCCGCCGTCTTATATGAAAATGGGGTATTGTCTAAAGTTGTGAGTTGGCGGGTTGGGTCCACGGCCTTTGCAATATCGCGAGTGAATGAAAGGGCAGCGGAGGTATCGTATGAAGCGGCAAACGTCATGTAGTGCGAAGAGCCTGGTACCTGGCTGCATAAGTCCTAGGAAATCGATAGCGCTACCAACTTTCCAACCAGCTGCTTCAAGGCTTTTCTTTTTGTTTAGATTCATCGTCTTAGAAACAAGATTCGCTCACATTGATCGCGGATGAGCAGTGGACGCACGCTGAATAGCTTGGCACACAATCTGTGCCTCGCTGGAGTAAAATTATAGTCGTGATGCCGACTACAGAAACGCCAGGCAATTTAAGAGCTTCGCAAACGCGCACGAAGGAATTGAAAGATGACAGCACATCAAAAATTAGTGAAAAAATTGATGCTACGTCCTGGGGTAAAGGCCGAGGTGGAGCGAATCGAACGCGAAGAAGGCGTCTTAACGAATACTCTGATCCCCTCAGAAAACGTCTATGCCAAGGCGAGAAAACTTCTCAAGTGACGCCAAATCGTAGAAGACTAGGTTGCAACAATTGTCCTTTGAAATTTCAAAGTTCAAAGCTGATCTTTTGGAGTCCGTGCGCCAAATGCGTCGTGGGCAAGCGGTACGGGTTACCAAGGTGAAACTTGAGTCGGCGGCGCACGCTATCCAGCCAAGTGGCAGCGAGTGCGGCGAGGACTGCTCGATCAGAGAAAGGCCTACGATTATGAAAGAAGCTACTGATTTTTCGGCCGCGAAACGGGGGGCTGTCGCTGATTCCAAGGGCAAGACTCGAGTGACGATTTATCTTGATGACCCAATTATCGAAGCCTACAAGGCCCGATCCGAGAAGAGTGGCAAAGGCTACCAAACCCTTATCAACGAAGCTTTGCGCGAGAGTCTCGGCTTCGAGAGGGCAGTGCTGACGCCCGAGCAAAGCGCGGAGCTGGCTCGTCGAGTAGCCGATGATGATGCGTTCCCTGACGATGTGGTCAGCGCTGACGAGGTTTTCGCGACCATTCGGTCAGGGTTGGAGAAGCGTCGGTATCTGCGCGAAAATGTCGAGGAACTAGAAAATCGTAACAAAGATTAAGATAAAAGGTAAAGCTAAGCCAGTGTCATCCAGAGAAACTCTTGGATTAAGGCTTCTTCAATCGGTGCGTGAAATGAAGTCAGGTCAGTTTGCGTGGATCACTAATATCGAGGCTAGCGATGTTGTCGTTGCGCGGCGCAGGACAGATATGCAATCCCCAGTGATGATCGATCCAGAAATAATGAGCGGCCTACCTGTTTTTCGAGGCACTCGGGTGCTTGTCCGCACTCTCTTTGAGCATCTTGAGACAGGAGAAACCCTTGATGAGTTTTTGGAGGGATTTCCCTCTGTCTCCCGGGAACAGGTCATCGCTTTTTTTGAGCAGATTTCCGTGCGGATCGCGGATTTTGCAACGGCCTCCACGAAGTGAGTGCGCAGTCTCAATCGTTCGTATCACGACCTCAAATACTTCGCATGCGCCAAAGATTGCCGAGAAAATGTTTTTTCCTGTTTTGGATCGCAGTTTTGGCACTCGGATCTAGCGCCGCCCAAGCTCGCCGCACCGGCGCAGTTCGTCAAATCATTGACATGGTCGTCATTCATTCCACCGGCGGCCCGACGTGTGATGAGCGTGGCAAGCCAATTTGGGTGAAAGCAGGAACGCTCGTAGAAAACATGCGTGAGATCGAAGCCCACCCCAAGCTTGGCATCCACTACATGATCGACCGGGATGGCCTGTTAAGAAAGAGCATTCCAGAAGGGCAGGTGGCGCATCATGTGTTTACGTTTAGCGCTCGCTCGATCGCAATTGAATTGATCAACGATGGGGATGGGCAGGATCGTTTTCCTCCAGCGCAATTGTCGTCTTTGGTGAGCTTGCTGCGAGACATTAAGGAGCGCCGTGGCATTAAACGAGAGGGCATGAAGCGCCATTCCGATCTGGACCAGGGGTATCTACCCTGCGATCGACGTCAGCGCCGTAAGGTGGACCCGGGTGCGGCCTTTCCATATGAGGCTACGTTGGATCAGGTGTTCCGACCGTAGGTCATTTTATTGAAGGGAGAAGTGCGGTGACTCACCACACTAAAAGCCTATCGCTGGGAAATGTTCAATGTTGCTCGTCGACAAGATCACTTGTCTCGCGGCAAAGCAGTTTGTGTTTTTTGCAACACTGCTGTAGGCCCTGTGCTAACCCGTTTTCTTTCCGAGCCCCAATCGCTCGGCCGAAATATATTGCTCACGATAAGCTTCAAAAGACAACGTATCCGCGACCTCCATCGCGCGTTGATCGGCTAAGGATTTCTTGGTGAGCGCTTCGAAGCGAGCCTGTTGTGACTCGGCCCAGGGCAGGGCGAGCAGGCTGTTACGGGTGTTTAGCGATTGCGCGCGGGTAAAGTCCAGGTAGCAGTTTTCATGGGACTGTGCCATTGCTGCGAGGACTTTTGCCGACGGTGTCAGTGTCGAATCGCGTAGTCGCGCCTCGGCATGAGCCAGGGCCGTACTGTGGTCGGAACTTCTGTGTGCCGCATCAAGAGACTGCGCGATGGGACGACATTCGTTCAGCAATTCTTTGGCCCAATCTACGAGCAGCACGTCCGATCCACGACGCTTCAGTTTGAGACCTGGCTCGCGACCACGTGCTGCGGTGTGATGCTGGTTGTATTTGATTTCGTCAATTTCAGCGGGGCTGTCGGGTGGGCTGTCTGAGAGCAGGCAATGCAGCAGAAAGACATCCAGAAAGCGCATGGTTTGCGCGTTGATGCCTACCTGTTCGAAAGGGTCAAGATCCATGAGGCGCACCTCTACATATTCCACACCCCGTTCGCGTAGAGCGTGCAGAGGCCGCTCGCCTGGGAAGATAGTGCGCTTGGGTCGAATGGTGCCGTAGAACTCATTTTCGATCTGAAGCAAGGTGGTCGAGAGCTGGTTGTAGTCGCCGCCAGGATTCATAACACCCACGGTTTGGTAGGCCGGATAGGGGCGAGTTAAGGCTTCGTGCAAGGAGGCTGCGTAGCCGTCCAAGCCGTTATAGCTGACCGCAAGGGTAGACTGCGCATCACTTTGATAGCCTAAGCGCCCCATGCGTAAGGAGGTGCCGTGCGGCATGTAGAGCGCGCTCGAATTTAAGGCTTGCAGGCCATGGTCTCGGCCTTGGACGAAGGTGGGGCAAAGCGCGGGTGACGCGCCAAACAAATACAGCAGAAGGTAAGCGTTGCGTCTGAAGTTGCGTATCAGGCTGAAATATTCTTCACTGCTTACACCAGGAAGGGACCAGTTGTAGTGAATCCCTGAAATGGTTTGCATACGCCGACCATAGCGATGCCCAAGACCCATGCGGTAGACACTTTTGGCGCGCCCCACATTACTGCTGCCGTAGCGCGCCAAGGGAATGGTTTCGTCGGTGGGTAGGCCACAGGGCATGCTGGACGCCCACAGCATTTCATCGCCTTGATCTCGTAATACGCGATAGACGAATTGATGGGTTTGCACTAACTCGTCGATACAGTCTTCAATTCGGGAATGCGCACCGGTAATGAGTTCGACTTGAGATTCGCTGTAGTCGGTGGTGATGCTTGGATGAGTGAGTGCCGATCCTAATGCCTTCGGGTGGGGGGTGAGTGCAAGTTCGCCTTCAGGCTGGGCACGCAGACTTTCCTTTTCAATGCCGCGACGCATGCCACCCAGGCGGGCTGGTGTGAGCAAATCTAGGCGATGTTGCAATGTATTCATTAAAACTCGATTCTTTGTTTTTTTGGCTATTAGCGAAGATCGTGGTGCCGCGACGGTTTTTAAAGGGGCGGCGTTGTCTTTCTGAAACTGTGCCCAATTCGGCCGAAGTGGTTGGTCGTACGGGGTTACTTTTGGAACACTTCAGGTCGACAGTTTAGCGCTGTGCCTCAGGGACAAGCTCTCGAAACAGCTTATAGCGTACCGGATCGAAGTCGCCGCTTTCGGCGGCTGCACGGATGGCGCAGGAGGGTTCGCCTAAATGTAGGCAGTTTGAGAATCGGCATTGACCAAGCCGACTTTTGACCTCGGGTACCGCGTGCATGAGCTCGGTGACTGACAGGTAGGACAGGCCGAACAATTGAAAGCCCGGGGTGTCAATCAACTCGCAGCGACCTAGCTCGGCTTGCCCAGCTGGATAGAGGCGGGCAAAGGTGGTGGTGTGTTTGCCAGCATTGAGGACTCGGGAGATTTCTTGGGTTTGAGCGGCTGCGTCAGGTACCAGAAGATTTAACAGGCTGGATTTCCCCATGCCGGACTCGCCCATGAGGAGCACCCGTTTGTCCTTAAAGTGCTCAGTTAACACTTGCAGGGCGTGTTCTGGCGCTTGCTTGACGCTCACCAGTACAAAGGCTTGAGCTTGCTGACTCGTCCACGCTAGGCGATCCCTGGCAAACTTGGCACTGGCCTCAAGATCGGATTTGTTGACGATGATGAGGCAGGGTAGGTCTTCAGCTTGCGCCGCGGTGAGCATGCGAAATAAAAGATCTTCGGAGCAGGGCGGTGAGCCACTGACGACAATGGCGACCAAGTCCAGATTGGCAGCGAGACTCTTGGTTTTGTAACTGTCCGCCCGCCGTACGAAATTACGGCGCGCTTGCATGCTTTCAATGACCGCCTGGTTCTCAGAACTGAGGCTGATTTGGCACTGATCACCTACCAAAACATCTTGCTTGCGACCTCGGGTCACGGCGATTAAGGGATGAGCAATATCGAACTCGGTGCCCAACGCAGGCGTTTCTAAGGCTGGTGCCACTAAGGCCTGCCGTCCAAAGGTCGCAATGACCAGCGCTCCCTTAGTTGCCACTTCGACCAAACACTGCGTCGGTTTTGGCTGCGCAAATGAAGTCGTTTTCGGACACGCCGTCGACTGAGTGAGTATTCCAGCGGATCGTGCAACGGTTGTAGCTCACCTGCATATCGGGATGATGGTCCTCGCGGTGAATGAGCCAGGCGAGCGCATTGACAAAGGCCATCGTGTCGTAAAAGTCGCGAAAGACAAAGCATCGTTCCAGTGCCTTGCCTTGCAGAACCCAGCCTGGAATGGCAGATAACTGGGCCAGGGTTTCACCGGCTGAGTAAGCGGGCTCATCGATGATCGCGCGGCACTTACGTGTGAGCAATTGCGTTTTAGGAATGACTGAACGCATGAGGGTCCTGTGGTGTTGAATCCGTGTTTTTGGGATGAAGCAGCTTTTGATCCAAGAGCTTTTGAATGCGCACCATGGCGGGCGGGTGCGAATCGTAGAACGCTGAATAGACAGGGTCGGGCGTGAGCGTTGATGCGTTGTCGTCGTAGAGCTTCACGAGGGCTTGCACCAGGTTGTCCGCGCTGGACGTGTTGGCAGCAAAACGGTCCGCTTGAAATTCATCTTTGCGAGAAAAGAAGCTTCCCAAGGGATGGAATGGGAAAATAAACACGGGGAGCGCGAGCATGAAGAGCACTAGGGCCGGGCCTTGCGCTAGGTGAAGATCTGGCGTCATGCCCAACCCTTGATAGAACCAAGGCTGCAGCATGATCCACCCTAAAAACGCGAAGCCCAAAAAGCTAAAGACAAAGCTCGTGATGAGTCGCTTGAATACATGCTTATGCTTGAAGTGACCAAGTTCGTGAGCCAGTACCGCCTCTACTTCGTCATCGGTCAGCCGCGCCAGCAGGGTGTCGAAAAAGACAATGCGTTTCTTTTTTCCGATACCCGTGAAGTAGGCATTGCCGTGGCTGGAGCGCTTGCTGCCATCCATGACAAATAAACCGTTGGAGGAGAACCCGCAGCGCGCTAAAAGCGCTTCGACTCTGGTGCGCGTAGGGCCCTCAGCGAGTGGCTCGAATTTGTTAAAGAGGGGAGCGATCCACACCGGGAAAATGATCATCACCGACAGGCTGAACAGCACCCACACCGCCCAGGCCCACAGCCACCAGGTGTGCCCGGCGCTTTTCATGAGCCAGACGACGACACCCAGTAAAGGCAGGCCAAGGACTGCCGCCACGAGGGTGCCGGTGAGGCCGTCTTTCAGCCAGGCTTTGACGCCCATACGGTTGAAGCCAAACTTCTCCTCAATAACGAACTGACGGTACCAATCCAGGGGCAGATCGATCAGGCTGGTGATGGTTGTGACGAGGACGACAAAACAAAGTACCGGGCCAATCGTGGCCCAGATGCCGACGTTGGCGAGCCCCGCCGCAGTGCCGGCCTGTGTTGCGCTCTGAAGACCTGCGGTGATTGCGTCCGCTCCAAACCATGATTGGGTGAGTTGGTAAAGCCATTGCAGGCCACCGAATAAGGTGAGGCTAATGAGGACGAGCACTTCCACAGCGATGGCAAGCAAGCCGAATTGATGGCGTGCCAAGGTGTAGTCGGCGGCGCGCTGATGGGAGCTGAGTTTAATTTTTTCTTGAAACTGACTCGGTACCGCGGACCGGTGGCGCCCAACGTGACGCATTTGACGCGTGCTGAGCCAGAGTTTGAGTCCGGTGCTAAGCACTACGGCGGCGAGGAAGGCAGAGGTAAAGATTAAGGAGGTTTGTTCTGTCGCCATTTTCGAAAAGATTCCCTGTGACACAATCCGGTCTTCCCTCCGCTGAGAGAAGCCTCTGAGCTATATCGCGACCAAACGCTCCGTTTCAAGTGGCTTGACACTTGGATTCGCCCCGTTTGTTGCGCACAATGGCGCGGTGCCCCTCTTCGCGAATTATCTCATGCCAAAACCTTTTATCGCTCCCATTCCATAGATCACCCCATGACCAGTTTAGAATCGCCCCTCGCAACGCCCCTCAACATCAAGCCCAAGCAAGATGCTAGTAATATCGTATGGCTCGATATGGAAATGACTGGCCTGGAGCCGGACAACGATCACATTATTGAGTTGGCGATGATCGTGACGGACAGTAATCTTAATGTTTTGGCCGTCAGTGAGGCGATTGCCGTGCACCAGCCTGAGGAGATTATGGAGGGTATGGATAAGTGGAATAAAAATACCCACGGGCGTTCGGGGTTAATCGACCGGGTGAAGGCTTCGGTGATCAACGAGCGCGCTGCGGAGCTTGCCATGCTCGCCTTTATGAAGCCCTGGGTGGCCGCGCGCACTTCACCGATGGCAGGTAATTCGATTTGTCAGGACCGCCGGTTTATGGCTCGCTATATGCCAGAGCTAGAGGCGTATTTTCATTATCGAAACTTGGATGTCAGCACCGTCAAGGAGCTGTGCAAGCGGTGGCAACCGGAGATTGCCAAGGCGTTTAAAAAACGCAGTGCTCACACGGCCATTGCGGATATTATTGAGTCGATTGATGAGTTGCGTCACTACCGGAGCTATTTCTTTATTGGTGCGGGCGTTTCATCACCCTCTGAAGCAAAATAAAGAGGGCGCTGTGGGCGCAAATGACGCCGACCAGCGAGCCAGTCCAGAAGCCGAAGGGTGTTGTTTGTAAGTAACGAGCCAAGGGCATCGTTAAGCCGAATGTGGCCTCTCCAAAGAGGTGAGTTGCGAGTTGACCATAGCTGAGGAGGAAGCCGAGACCCAAGCCGATGCCCCACAGGCAGACAAAAAATATCCATACGGTTGGCTGGACGATTCGGTAGGCTCTAAGCACAAAGCTAGACACGGTTTGGCCGACGTCGAAAAAGTGATAAACGGCCACCAAGAGCAAAAGTGGGGCTGCAGCATTTGCAATGACCGGGTTGTCGCTGTAAGCAGCCGCGATGTACTCATTCCCCAACAGCACTAAGCCACCTACAAGTGCCGCACACCAGGCGGAGAGTTTGAGCCCAGCCTTGGTGAAAGCATGCGCCTCTTCAAACCGCCCTGCGCCCAGTTCGCGCGCTGTGAGATTGCTTGTTGCAGTCGCTATGGACAGGCCAAGCATGTAAATCAGGGTTGTGAAATTTGCTGCGATTTGGTGGCTGGCAGAAACATTGGGGCCCATGCGCGCGAGCCAAAGCGCCATGAAGGTAAACGACGTAACTTCGAGCAGATAGCCACCAGCAATGGGGAGACCGAGCGCTAATAGCTCTCGAAGTCTTGACCCATCTGGGCGCCAAGATCCTTTCAATAAGTTCATGGCCCGGTAGTTTTTGCCGTAGTGCAGTACCCCGAGATGCAGGAGCAGGCTTAGCCAAGCAACTAGCGCGGTGGCCGCCGCACAACCTGGTGCGCCTAAGCCACCCCATTCGAGACCCGGCCCAAGCTTAAAACCAAACATGAGCACGAGGTTGAGTGGGAGCTTCGCGCCCAGCCCGATGAGGTTGATCAACATCATCACCTTGGGGCGTTCGATCCCCATGTTGAGGCTGTAACTGCAACGAATCAGTAAATTTGCGGGTAGGGCGAGGGCGATCCAAAAGAGATAGTCGCTCAGCCTCGCGCTAACCTCGGGGCCAGGATCTCCGAAGCTTTGCCAGAGCCCTTCAGCTTGAAGCAGAAATATCCCTGGAAGACACAGAGCCACTGCGAGCAACATGCCTTGACGCAAATCATGGCCAATGAGATCACTGCGTTTGGCGCCATGATGGCGAGAAATTTCTGGCATGAGGGCCATGAGTACGCCCATGAGGCCCACGTTCACACTAATGTAGATGCTGGCGCCTAGACCGACCGAGGCCAAGTCTTCCGGCTGCAACTTTCCCGCCATGATGGTGTCCATCACCGCGTTGAGCATGATGGCCCATTGAGCGATGAGGCTAGGCCAAGCGAGGCGAATAATGGCGAGCGTACGAACGATGGATAGGTTCTCGCGGTTGGCGGTTAGTTGTTGCGCTGATAGAGCCGGAACTCGTCGTTACGGTAGGCCGGCACAGATCCCTTCCAAATCAGCTTGCCATGTTCTGGACTTAGGGCTTGTGTTGGCATGGCCTGCTCTAGGAGAAAGGAACAGGCCACTGTATTTTTCGCGAACTGAAGGTTGGCGAAATAATAGAAGCTGGCTCGCGGCGCCAGTTCGAGTTGCAGTGTGTTGACGCAGTTCGTCAGCTCGTTTTTGCTTAGGGTATTCCTTGCGTTATTCCTTGCGTTACTCCTTGCATTACTCTTTGCACTATCGCTTACCTGTTGATGGGCCTGCTGATAGGCCTGCGAAAGACTCTCAGCGCTGGCGCGAAATCCCATTCGCTCATTGAGGACCGGAAGCCAAAGTGTCATCAACAAGAACCACACTAGGGTCACCCCACTTGCAGACAGTACAACGGCACGCCAGATCATGGGTGGTTGACGAGAAATTCGCCAACGAACCAAGAGCACCCAGGAGGCGCTTGCCAATCCTCCCAACAAGAGGTTCAGCCCGATCGGTCCGAGTTCAAAATTGGGCGCGAATTGAGCGGCGCGAAAGGCGACCTTTTCAGGTTGCCCTGAGAGTAGCGCCAACCAGTAGAGCCATAGTGCGAAGCCCAGAAAGCTAAAGCACATGACGGCAAACCAATCGATCATGTTGACTAAGCTACGGCGCAAGGTGGTGAGGCTGGGTGCGGCGAGCAGCGCCACGGCCGGTGCTGCAGCTGCGAGGTGTGCTTCGCCAGGGTGGGGGTTCAGAAAAATCAGTAGCGCCATGACCCCCAAAACTGTGACCGGCAGCGCTAGGGAGGGCTCAGTGAGCTTGGCCCGCCATCGCCAAACGGCATAGGCGGCCAAGGGCCAAGCGGGCCAAAAATACCAAGCAAAGGTGCGAGCTAGGTAAAAAATACCCGTCTCGGTAGGGCCTTGAAGGGCTTGGAGATGCAAGGCCATCCACTGCGCTAGATAGTGTTTTGGGCTTGTGCCTAGCAAAGCTAGAAGGGCTGGGTCTGAAGGTTCTACGGTGAATAAGATGAGTAGCGGCCAGATGCTACAAGCCAACACCGTAGTCACTAAAAACACGGGTAGAAACCGGATGCGAATGAGACGATAGGCGGGCGCCCAAACGCATAGCAACCAGGGCACACAGGCTAAGCCGATGGCCAGCAAGGGATTGCGCGTCGCAAAAATAGCTGCACAACTGAGCGCCGCCATGACCGCACCTCGACGCGGGCTTTCAAGGGCAATGGAAAGGCTCCAAAGGAACGCGGCCACCCAGGTGACTTGTGCGGCAATGCTGCTGATTTCATGCATACGGACCAATAGCCCGAGGGTGGCGATGAGGACCAGCAAGGCGGTATCAGCGATGGCGCGGGCGACACTCACGCGGCTGGCGGCTGCACCAAACGGGTCGAGCGGCAAGAGGCCAGGGCGCTTGGCGAGCTCATACGCGGCGTACCAAAAAGCCGTCAACATCAAAGTGAGGCCACAGGCCGCCGACAGCATGGCTATCCAGTGTGGCCAGGGGGCGCTGAGCGCTGCTTTGCCAAAAATGAGCGCCGCCCCTTGATTGATCGCTGCTAGTAATACATAGGCGAGCGGCCCCTCGTCACGTAATAGTTCACCAGCAATATTGGGAATGAGCCAATCGTGCCAGGTCCCGCGCACCATCGTGAGCGCGGTGGCGAAGCCGGGCAAATCACTGGTGCGCCAAGGCTCGCGACCGACCAAGCCGGGCAGAACATACAAGGCGCAGAGCAGGAGCAAAGCCCAGCGAGGTAGCTTCCCAGCCTGTTGTTCGGTGACGATGAAATGACGCACGAGGGACTAAAACTCCTAAGAAAGCCCTATGGTTACTCGAGATGAATACTCAAAGGGGGTAATCCAGAATGCGAAAGGGCGACAACTGTCGCCCTTGAACTCGATACAGCGCCAAGCTTACTTCTTGATCGTCGTCCGTGCAAAACGCTGACGGAATTTCTCAACGCGGCCTGTTTCGCTGACACGCTGTTGAGCGCCAGTGTAGAAAGGATGCGACTCGGAGGTAATTTCGAGCTTGAAAAGCGGATAAGTTTTGCCATCCATCTCAATGTTCTCGCGGCTATTGGCCGTAGAGCGTGTGATGAACTTAATACCGCTCGACATGTCTTGGAAGACTACTTCGCGGTAATTGGGGTGAATGCCTTCTTTCATGATCGCGTCCTGTGGTCTGCTGACCGTGGGTGAGGCGTCTTGCCCCAACAAACAACCACGAATTCAGTAAAGCCTTTGATTATACTACGTTTTTTGCCGTACAGATGGTACTTGGCTGAGCGCGTCGCTCAGCCAAGCCTGTTTAGCCGCCTTTTTTCATTAACTCGAAGAACTCATGATTGTTTTTGGTGAGCTTCATCTTGTCGAGCATGAATTCCATGGCTTGTAGCTCGTCCATGTCGTGCAACAACTTGCGCAGGATCCAGATCTTTTGCAGCATATCTTTGGGGATCAGTAGCTCTTCACGGCGGGTGCCGGAGCGATTAATGTCAATGGCTGGGTAGACCCGCTTTTCCATCATGCGGCGATTCAAATGAATCTCCATATTGCCGGTGCCTTTGAATTCTTCGTAAATCACCTCATCCATGCGGCTGCCGGTATCGATCAGGGCCGTCGCAATAATGGTCAGCGAGCCGCCTTCTTCAATATTACGAGCGGCACCAAAGAAGCGTTTGGGGCGTTGCAAGGCGTTGGCATCTACACCGCCGGTTAAGACCTTGCCAGAAGCAGGGACAACCGTGTTGTAGGCGCGGGCAAGACGAGTGATCGAATCGAGCAAAATGACAACGTCACGCTTGTGCTCGACCAGGCGCTTGGCCTTTTCGATGACCATTTCAGCAACTTGCACGTGACGGGTGGCGGGTTCATCAAAGGTGGAGGCGATGACTTCACCCCGCACCGAGCGCATCATCTCGGTGACCTCCTCAGGGCGCTCATCGATGAGGAGCACAATCAGCTCAACGTCTGGGCTATTGGTGGTGATGGCATGGGCAATTTGCTGCAGCATCACGGTTTTGCCGGATTTTGGAGGCGCGACAATAATGCCGCGTTGGCCTGCGCCAATCGGGGCGACCATGTCGATAATTCGGCAGGTGATGTTCTCGTCGGACTTGATGTCGCGCTCGAGTTTCATCGGCCGGTCGGGATGCAATGCCGTTAAGTTCTCGAACAGAATCTTGTTTTTCGAGGCTTCTGGCGGCGATCCATTGATTTTGTCAACCTTAACGAGCGCAAAGTAACGTTCGCCATCTTTCGGGGTACGTACTTCGCCTTCGATCGAGTCGCCAGTATGCAGACTGAAGCGACGAATTTGCGATGGGGAGAGATAAATGTCGTCGGTACTCGCCAGATAGGAAGTCTCTGGAGATCGTAGGAAGCCAAAGCCGTCAGGCAAAATTTCTAGAACGCCATCACCGAAAATCTGTTCGCCCGTCTTGGCCCTCTTCTTAAGAATGGCAAACATCAATTCCTGTTTGCGAAGCCGATTGGCGTTTTCAATCTCCAAGCTGGAAGCCAGCTCGACAAGTGCCGTAACGTGTTGGGCCTTGAGATCGGATAAATGCATAGTGGGGGGT
>JAYVKZ010000244.1:0-3410 GCA_043767985.1 Betaproteobacteria bacterium
GAATGACATCGTTGGCGTAAGAGCGGCCTTCATTGATGAAATTTTCTTTGTCTTGAGCAGCTTTATTGGCATCTTCAAAGGCCGCTTGAACCTTTTCTGGAGGCTGGGCTTGTTGAACCGTGACATCAATAACAGTAATACCGGCGCCGTAGCGATCTACTAACTTTTGCATCAACACGCGAGCATCTTTGGCGACGGCTTCTTTTTCCTCGTACAGCACTTGGTCAATCGTGCGTCGCCCAACAATTTCGCGCATCGCCGCTTCAGCGGCTTGGCGAGCCAATTCCTCGGGATTGCCACTGATGTTGTTGTTGAAAAAGAAGGCCTTAGCGTCGCTAATGCGATATTGGATCGCCACCTGCATATCGACGATACTTTGATCCATCGTCAGCATTTGCGACTCACGCTCAAGCTTATTCTTAGGCACTTGACGATAGCCTACCTCCACCGTACGTAATTGCTGGGTGTTAATAACCTCATGGGCTTCGATCGGATAAGGCCAACGCCAGGTAATACCGGCCTGATCGCGGGTTCGGTCTAATTTGCCAAACTGCAAAATCGCTGCGGTCTGCCCCTCTTGAATGATAAACACGCCGCTAGCGAGCCACAGCAAGAGCGCCCCAGCAGCGACAACGACTAGTCCTATTCCGGCACCACGAAAGCCGTTTCCGCCCACGCCCGGCCCATCGCCATTACCGCCGTTATTATTTCCGCTGGGGCGTGGCAGGTTTCCGGAGCCTTTACCTTTCCCGAACAGGCTATTGAGCTTGCGGTTGAAATCACGCCAAAGCTCGTCGAGATCAGGGGGCCCATCTTTTGAGCCACGGGGATTGTTGCCCTCGGGCCGTTTATTGTCCTGTTGCCGACCTTCGGAGCCGTTCTCAGGACGGTTCTCAGAACCGTCTTGACCCTTTGCCTCAGGCGTCGACGACGGGGGTGGACTCTTGCTCCGACCCCAACCGGGATCGTTCAAGGAAAAGATCGCTCTCAAAAGTTTGCTCATCGGGGGGTGTCGCAGGTATGTAAGCAGCATGGGTAGCTGAGATTGGATCAAAGGCTGCATTTTCAAGGGCAACCCGCATAATTTCTTGCTTTAAGGACTCCATGCCAAGACCAGTTTGTGCGCTCACAAACAGCTTTGAGATGCTACCACAGCGAGTGTCATCTGCACCGATCTTATCGATCTTGTTGAGGACCACTAATTGTGGAATCTCGGAGGCGCCAATGGCGTGCAACACTTTGTTCACCTGAGCAATTTGGGCCTCCCGATCGAGGGCACTGGTATCGACCACATGGAGCAGTAGATCGGCCTCAATCGTTTCCTCTAAGGTGGCGTGAAAAGCCTCTACTAACTGGTGCGGTAGATCGCGTACAAATCCAACAGTGTCGGAGATCACCACTTGCGGCATGAGACTAGGCCAAGCGTTGGCAGGGATCTCTCGAGTGAGAGTATCTAGCGTCGCAAACAATTGATCCGCCGCATAACTTTGTGCGCCCGTTAGACGATTGAAAAGCGTCGACTTTCCAGCGTTGGTATAGCCGACAATGGCGACGTTGAATGTGCTGCTACGCGCCCTCGCCCGGCGGCGGGTTTTACGCTGACGAGTGATCTTCTCGAGCTCGCCACGTAGTTTTTTTACTTTGGTGGTGATCATTCGTCGATCAAGTTCAACCTGTTTCTCACCCGGCCCACCACGTACGCCAATACCGCCGCGTTGACGCTCTAAATGGCTCCAGCCGCGCACCAATCTTGCCGCTAAATGCTCAAGGCGCGCTAACTCCACCTGCAACTTGCCTTCGTTACTACGGGCACGGCTGGCAAAAATTCTTAAGATCAATTCACTGCGATCGACAATCGGCAGATCGACCAATTGAGACAGATTACGTTCTTGCACCGCAGAAAGCTCGCGGTCGAAAACGATGCACTGCGCGCCGTCGGCCTTGGCAGCCTCGGCAAGACGTTCCGCTTGTCCAGATCCGATGAAACAGGCTGCGTCTGGTCGATCGCGCTTGAAGTACATCTCGCCGCCGCAATCAAACCCGCCTGAACCTGCTAAAGCGCGAAGCTCTTCGAGAGAGTCTTCAAAACCTGAATTAGCAGTTGCCCCACTCAGCTTGACACCCACCAAGAAGGCTCGATCCGGCCCTGCTTTTGAGGTGGCCATGCCACCTAATGAGGCGACCAGCCTCGGGATCTTAGCCTGGGAAAGCTCGCCTCTCAGCTTGGCTCGCCTTCTTGGACGAAGTCCACAGAGCGACCAGGAACGACGGTCGATATCGCATGTTTGTAGACCATTTGGGTAACAGTGTTACGAAGTAGGACCACATACTGGTCGAACGACTCGATTTGGCCCTGAAGCTTAATGCCGTTCACCAAATAAATGGAGACTGGCACATGTTCTTTGCGCAGAAGGTTCAAAAACGGGTCTTGTAAAAGTTGCCCTTTGTTGCTCATGTTGAGCTCCGATTATTGTTAGATGTTAGAGGAGAAAGCTTTAGAAAACAGTAAGAACGACATACCCCATATTTCATAAAATGAGATATTGGGATTAATAGTACAGAACTCAACGGTAACCGCCAAGTGTATATTTAACAATTATGCGGTTAGAACACCACAACTCTGTCAAGCATCTTCCATTCGTCGCGCCGTTTAGCGGTTCATTACTTCGCACTGATCCTGGACCAGTTACTTCATAATCCGACCCGCCTCTCGAGCATAGGGGTTCACGGTACTGCGAAATTCAATTCTTAAGGGGGTACCGGTCAGGCTAAATTTCTCGCGAAACGTGGTCTCAAGGTAGCGCTTATAGGGTTCCGCGATATGGTCCAAAGAATTGCCATGGATCACCACGATCGGCGGGTTCGAGCCTCCTTGGTGGGCGTAGCGCAGCTTCGGCCTGAACGGACCATGACGAGGCGGCGCCTGCTTCTCGACAGCATCGATCAGTGCACGGGTCAATTTGGGGGTCGTGAGCTTCTTATACGCGGCCGCACAAGCTTCATCGACGGAACGCATCAAGGCGCCGACGCCAAAACCCTTGAGGGCGCTGGTGAAATGGGTACGTGCAAAACCAAGAAAATGGAGCTTACGTTCAAACTCCTTCTTAATACGAGTTTTCTCGTACTCGTCGAGCTTGTCCCATTTATTAATGGAAATGACCAAGGCTCGACCCGCCTCAAGAATATAGCCAGAAATATTGGCGTCTTGGTCCGACACCTCTTGGCTGGCGTCGAGCATCAGAATGCACACGTTGCTGTCCTCAATCGCTTGCAAGGTTTTAATCACAGAGAACTTCTCGATCGCTTCAGTCACTTTCCCTCGGCGACGAATCCCTGCAGTATCGACCAAAATATAGGGTCGACCCTGATGCTGAAAATCGATCTCAATAGCGTCGCGTGTGGTGCCAGGC
>JAYVKZ010000245.1:0-13003 GCA_043767985.1 Betaproteobacteria bacterium
CGCGGTGTGCTCCATGATGTGGTGCAGCAGCGCGCCGATGCGCAGGGGAAATGTGAGGTGCACCGTTGTGGACACAAAGGGCGCCGCACGCGCCCAGGCGGCTTTGTCGTCGTGCCACTGCACGGCGGTGTGGGTGTGGTGCACGTAGACCACGAAGCCGATCATGGCGCACCAGAACATGAATGGCACGACAAAGCCCATGAGCAGCGTCAAGAGCACCGATTGACCGGTGAAAGCGGCCGCGACCCACAATGCGGCGATCCACACAAGTGCATAGGCGGTGACGAGAATGTTGTCCCACAAAAACACAGAGCGACGCGTCGGCATATTTTCGCTGTTCGGGTAGAACATACGGCGCCACCAGATTTCAATCATGTAGTAGAGGCCAGGTGCCCAACCACTGCGATACAAACGCTCCAAGAAGCGGCGCATCGGAGGCAGGGCTTGAAACTCTTCAGCCGTGAGCGGTGCCCATACGAAATCGACACCCTTCAAATTGGTGTAGCCGTGATGCACGACATTGTGACCGATGTCCCAAAGACTAAAAGGCGTGAGAGACGACATAAAGGCTGCCCGACCTAACCATTTGTTCAAGGTTCGGTTAGGCGTGAGGCTTTGATGACAACCGTCATGGCCGATGATAAAGATGCGGCCAATCATGAAACCAGCGGCCATGCCGCACAGGAGCTTCAAGGCCCAATGATCGAAAGCGACCGTTCCGCCCAGGAGGCTGAGGAGAATCGCGTAATCGAGAATAAGCAACAAAATGGGATACAGCACCACTTTTTGCGCCAAGGGCAATAACCAGGTCCGGATCACCTTGCGATGTGGCATGGGCTGACTGGGAGAAATGGGCGTTTCAAGGGCAGGGCTTAAAACGGAACGACTTGGAACGACTTGGGAAGGAGCAACGTCAGACATAAGTGATTGATGCGGCTTTTAAAATATTTGTTGTTTAAGGTCTCTTTGTCGACGTCGGCTCTATCTACTTACTTTTTCAAAGCTTACGAGCATTTGAAAACGATTCGATGACAGGCTCGATCTAGTGCGAACAGTCTAATTTTACTTGAGTTTCTCTTTCGGAGGGTAGAACTGTCTTCGAAGGCCATCTTTTAGCGCATTAGGGCTTGCGGGCCTTGCCAGGACGTCGTGCTTGTGCAGCAGTATCTCCACGACTACCCGTGACACGAGGCGGTAGACCCGTATGCTGCGTCAAGATCTGACCCTTTACTGGCGCCGACCTTGCTCCAGCAGTTCGCCCGCTCGTCGCAAACGCAGCGGGGCTCATCCGGGCCGAAGGACTCAGCTTGGCCTCGGAATCAAAGGGTAGTCCGCCTTTACCCACCACGGTTCGCGTACCGGCACCCCCACGGGCGCCGGTGAAGGTTTGAGCAGGTCGCACCAAACTACCCGGCGCGGAGGTCGAATTTTTGCGACGCGCACTTTGGTAACTGCCATCGGTCACAGGTTGGAACGTGGGGATCAAATGCTGCTTGCCATTACCAATCAAGTCGGCCCGCCCCATGCTCTTCAAGGCCTCACGCAGCACTGGCCAATTGTTGGCATCGTGATAGCGCAAGAAGGCCTTGTGCAAGCGGCGGCGGCGATCTCCGCGCACAATGTCCACCGTTTCGCTAGTACGGGTCACTTTACGCAAAGGATTGCGATTGCTGTGATACATCGCTGTGGCTGTCGCCATGGGCGAAGGATAAAAGGTTTGCACTTGGTCCGCTCGAAAGCCATTGCGTTTGAGCCAGATCGCAAGATTCATCATGTCCTCATCGCTAGTGCCCGGATGGGCGGCGATAAAGTAAGGGATCAGATACTGCTTTTTGCCCGCCTCGGCGCTGAACTTTTCAAACATTTGCTTGAACTTGTCGTAGCTGCCGATACCCGGCTTCATCATCTTGGTAAGGGGGCCTTGCTCGGTATGCTCCGGCGCAATCTTGAGATAGCCACCGACGTGGTGCTGCACAAGCTCCTTCACATACTCGGGGGACTTGACCGCCAAGTCGTAACGAAGGCCCGAGCCAATCAAGATTTTCTTAATGCCGCTCAACTTTCGGCCACGGCGATACATACTGATCAGCGGGCCATGGTCAGTATTGAGATTGCTACAAATATCGGGATACACGCAGCTTGGTTTGCGGCAGGCCGACTCGATTTCTGGGCTTTTACAACCAATGCGGTACATGTTGGCGGTTGGCCCGCCCAGGTCGGAAATGATGCCGGTAAAACCTGCGACCTTGTCGCGTATGTCTTCAATCTCGCGGATCACCGAGTCTTCCGAGCGGCTCTGAATAATGCGGCCTTCATGTTCGGTGATGGAGCAAAACGTGCACCCCCCAAAACAACCGCGCATGATGTTCACGCTGAATCGAATCATTTCCCAAGCGGGGATCTTGGTGGCTGCATCGTGGCTGCCATTTTCGTCTGCATAGGCAGGATGCGGGCTACGGGCATAGGGCAGACCGAAGACCAAATCCATTTCTTCGGTGGTCAGAGGAATGGGCGGAGGGTTAATCCACACGTCGCGAGCGGTCGGGCCCTCGCCGTGAGCCTGCACCAGGCAGCGGGCATTACCCGGGTTGGTTTCTAAATGCAGCACCCGATTGGCGTGGGCATAAAGCACCGGATCGCTTTTCACTTGCTCATAGGACGGCAGGCGAATCACAGAGCGATCACGCGGAGGAACTTTAAGCGTTCCCTTCGATTGAAGCTTGGGGTTAGGAACGAAATTTAGTACTTGAGCCTTGGTCGCGCCTTCAGCTTCTTGCTGAACAGCCACCGCTGCCGCCTTGTCCTCTTTCTCGCAGGTCGCACCCTGAGCTTTGGCTTGTTCCGAGGTGGTCATGTAAGGATTGACGTGTGACTCTACCCGGCCTGGAGCATCGACATCGGTTGAATTGATCTCAAACCATCCGTGCCGATTGTCGTCATCCGGGCGGCGCACAAAGGCGGTGCCACGAACATCGGTGATGCTTAGAATGGGTTCACGCGCCGCTAGGCGATGGGCGATTTCAACAATGGCGCGCTCGGCATTGCCATAGAGCAATAAATCGCTCTTGGCATCCACCACAATCGAACGGCGCACTTTGTCTTGCCAATAGTCGTAATGCGCGATACGCCGCAGTGAGCCTTCAATGCCACCGAGAATAATTGGCACATCGCCATACGCTTCACGGCAACGCTGGCTATACACAATCGCGGCGCGATCAGGGCGCTTGCCGCCCACATCCCCTGCCGTGTAAGCATCGTCGCTACGAATTTTTCGATCAGCCGTATACCGGTTAATCATCGAATCCATATTGCCCGAGGTCACGCCAAAAAACAGATTGGGCTTGCCTAAAATCTTGAACGGATCCGCGCTTTGCCAATCGGGTTGCGCAATGATCCCCACCCGAAACCCTTGCGACTCCAACATGCGCCCGATCACTGCCATGCCAAAGCTGGGGTGATCCACATAGGCGTCGCCAGTGACGATAATAATGTCGCAACTATCCCAGCCCAGTGTGTCCATCTCGGCCCGGGTCATTGGCAAAAACGGGGCCGTACCAAATCGTGCCGCCCAGTACTTGCGGTAACTACTGAGGGGTTTGGCGGGGCGCGGAAAGAGGGAAACGTCTTGGTAGACGCTTAATGGGCTGGACATGGGCTACCTTGTGAGGAGCGGATTTTACCCCTTTGAGCGCTGGTAAAGCTACTCTAAGCGAAGGGATTAGGCCTTGATGGGGTCTTTTGGCGCGCTTTTTGGGCTTATTTTTTGCTTCAAGCGCGCAACTCAGCGCCAAACGGGCCCAGGCAAGCATCTCTCGAGGGGATTCCATCGCTGAATCGGGTGCACTGTAATAGTTCAAGGAATTCTCCTTGCCCTTAGCCAGGTAGGCAAAACGCTCACAGCCTGCGGCCTCATATTGCGTCCTGGTTTCATCACTGGCCTTGAGATACAACTTTTCGTTGTTCCCCGCTCCTTTGGGAGACAAATCAATGATCCAGGCAATCGAAAGGCCGTCGATGTAGATGGCCCAGCCTCCAAACATGCGCTTGGCGATAGGGGTGCCGACCCCAGAGAGAAGCTCACAGCAGTAATCCGCAAAATCTTTCGAGATAGCCATGTTCAGTGTCCAGCCTAGTCAGGGCAACGGTCGCTTCCTCATTGGCGGTCGGGAATTTCGGTACGCACAGCGAACGGCGTCAAGTTATGATGGCGATGCTACTCTAACGCTTGCCACCCAACGTCACCTGTATCAAGAGCTGAAGGAACGCCATGAAACACCCTCGAAAAACCATCGCCCTTGCCTCGGCGTTAATTATAGCTTTGGGACTTTACTTAGAGGTAGCTTCGGTCATTCCGGAGGCTCAAGCCACTGGCTTAGCCACCTGCGATTCGGGCCCGAAAAGCACTTGGCATGCTGTCGAAAAACTTGAGAAAATGCTGACAGAAAAAGGCTGGGTGGTGCGCCGCATTAAGGAAGATGGTGGTTGCTATGAGGTTTATGCCATTAATGAAAAAGGTGAGCGGGTTGAGGCCTACTTTCATCCGGTGACCTTGGCGCCCGTACCAACCAAGCGATAAGCGTTCACGGCCCATGCCCGGCATTTCCATTCATGTTGTCGATGTTGCCTCGGGCTTGTTAGCGCAAGGGTTGAAGGTAGAGCTGTATTCGGTCACGCCGAACCGCAGTCTCGTCGCGAGCGGAACGATTGGTCCACGAGGCCTGCTCGACGACCTTCGCTTGGAACAAACCTTTGCGCCCGGCTACTTTGAGGCAGTACTGCACGTGGGCGAGTTTTATTTAACCGAACAGCCGCAGCCCGCTCGAACCAGCAGTGCCGCGCCAAGCATCACTTTTCTGGACCTTGTGACCTATCGATTCGGCATCGCCGACCCGACCCAGCATTATCACCTCCCGTTCAAAATGACTGCCTGGGGTTATTCCTGCTTCCGAGGGGGCGCTTGAACCAGGCCGCCAGTCTTAAAGTCTGGCCCGCTTGGCAGCGACTCCTGCATTGGGCTTTGGCACTCAGCGTCCTAGTCGCACTGTTTACCCATGAGGGCGGCAACATCCACGAAGGGGCGGGTTACCTCGCACTGGCGCTCGCAAGTATTAGGATGCTCCTTGGCTTCTGGGGGTCTCACACTGTACGCTTTGCTAGTTTTACGCGAGGTTGTCGCGAGACCCTCCACTACGCGAGCACGGTTTTGAGGCGCAAAGAGGCACGCCACCTCAACCACAACCCATTAGGTGCGTGGATGGTCATCACCCTTCTGAGTCTCGTGCTTCTGGGAGGCTTGTTCGGTTGGCTCTACACCACTGACCGGTTTTGGGGTATCGCATGGGTAGGCAACCTTCACGCTCTTTTTACTTGGCCGTTCTTGGTCTTGATTGCCCTGCATCTCCTGGGGGTACTCCTTGCCGGCCTGCGGCATCGTGAAAACCTCGTGGCCTCGATGATGCATGGTCGCAAGCGCCCCCTCGACAAGCCCTAGTCTCGAGCCAAGGTACGCCTTACAATGCGTACCTGTCGCACTTTTGAACGCTGAATAAAGCTAAGCCCTTATGAAAACCAAAGCAGCAGTCGCCTGGAAATCTGGCGCACCTCTAACCATTGAAACGGTCGACCTCGATGGCCCACGCGCGGGTGAAGTGCTCGTCGAAATTAAGGCGACGGGCATTTGCCATACCGATTACTACACACTCTCGGGAGCTGATCCCGAAGGCATCTTCCCAGCGATTCTCGGCCATGAGGGCGCGGGCATTGTGGTGGACGTTGGTCCGGGTGTAACGACTTTGCAAAAAGGTGATCACGTCATCCCCTTGTACACACCAGAGTGTCGTACCTGCAAGTTTTGCCTTTCCCGGAAAACCAATTTGTGTCAGCAAATTCGCGGCACACAAGGCCGCGGGCTGATGCCTGATGCCACCAGTCGATTCTCCCTGGAGGGCAAACCCATTTTTCATTATATGGGCACCTCAACCTTTAGTAACTACACGGTGGCGCCGGAAATTTCGATGGCGAAAATTCGTAAAGACGCCCCGTTCGACAAGGTCTGCTATATCGGCTGTGGCGTCACCACGGGCATTGGCGCGGTGCTGTTCACCGCAAAAGTCGAAGCCGGTGCGAACGTCGTGGTGTTTGGCTTGGGCGGTATTGGTCTGAACGTTATTCAAGGCGCCAAGATGGTAGGCGCTGACAAAATTATTGGTGTTGACATCAATCCAGCGCGCCAAGCCATGGCCCGCAAGTTCGGCATGACCCACTTCATCAATCCAAATGAGACCGAGAACGTGGTTGACGCCATTGTTCAACTCACCGACGGTGGTGCGGACTACAGTTTTGAATGCATTGGCAACACCAAGGTGATGCGGCAAGCCTTGGAATGCACTCATAAGGGGTGGGGCCAAAGCATTATCATCGGCGTGGCCGAAGCGGGTGCCGAAATCAGCACCCGTCCTTTCCAGCTTGTGACGGGCCGACAATGGAAGGGCTCGGCTTTCGGCGGTGCACGCGGCCGCACCGATGTGCCGAGGATTGTGGACTGGTACATGGATGGCAAGGTCAACATTGACGATCTAATTACCCATACGATGCCTCTCGAGGACATCAATAAGGGCTTCGATCTGATGAAGCGCGGTGAGTCCATCCGTGGCGTGGTGCTGTTCTAAAGCCTTGCAAGCTGGGGGCGCATCGAATCATTTTCAGTACGAATTTTTTGCACTGGACCATTGTTGTATAGCTACTTTGAGCGTTTGCTCGATCCCTTTCCTGCGCGCCCGTCAAAAGTTGCTCCGAAAAGCATTCGTGAGTTCATTTGGAACTCCACCAAGGGCACTCGGCGTTTTTATCTTGCGCTTACCCTAGTCACCGCCTTGATCGGCGCCTTTGAGGCGCTGCTCTTTGCCTTTATGGGCAAGATCGTCGATTGGATCGCCAGCACCGCTCCCGCGCAGCTTTGGACGGAGCGCGGCAATGATCTTTTGCTTCTCGCCGCACTTTTGGTGGGCAGTGTTGCTCTCGTCGCAGTACAAGCGACCATCAAGTATCAGGTTTTGTTCAGCAACTTCCCAATGCGCCTGCGTTGGGACTTTCACCGTTGGATGCTCTCGCAGAGTCTTGCTTTCTATCAAGACGAGTTCGCCGGTCGGATCGCGACCAAGGTCATGCAAACCGCCCTGGCCGTGCGTGCGGTGCTGATTGCGTTTAGCGACCTCGCCGTGTTCTTGATCATTTACTTTTTCACGATGGCCGGTTTGGTCGGTGGTTTTCAGCTTTGGCTACTCGCGCCTTTCTTCGGTTGGTTGGCCCTGTATATTGTCTTGCTACGCTACTTTGTGCCCAAGATCGGCGAAGTCGGCAAGTTACAAGCCGATGCCCGTAGCACGATGACCGGCCGTATTGCGGATGCTTACTCCAACATCACCACCGTTAAACTGTTCTCGCACCATGAGCGCGAGGCTGCTTATGCGAAGGAATCGATGCAGGAGTTCCTAGGGACCGCCTACGCCCAAATGCGCCTAGCGACACAATTTGAAATCGCCAACGCTATTTTATCGGTGGCAATGATTCTCAGCACCTCAGGCTTGGTGCTTTATTTTTGGAGCAAGGGTGAAGTCGGCGTTGGGGCGGTTGCGGCGGCCACCGCCATGGCGATGCGTTTGAACGGTATCTCGCACTGGATTATGTGGGAGATGTCCACGCTCTTTGAAAACATTGGAACGGTGAAAGACGGTATCACGATGTTCTCGAAGCCTCTGACCGTGGCCGATCCAACCGATGCCAGGCCTTTAACGGTAGGCCCGGGCGAGATCCGTTTCGAAAATGTAAATTTCGGTTATCGCGATGATCTCAAAGTGTTTTCCGAGCTTAACTTGGCGATTCGTGCTGGGGAAAAAATTGCCTTGGTCGGCCCTTCGGGTGCGGGCAAGAGCACCTTAACCAATTTACTGTTGCGGCTCTATGACATTCAAGGCGGCAAGATACTGATCGACGGTCAAGACATTTCCAAAGTAACCCTCGACAGCTTGCAAGCCAACATTGCAATGGTCACTCAGGACACCTCGCTCCTGCATCGCTCCATTTCTGAGAACTTGCGCTATGGCCGCCCCGATGCAAGCGACCAAGAAGTTCGCCTAGCAGCGCAAGAAGCGGAGGCAGAACACTTCATTGAAGGGATGCAAGATCTCGAAGGACGCAAAGGTTTCGATGCTCACGTCGGTGAGCGGGGCGTCAAGCTCAGTGGCGGGCAAAGACAACGTATTGCGATTGCAAGGGTCATCCTTAAGAATGCTCCGATCTTGGTGCTCGATGAAGCCACCAGTGCGCTTGATAGCGAGGTCGAAGCCGCCATTCAAGAAAGCCTCGGCCGCTTGATGCAAGGCAAAACCGTATTGGCAATTGCGCATCGTCTCTCGACCATCGCCGCCATGGACCGCTTAATTGTCATGGACCAGGGCAAGATTGTGGAGATCGGCAGCCATCAAGAGTTGCTAGAGAGAAAAGGCCTGTATGCACGTTTGTGGACGCGGCAAAGCGGTGGATTCTTGGCACTCAAAGACGAAGCATGAACGCATGATTCGGCCCTCTTCATCCGCTGGTAATGAGCTAGAAGCAGCACCGCCGGAAATAAAAAAAGGTGGCTTGATCGCAGGTTTAGTTCAAATTCTCATCTTTCAAGGCTTCGGCGAGTTAGTCTCAAAGTTTATTTTTCCCGCCATTCCAGGACCAGTGTTTGGACTCATCCTCTTACTCGCTTTTCTTGGGCTTCGAGGGCGGGTGAACGATTCGCTCGCCTTTGTCGCCGATGGTTTTAGCCAGCACTTAGGCCTATTGTTCGTGCCGGCCGCAGTCGGTGTGGTTTTGTTCTTGCCACAACTACGCGCGAACTTCCTTGGCATATTCGCGGCTTTACTCGTCAGCGTGGCTGCAAGCATTGCCGTGACCGCCCTGGTTCTCAAGGCTTTGGATCGCGAGCGATGAAGGATCAACGCCTGCCGATTGGCGAGATCTGGGTCTACCTTTCAGGCAGCCCTTTGCTGGCGCTTATTCTGACCTTAACAGCTTATCAAATCGGCCTCCTGCTTTATCGCCGAAGCGGCAATCACCCACTGGCTAACCCTGTCGCCATTGCCGTACTGTTGGTGGCGCTTGCGATTCAGGCATTTGATATGCCCTATCAAAAGTATTTCGAAGGTGCGCAGTTTGTACACTTTTTATTGGGGACGGCCACTGTCTCCCTGGCCGTGCCGATCTATCGCGGCTTGATCGCCATGCCCAACATTCGAGCGAGAATTTTCCCACTTTTGGCAGCTCTTTTAAGCGGGGGTATCGTGTCGATCTTCAGCGCGGTAGGGGTAGCAAAACTCACGGGAGTCGACCCGAGCTTGATCAATGGGCTGTACGCTAAGTCAGTGACGGCACCGATTGCCATGGGTATCGCGGAGAGGCTAGGCGCCTCGCCAACATTAACAGCAGTCTTTGCAGTGTTAACGGGCGTGCTGGGCGCGGTGATCGCGAAGTTCGTGCTGGATCGCTGTGTCAGCAAAGCCTGGTGGCAACGCGGCTTTGCGATTGGCGTGGCGGCTCACGGCATTGGGGCATCGCGGGCCTTTAGTCTGAGCCAAGAGGCCGGCGCTTATGCAAGCTTGGCCATGGGCTTGCATGGCGTGTTGGGGGCCTTGCTCATCCCCCAAGTGATTCAATGGCTAAAATAGTACTTAATTGACTTTCAAAATCAACTTGCCGAAGTTCTCGCCGTTAAAAAGCTTGAGCAAGGCCGAGGGAAAGTTCTCAATGCCTTCCACCACATCCTCGCGCGAAATGAACTTGCCTTCCTTCATCCAAGCACCAATTTCTTGAATGGCGGTTGGGTACTGAGCGGCATAGTCAAAGACCACGATACCTTCCATCCGGGCGCGATTCACGAGCAAGGACAAATAGTTTGAGGGGCCCTTGACTGGAGTTGTATTGTTGTACTGTGAAATTGCTCCACAGACGATGATGCGCGCTTTGCGATTGATACGCGTCAACACCAAATCAAGAATATCGCCACCCACATTATCGAAGTAAACGTCGATTCCCTTGGGGCAAGCTTCCTTTAGCGCTGCACGAAAATCGGCCGATTTGTAATCAACGCATGCATTAAAACCCATCTCGTTCACCACAAAATCGCACTTGGCTTGGCCACCGGCGATACCGACCACGCGACAGCCCTTGATCTTCGCAACTTGGCCGACAGTTTGCCCAACCGCACCGGCTGCACCTGATACCACCACCGTTTCGCCCGCCTTGGGGACGCCGACGTCGAGCAGACCAAAGTAAGCAGTCATGCCGGGCATGCCGAGCGCGTTCAGCCACTTCTCTGCGGGGGCCGCTTTGACATCGATGGCGAACGTACCCTGAGCTTTGATTTGATCTGCCGACATGAGCGTGTATTGCTGCACACCGAGGCCAGAACTAATCATCGTGCCGACAGGAAATTGCAGGCTCTTCGAAGCAATCACCTCGCCCACGCCCCCGGCCCGCATCACCTCGCCAATACCGACCGGTGGGATATAGCTCTTACCGTCATTCATCCAGCCACGCATGGCGGGGTCGAGCGACAGAAGATGGTTTTTGACTAAAATTCCACCCTCTTCTGGCTCGCCCACCGCTTCTTCCGTGTGTTGCCAATCGCTGGGTTTGGGTAAGCCCATTGGGCGTGCGGCCAGACGAACTTGCTTATTCTTAAGAGAGGAGAGGATAGTCATGTTGTTACCTAAAATAAGAGGAGTGAGGCATCGAGCGATAGAATAATGCATTCTTGAAGATGCTTAGAAATCTCTGATCTTTCAAGCTAAAGCCTATATGACCACAGAAACCTTTCACGATATTGAAGCGGCCGGATTAGCCGCGTGGCCTTGCTTTGAGCAAGAATCTTTCCTTGGTTGGCATCTGCGCTTTGCTGAGGGCTTTACCAAGCGAGCGAATTCAGTCAATGCGGGTTCGCAAGCTCATTCGCTTTCCGAGGAGCATCTAGAACACATTGAGTGTCGATATACCCGGAGAGGTCTGCCCACGATATTTCGGTTGTACTCATTGAACCAGACACCAACACTGGACGATCTTCTTGGCAAGCGCGGGTACTCACGCATTGATCCATCGTTAGTGATGACCTCAGCGCTCGCCCCAAGTGGCGCGAACAGTTCACCCGAAGCGGCATTAACTCCCGAGCAATGGCTTGAGCTCTACTACGCAATTTCTGGCAAGAGCACGCGGCACGCGAAACCGCATTTACGCCTGCTTCAAACCTTACCCAACACGACCCAATTCGCTGTTTCAAGTAAAGACGGCGCCCCTGTATCTTGTGGCCTCGGTGTACTTACTCATCAGCATCTAGGACTATTCGAAATCGCGACCAAGGCCTCCTATCAGCGTCAAGGTCTCGCCTCTGCAATGTGCCGCAAGCTGATGTCCTGGGGCGCTAGTCTGGGCGCTCACACGGCTTTCCTACAAGTCGAGCATGCGAATCTTGGGGCGATTAGAATTTATGAAGCCCTAGGATTTGAACGCTCGCATGACTATTGGTATCGGGTTAACGCGACGTGATGCAGCGCAATTTGACGCTAGTGGTCTTGGTGTATCTTGTTGCAAGCCTTATAACTTTTATCGTCTATGCGCTCGATAAGTCTGCCGCGAAGCGCGGGGCTCGGCGTACCCCGGAGGTAACCCTGCATTTTCTTTCCCTGGTAAGTGGCTGGCCAGGTGCTTTACTCGCTCAAAGAATTTTTCGGCACAAAACACTTAAGCGCTATTTTCGCTTAATATTTTGGATCAGCGTTGCTGTTAATCTTGCTGGCCTGGCTCTAATGTTGCAATGAACGTCGGTATGATGTGGTCGTCCCCCTACTCAATCGGCTTGAGATTCCGTATTTGGTCATCCCTGGCAACCATGACCACCGAGAACACATGGTGACAGCGTTCGCCCAACATCATTACCTACCCAAGGCGGGCCCGCTACATTACTGCGTTGATGACTACCCCATGAGAATCGTCGCACTGGATTGCTGCCCGCCGGGCCAGCACGCGGGGGCGATGGATGCTGCGGGTTTGGCTTGGTTAGAGCAGACCTTGGCGACCAACTCGATCAAGCCGACGCTGATCATCATGCATCACCCGCCTTTTGTTTCCGGCATCGGCTATCTTGACGCCTACCGATATTTAGATGCAGAACCGCTCAAAGCCGTGGTTGCTCGCTTTCACAATATTGAAGCGATTCTCGTCGGGCATGTCCATCGTGGCATGGTCCATCGCTGGGCGGGAACGGTGGTGCTCAGTTGCCCGAGCACAACGACCGAAATTGCCCTACAGCTTAAGGCCGATGCACAACCACAATCGTTTATGGGGCCACCCGCCTGCATGCTGCATCTTTGGGAAGCAGGTCGTGGATTGGTGAGCCATACCAGCTACATCGGTTAGTATCAAGGGCCTTATCACTTCTTCTAAATCGACATCCTCAAGGCCAACGAAGCACGACCCTGACCCATTCGCAAGGGCCACTAGGCTCCACTTCAAACGTCGTGCCGTGGGGGAGATCGCCGACCAAGTCATCGCCGACCAAGTCATCGCCCACCAAGTCATCGCCCACCAAGCTATCAAACAGGCCCATATCATCGCGCCACTCAGCGGCGCTAGCACGGCACTTACCCTTAGCCAGCAACAAGAGGCTCACAACACCTGGCTGGTTCTCAGGCAAGCTTAGAGACCCAGCTTCGGCCAGGTGCAATCTTTCCATCGTCACTCTTGGAACACTACCCGTGGTCATGACATTGAGCGCTTTCGTGGGGCCGTCGCGCAGGACCATATGCAACTCATCCTCGCCTGCAAAATGGTGCGTCGACGACGTGCCGTTCAGATGCACCGGACGGACCTCTGCACCCACCTTAAAATTTAAGGTCAGCCGCCCGGCACCGATTGGAAGAAACCAACGGCTCACGCCAGGGTAGGATGAAAAGGGCGCGTCCTG
>JAYVKZ010000246.1:0-5215 GCA_043767985.1 Betaproteobacteria bacterium
TTGTACGCGCCCAGCCGCCCGCCTGACCTTAGCTCGCAAGTCACTTGGTATTTTGGATTGGGTCTGGCTCTCTAAGCTCAGAAGTCTTGAAGCGGCATCTGCCCACGAGCAGGTGCGCGTGGTGGCGCTCTGGCCTGTAGGCCCAGGTGAGTGAGAATCTTCTCAATCGACGGTCTTTCAAGAATCGCTGCAATGATCTTGAGCTCACCACCGCAGTTCGGGCAATGTTCAAGATCGAGGTTGAAGACGCGCTTCAAGAGCTTGGCCCAACCCAGGCGCATCGCTCGGCCATTTGCCGCCTCGCCATCCTCCGGTGTTGACTCTTTCTGGGCAGGCTCATCTGCTGGGCGTGGCACCACCTTGGCCCGTAGCTTCGCATTTGGGGCCAAGACGCCGTGGAAGCGGATCAGGTGCAAGCGTGGCCTTGGCACCAGCGCCGCCAAGCGCTGCATGAACTCCACCGGCGACATCACCTGATGCGTCGTGCCGTCCCGCCACGGTGTCTTGAGCTTCAGCTCGACTTGGCCTGAAGCATTGACCTGCACCCGCTCGTTGGCTAGCGCTGGCCGGGTAATGTAGCGGCATAGCCGCTCCAGGGTCTTTTTCTGCCCAGCCCCGCAACGCACCCCCGCATGCAAGCTAAAGCCTTGCAGGTTGGCGCATAACTTCTGCTGGTCACTTATTTCTCTGGGCAGAGCGCCTGGCAACGTCAGCACCTTCTGACCTGCCCGAGGACCGAAGGCAATTCGGTATACACACGAACCCCGATGCAGTGGCCTCAGCGTCCGGGCTTCCTCGGAATCATCGTCGGCATCAGCCAAATACGTCTCGCCCTGATCCTCAACTAAAATGCCGCGACGAACCAGCTGCTTCATCACGCGCTTGATGATTCTCTCCAACACCTCCCACACCTGCTCGTCGCTCGGGGCAGGCGTCTCGACGAACTCGGGTTCGCCCTTGGCATTTGTCCGGTAGACACCGTCCAACACTAAACAATGCAGATGGATATTTAAGTTGGCGGCGGAGCCACAACGAAGTTGCAGCGTAGACTAACTTGCTTGCAAGTTATGTCGGAGCTAAATCTCTGAATCAAAGTCACCGAACCGCAATCACCCTCACCTGCCTTCAGGCCCGCTTGCTCAAGCAGGTGACGAGCAAGCACCCGCTGAACCACTTGCAAGACCGGCGTGACTAACTCGGGCTGTGCGGCCAAAAGCAAGCGAAGTGGAATCGGCAATGAAAGTACCCACTGCCGCACCGGTACCTCAGGAATCACGTGATCGACCAGGTGAGCAGCCGTCTCCGACATCCTTCGAGCCCCACACGACGGGCAAAAGCCTCGCCGTTTGCATGAGAACGCAACGATCTTGTCGTGGGCGCAGTCCGCACAGCGCAGCCTTAGAAAACCATGGGCCAGAATGCCGCACTCAAGAAAGGCATCAAACTTTTCCCTGACGAATTTGGGTAGGGCGGCGCCTGTTGTAGCCTCAACCTGTGCAAAGAATGTAGCCGCATGCTGCTGCACAAGGCGATATAGAGTGCTCTCTTCAGGGCGATGGCGCTCGTAATGGATGCGTGCCCCACCCGGCCCCTTGGCTGGCTGTTGACCGAGAGCCGGTTGACCAAGACCTTGCAAGTACTACTCCAGAAGATAAACCTCTTGAGCATTCCTTGGATCGACCTTTGCTGCAATTCACTAGATGGCCTAGTCCCATAAGCCTAGAAAATGGTTTGATTAGCTGTCCCTAGCCAATATGGCCGCTAGTTCTGGGCTTACTGCGGCCAAGGCTATTCGCCCACCCGTGTCTCTTTTCACCCAGCCTGGACCACGCGATAGGGCATCTTGCCAGGCGGCGGCCAAAGCTTCTGGTGCATGGGTTTTAAAATAGGCCGCTAACGCCGCAACTTGCGCAACATCTTTGGAAGTTTTAGCTCTGAATGCGCCCGTGCGCTCACCAATAATGAGCAACTTGTGAACGGCATATCGCTCAGGTGCAGGCAGCGTCACCACCACGCAGCGGCCTGTGCCGTCCATCAATGTGGTCTGCGTGTCGTCAAGGTCCGCGATGCGGCTAATCCACAAGAATCCGCATTAAATCGGTGTCGCTCAAGACTTGCACATTTGGCCGCGCGAAATGATTCGCCTTGTTCGCGCTTTTCGCTAACTGGGCCGTCCTCGCCTAGGAAAGTGCTGCGCTAGCGGAGGATTGAGGTTACAATAACAATGTTCCTACACTCTGGGAGAACAGCTTGCAAACCGTGAATGTACGTCAGCTCAAAAACAATCCCTCAGAGGCGTTGCGCGAGGCAAAAGCGGATCTGGTGATGGTCATGAATCGCGATCAGCCTACTGCGATCTTGGTGAGCCTAGAGTTACTCGCGGGAATCGTTGACCTACCACGAGTTCGCTATGCGATCGCCCTGAGCATGTTTAAGGCAAAGACCCTTTCAATAAGCGCTGCGGCAAAGTTTGCGGGGAAACCGCTGGGTGAGATGCTCACCATGGTGTCGGCGGCTGGAATCCCTGTGGTGGATTACCCGGCTTCTGATCTCGATGAAGAGCTCGCGAACTCTCAAGACTTTGAACGTTGAGTCAGTCGAGCTCAAAAGGCCGTGCCGCTCAAGCCGTTATTGCCGACGCGGGGCCATTGATAGCCCTTGCTCGGATTGACCATTTGAAATTGCTGCACAGCTTGTACGGGAAGGTAATCGTGCCTTCGGTAGTGTGGCTAGAGATAACATCGGCGGGCGATTTCGGCGATCTCGAAGCGATCCAACTTGCACAGGCAAATGCTTGGCTAGAAATCGCGGTCGAGACTCTCAATTTAGACCTCGACCCCACTAGCCCACTTTGGATCATCGACGCAGGTGAACGAGCTCCAATAGCGCTCGCATTGGAGTTTCAACAAAATGGGACCGAGCCCCTTCTCATTTTGGACGACGCGGCAGCAAGAGCAAGCGCTAAAATCTTCAGCCTACCAATGATCGGTACTCTTGGCCTACTTATGCGCGCCAAGAGTCTCGGATACATCACTGAGGTGGTTCCGCTTGTGGTTGAATTGCGAAGTTCCGGCTACTTTTTTTCAGATGCACTCATTTCATCAGTGGCTCAACGCACCGGTGAATCAAGGCCCTGACAAAAGTTAAGATTGGGCCTTTGACGCTCGTGCAATCGACAGGCTCTTGACGCTTTTACAGCTTCGGATGGCATCGTCAATTTAACTTTGCCAAGACGTGTGTATGCGTGATCGCCAACAATCCTCATGCCACGCTCCCGCACATCTGACTCCATTCGGCAAAGCGCTTCGCCAGTACCAACCGGTGATTCGATGCGCTCAGTGTATGTCGGTAGTTTCTGAAGTGGTAGTTGATCGTTGAAAAACTGGAAAGGAATCGTTGCGCTGATCCGGCCGACCTGAATCGGTTTCGCCGTCGCTCTCGTTGCCTGGTCGGCTGGTGCGAATTCTCCGCTCGATTATTCGCACCCTTGTCCTTGATGTGCTCAACGCTAGGCATCAGCCTTTTCATTGCAACACCATAGCTACCGAGACGGTCGGAGATGACTCGACGCGGTAGTGTGCCCTCCACTCGTAGAATCTTTCTGAAAAATCGCTCTGCGGCGCGGGCATCTCGGTGACTCTGCACGAGTATGTCGATCACCTCTCCGTCTTGATCGACAGCTCGCCACAAATACTGATTGCGGCCATCGATCTTCAAATACACCTCGTCAAGATGCCAAGTATCACCAACCGGGCCGCGGCACTTCTTCATGCGCTTCGAATCCTCGGCACCAAGCTTCTGGCACCATGCCCGAATCGTCTCGTAGCTCACCGTGACACCGCGCTCCAACATCATTTCCTCAACGTCCGACGAGGTGATTTTATTGTAGCTACTCTCCGCGACGGCGGCGCGGAGTCACGCCAAAAATCGTGAGCCTTGCCGTCTTAGATTGACGCCTGGACCCGGGAAGCTTAAGGCCGGATTTCAGAACAAAGTCGCAAGTGCCGTCCTCGCGCGTCACCACTGAATTCAAGGCAGCAGGATGAATCGCATGCGAGCGGTGAATACGGACAAAAGGGGCTCCAGTGAGGGCGCAAAGACGATCAAGCGAATCTTCAATGACGTGCTCAATACCGTCGTTGTCGGTGATGTTGATGTACTTAACGTCGCAAGACAACGCCTGAATTTCGTCCCAGCGCAATAGCTGACGGCGCCGCCAGCCGGCCCGCAACGATAACACTTCAATACCCTGCAGCGCTGTGGATTTGGTCAACGCCTGGCCACAGGCTTCGCAGGAGACTGCTTGCGGCTCGCGCTGAAAACTTTCGTGCGGTGCGCACGCCACTTGAGGTCCTGAGGTGTCCGGATTGAGTCTCTCGTTCCACCAGGGCAAAGCCAACAGGTGATTCGCCGGAACGGCCCTGAAGGCTTTCGTGGCGGGGGAAGACTTCATAAAAATTTGCATGTCTTTTCCTTTGTGTGGGGAGCGCGCGACGAGAGCAGGCCCCCCTGATCAATTGACGAATTGAAGGGTTCATGTTGTGATTGAAAAAGAGGTCGCATCGCGTGCATCGCTTGATGCAGCCTTACCCCGAGCGGACCATGCGACTAAATTCCAGCCAGGGATAGGTATTAGGGGATGTCTTTGACAGCCAGAGGTGTTCTGGTGATGTTCATGTGTTCTCCGCTCATGTTGCGTCCAGAACGATTGACGCACTGGCAGTCGCTGTTAGGTACTGTAAGCACCTTAAAAAAACCGACGAGCATCACAAGCTTTAGGGTTTCGGTGTTGGAAACCAAGCAAAGCGTGGCGAGGCAGGCCGCGCGCTGAACACCTAAGACCTCCGGGGTCCGCAGGGCGGACAAGGGGATTCACAATGAATCGTCACTAGGTGTTGGTGATATGTCTTCGAGGGAAGATTTTCCTTACGTAGATATTTCACTTTTTTTTAATTCCGACCCGGTGGACGGCAATCCGGTCAGAGCGTCATCGCCACTCTGTTAATTTTTGGTGGAAAGGTTTCCGCCAGCGCCTGCTTCAACCTTCCAGCCGGACCCGCCGGGCCTGCTGGTCCACAAGGAATGACCGGTGACGCAGGAGCGCGGGGCGCTTCGGATAGACATAATGTATTGACCTACCAACCTCAAGCAACGCGGATTAAGCTTGAGGTTTGTTCAACCACAGGCGCAGAGTCGCCATTGAGGAGGCAGGTCA
>JAYVKZ010000247.1:0-2284 GCA_043767985.1 Betaproteobacteria bacterium
CCTATCCACGGGGCTTTTTTGTTTTCTACGGTCCGATAGGGTCTATTGCAATCTTGACCACTTTGGGGGTAAGGTTGGGGGTATCGAGGCAAAACCGTGGGGGTATTTGTCCGAGTCACCCTTTTTTGGCCTGTACAGTGGCGCTCACAGACTTAGCGGTAAAGAAAGCGAAAGCGATTGACAAGCCCTATAAGCTTGCCGATTCGCAAGGTCTCTTTGTGCTGGTGAACCCAAGTGGCTCGAAGTTGTGGCGCTGGAAGTATCGGGTTTCAGGCCGCGAAAAACTCATGGCCTTGGGTGCTTATCCTGAAGTGTCGCTCGAAAAGGCCCGCGAACAACGCAACTCGGCACGCAAACAACTCAAGGGCGACGTAGACCCTATGGTGTCGCGAAAGGAAACCAGACGGGCAAAAGCGCTAGCTCTTGAGCAATCGTTTCAATCTATCGCTCGTGCATGGTGGCAAAAGTGGAAGGGCGCACGATCTGAGCGACATGCAGAATATGTGCTCAAGCGATTGGAAGCTGATGTTTTCCCCGACATTGGGGCGCGGCCCATCTCCGAATTGCAGTCACCCGACTTGGTGATGATGGTCAAGAAAATCGAAGCGCGCGGTGCTTTAGATATTGCAAAACGCTCGCTTCAAACTTGCGGGCAGATTTTCCGATACGCCATCGCCCATGGCCTGTGCAGTCGAAACCCGGTTGCCGATATTCGACCCTCAGACATTCTAGGCTCGCGCAAGGTCGTTAACTTTGCCCGAATCGACGTAAAAGAGTTACCCGAGCTGCTGCGCCGCATTGAAGGCTATCAAGGCGCGCCCGCTACGCGTTTGGCGCTCAAGATCATGGCGAACACCTTTGTGCGTACCTCCGAGCTGATCCATGCCCGGTGGGAAGAGTTCGACTTCGAAGCCGCACGGTGGACGATCCCCGCCGAGCGCATGAAGATGCGAACCCCACATATCGTGCCGCTATCGGCCCAAGTGCTGGAAATTTTGCGGGTATTGCAGCTAGTCACGACATCAAGTTTATTACTGTTCCCTGGCGAGCGCGATCATGAAAAACCGATGAGCAATAACACTTTGCTAGGCGCACTGAAACGCATGGGCTACAAAGGCCGCATGACCGGCCACGGGTTTAGAGGTGTCGCGTCTACGGCATTGCATGAGCAAGGCTTCAGGCATGAGCATATTGAAATCCAACTCGCTCATCAAGAGCGCGACGAGGTAAGCGCGGCTTACAACTATGCTCAATATCTCAGAGAGCGAGCAAAGATGATGCAGCATTGGTCCGACTATCTGGACTCTTGCATGGGTGGCAAAGTGATTTCAGGCAAGTTTAGAAAAGCTGGCTAGAAAAAGAATTGCCGCGCCTAGCCCGACGGGGCGAAAACCTGTTTCCCTGACAGGCTGGCGTGGCAACCATATCTGGGGCGTTTGGGGCGTTAAATGAATGATGAGTTTCATCATTGGAACTTTGCAAACGACTTCTCTGGCGAAGACGCCGCGATGCTGATTGCAGGAATTGATCCATCTAAAATGCTTGACATTCCTGGGAGGACGCCGCCTAAGAAGGCTAGGCCAGTCTTGGAGCGAATGAAGCGTGACTATAACGACGGGCTTGTTGATCTTTCATTTCATTCGACCTTCGGCCGTGTGGACGATGGCTTTTCGTTTTCGACCTCAAGTTTGGTGAGCGTTAACATGGAAAACGCGATGAGGACTTTGGAATTCGGTCAAGTTAATGTTGACTTTGGTGATATTGACGCGAAGGAGTTTTGTTTTAAACCTGCGTCGAACTTTGCACTACAAAAATTTGATAGACGCCGACTTCAGGTATGGCTTGATGCCAATAACTTGCGTTCAAAATATTCCTTTTTTATTCCTCCTAGCCCAGTTCTCGATGAGCCTATGGTGCGAGAAGAGCTTCAGGCAAAGGAGCGTGTAACCGTTGAAAAGCTTATTGGTGGCCTCGCGCTTCTCCATGGTGTTGACATTTTCGCCCGAGATATTCCGATTAAGAAATTGCATTTGGACTTAGTTGGAAAAGGAGTTGAATTCGATAGCGACACAATAAGCAAGTGGCTAAAGTTGGCGGCGAAAAGAATTGAGAGCCTGAAGAAATGAGTTGACCGATTTCGGTCACAAAGGCTACCGAAATCGGCCTAAGGCCAGACCTAATACCCAAAACTACCTACTAGCCCGACTTGAACGAAGTTGGATTAAAAACGCTAATAGGAGTTCTTCTTGAACCATCACAATTACGCTCGCACCGCGCAAGCTTG
>JAYVKZ010000248.1:0-7677 GCA_043767985.1 Betaproteobacteria bacterium
GCATGATGTGTTCGCTGAAGCTGCAAGGTTCGCCGAGAACATTGGTGCGGCGGTGTACTTAGGAACGGTGCCCTATAACACCCGGTTTCCGTCCGAGCATGCACTCAATATGGGTGAAATCGGCCGCAACCAGGAGCGGGTGAGGTCGATTTTGAGTGACTATGATTTATTGATTTGCCTTGGCGGCGACCTCTTGCGCATGTCCCCCTATAGTGCCACCGAGCCACTCCCCGAGATGCTGCCTGTGCTTCATATTTCGGAGCGCGATTGGGAGCTTGGCAAGAACTATCCGACGCAAGAAGCCATTTGTGCCAATGTGAAGGAGACCTTGTGCGCGCTCTTGCCTGCGCTCGCTTCGCAAATCAATCAACAATACGCTCTTGAAGCGGCCGGGCGTTGCGACGCCTTGGGACGGCGAAATTGGTCAGCCAAACGACGCGAACATCTCACTGCGCTTGACGCCAAGAAAGCCGAGCGACCCATTTGGACCGAGTACCTGATGGCGAGAATCAGCGAATCGATTCCCGTCGACGCCATCGTTGTCGAAGAGGCTGTGAGCTCGGCGCCAGGGCTCGCCAAGGTGTTACGAAGCAATGGGCCGCACAGCTATTACGGGCTGGCGAGCGGCGGGCTAGGATTTGGCTTGCCGGGCGCGATCGGCATCAGCCTCGCGCACCCTGATCGACCGGTTGTCGGAGTGATTGGCGATGGTAGCGCCATGTACAGTATTCAAGGCCTTTGGACTGCCGCGCATTTAAAGCTGCCAATCACCTACATCATTGTCAATAACCGAAGTTATCGCATCATTAAAGACCGGCTCGTGGCGATGCGCCATTGCGACGCCTTTGTGGCCATGGACCTCAAACAGCCGACGATTGATTATGTCGGCTTGGCCAAAAGCATGGGCCTGCGTACCGCTCTCGTTAGCGATCCGGCTGATATTGACGAGACGATTGTTCGAATGATGGCAGGCGCTGGGCCGTGCTTGATCGAGGTCATCGTTGAAGATGGCTTTGGAAACTAATAGCTACATTGCAAGAGCGCGTCTTCAATCACTTCAGGATCAACATGAGACTTCAACTTAAAGCATCTGATCTCCATCCCTTTTCTGGCATGGATGTGCCCTGGTTACTTGCGGACCGCGCTCGCGCAAGGCGTGATCACCCCTTCATCATTTGGGAGCCTTTTGATTCACCCGTGCAAACGCTTAGCTATGGCCAGTTCTACTATCAGGTTGGTCGCGTTGCAGGGGGCTTAGTCAAGCGCGGCATTCGAGCTGGCGATTTCGTGATGATCCATCTCGAGAATTGCCCTGAGGCCTTGCTGGCCTGGTATGCCTGCGCCTGGATTGGCGCGATTGCCGTTACCACCAATGCGCGCGCAGCAGACGATGAACTCACCTATTACGCTGAGCATTGTGGCGCGGTCTGCGCAATTACTCAGCCGAAATTCGCAGCAAGAGTAGCCGCTAGTTGCAAAGCACTGCGTTGGATGGTGGTGATCTCGCACGACAACGGCGTGCCATGTGCGGACAGTATCGATGAGGCGAGTCGCTTTGCATCATTAGACGCTGAGGCGCCACCGCACCGCTTGCCCGACCCCTTGGCACCCTGCAGTGTTCAGTACACTTCCGGCACAACTTCACGCCCCAAGGCCGTCCTGTGGACCCATGCCAATGCCCTGTGGGGGGCGCGCATCAATGCCACGCATGAAGACCTACGGCCTGACGACGTTCACCTAGTCCACCTCCCTTTGTTTCACACTAACGCTCAAGCCTATTCCGTACTGGCGAGCCTTTGGGTTGGATGCACGGCTGTCGTGGTGCCGCGTTTCTCAACCAGTCGTTTCTGGTCGACCTCCCTAACCTACGGATGTACCTGGACATCGCAAATCCCCTTCTGCGTGAAAGCTTTGATGACGCAAGAGGTGCCTCTTCATCATCGTTATCGCTTCTGGGGCATGGGCATTCACTCAGCACCGATTGAAGATCACTTCAAGGTGAAAACCCTGGGATGGTGGGGAATGACGGAGACTATTACCCACGGTATTGTGGGTCATGTTCACTTACCGAATATGTCGCAAGCGATCGGTCGAGCTGCACCTGAGTATGAAATCGCCATCGTTGAAGACGACGCCGTCCCGGTGCGTGAGGGAAGGGCGATTGAACCCGGAGGCTCGGGCCAACTCTTGATTCGCGGGGTGCGTGGCTTATCTTTGTTCCAAGAGTATTTGGGCAATGCCAAGGCGACTTCAGAGAGCTTTGATAGCGACGGTTGGTTTAGAACCGGAGATCGGGTCAATTTGCTGGTGGACGGCTCGATTCAGTTTGGAGATCGAGATAAAGATATGCTCAAGGTCGGTGGCGAAAATGTTGCTGCGTCCGAAATTGAGCGTGTGATTCTCTTGGTGCCGGGTGTGCACGAATGCGCCGTGGTCGCCAAGAAACACCCCATGCTGGATGAAGTACCCGTGGTCTTTGTCTTGCCTAATTTAGACGCACCGCCTGATCTATCGCAACGGGTCGCCGAGGCTTGCCTAAGCCAATTAGCCGACTTCAAACAACCCAGAGAAATTCGCATGGTGAGCGAGTTGCCGCGCTCAACCCTGGAGAAAATCGCCAAGGCCGAACTGCGTCGAATCCTTGCGGCCGAAAAATAAAGCCCGAGTGATTACCTGAGCGTTCTAGCGAAAAGACTGAACAAGCGTTCCCAGTGGCGCTCTGCTGCGGGTCGGCTATAGATGCCTGCGCGTAGCGGAAAAACGAATCCGTGTTCTACCGCTGGATACCATTCGATTCTATGTTTGGTGCCAGCGGCTTCAAGCGATTTTTGCAGCTTGGTGATATCGGCTGGCGGCGCCCATTTGTCAATCTCTGCGCAGGCAAAATAGCTCTCACATTTGATTTGCGGCGGCATCAAATGCGGTGAGTCCGGCTTGTCGGTGGCCATATTGGCACCATGAATTGAAGCAATGCTGCTGAAGCGACCCGCAAACTGTGCCGCCGCCCACATCACGAAGGGGCCGCTCATGCAATAACCAACGGCACCGATGCGAGAGGCAAGCGCCTCGGGTTGAGCATCTACAAATTTGAGCATCGCATCGGTGTCGCATTGAGTAGTGTGCGCATCCAGGGTGCCCATGAGCGAGAACATGTGCGCCATCGCCGCTTCAGTGCGCTCCTTCAGGTAAAAGTCTTTGGACGCGCGGTAGTAAAGATTGGGTAACACAACGTAGTAGCCCACCGCGGCAAGGCGGCGCGCCATATCGTGCAACTCTTCACGTTTGCCCGGTGCGTCCATGTAAAAGAACACCACCGGGAAGGGGCCGTTTTCTTCCGGGTACACCACAAAACTATTCATGGCGCCATCGACGGTTGGGATGTCTAAGTGCTTCTCGATCATAGGGCTAGCCTCAATGAGTTTTGATTGTTGTGAGCCTAACACGCAAGATTGCCGCAATACTCTGCCTGTCTTGAAAACCGTTCCACGACGCTAGGCTTGTCGCCCGTAGGTCGTGACACTCTACCTGTAAAATGTAGAGTCCACTAGGAAGTGTTTTGCAGTGTCCCCGTTTCCCGCCGTTTCTACTACCCCTGATCCTCATCAATATGACTGGGCATAAGGCTCTATCAGGGGGGCGCTTGACGGGCTCGCTCTATGTCCTTAAAAGTGGCCACCCGGAGGCCCTTGTGGGGCTGTTTATGGCGCTCTTTTCGGTGATACCGGTGATGACTTCCCTCGCCATTGGCCGTTGGGTGGATCGAGCTGGCGCCGTCAAGGTGCTGCGTGTTGGTATGGCCTTGGTCTTGATCGGTGCCTGGCTGCCCGTCATACATCTTTCCATGCCGACCTTGTTGATCACCGCCATGACCATTGGCTTTGGTTTTAATGTCATGTCGGTCGCCGCACAACATACGGTGGGGAACTTGGCGCCACAGGCTCAAGCGCTGGGCAATACAGATTGACTTTGAGAATCGTCGACAAACTATTTTTTGACTTAGGTGAATAGAATGGCAACGCAGTTCGATGCGGTAATTTTTGATTTTGGTGGTGTGATCTCCTCGAGTCCTTTCGAGGCCTTCGCTCGTTTTGAGCTTGAAAAAGGTTTGCCTAAGGATTTTCTACGCACGGTCAATGCGACCAACCCGCATGACAATGCCTGGGCGAAATTAGAGCGCAGTGACATTGGCCCTGAGATGTTTGACGAGCTGTTTGCCCAAGAAAGTACCGGCTTGGGACATGAGGTACGAGGTCGCGAAGTACTGCCTTTGTTGGCGGGGCACATACGTCCTGAGATGGTCGAAGCGCTTCGCCGGATCAGTGCTCGGCTTAAGACTGGGTGCATCACTAATAATTTCAAGGCCATGGAAAAAAGCCCAATGGGTAGCCTCTACAAAGGGGAGATCATGGGCTTGTTTCACGAGGTCATTGAAAGCGCCAAGGCTGGGGTGCGAAAACCCGATCCACGCATTTACCTGATGATGACTGAGGCATTAAAGGTCGATGCTAAAGCCTGTATTTACCTTGACGATCTCGGCATCAACTTAAAGCCAGCCCGTGATCTTGGCATGCAGACGATCAAGGTGGGCGAGGCAAGGCCTGCGCTTGAAACACTCGAAGCCTTGCTAGGCTTTGACCTAGGGTTTCGAGCCTAAGGTTTCGAACCTAAGGTTTCGAGCCTAGAAAGCTGCCAGCCTACTAAATCAAACAATGCGACTTTTTTTATCGCCCCAGTACTTATCTCGCAGTCCTTTTTTATAGAGCTTGCCCGTAGGGAGGCGTGGCAACTCGTCCATAAAGTCAATGCTGCGCGGCACTTTCTGGCGCGACAGATGTTCCGCACAAAAAGCAATGAGCTCTTGCGCTAGCGTCTCGTTAGCGGTAATACCGGGCATGGCTTGAATCACCGCTTTCACCTCTTCGCCGAGATCCTCATTGGGCACACCAAACACTGCTGCATCGGCCACCTTGGGATGGGTGATCAGGAGGTTCTCACACTCCTGAGGGTAGATATTGACCCCGCCAGAGATGATCATGAAGGTCGAACGGTCGGTGAGGTACAAAAAGCCGTCTTCGTCGACATAGCCCACATCACCGACCGTGCTCATCGAGCCGTCGGGAGAGCGGGTTTGTGCGGTACGCTCGGGATCATTGAAGTACACAAAGGGACTCGCGGTTTTGAACCAGATTTCACCAGAGACGCCTTTGGGTGAGGGCTGCATATTGTCGTCAAGTATGTGCAGGTCGCCCAGGAGCACCTTGCCCACCGAGCCGCGGTGACTGAGCCATTCAGCACTGTCGCAAGCAGTAAAGCCTAGCCCTTCTGTGGCACCGTAGTATTCATGAATAATTGGGCCCCACCAAGCGATCATCTGTTCTTTGACCTGAGCTGGGCAAGGTGCGGCAGCGTGGATTGCGATTTCCAACGAAGACAAATCGTATTGATGTTTGATGGCCTCAGGTAGTTTCAGCAACCGGCTGAACATGGTCGGCACCAACTGCGAGTGGCTGACTCGATACTTTTCAATGAGCGCGAGATATTGCTCAGGATCAAACTGCTCCATGATGATAACGGTGCCGCCATTACGAATTGTGAGTGCCACTGCGGCTTGGGGGGCAGAATGATAGAGCGGGGCCGGCGACAGATAAATCATGTCTGCCCGGTAGCGCCACAGATTATTCAGAAAATGAAAAAGAGGCAGGGGCTTTGCCGGCGGGTCCTCAGGAAGTGGGCGAAGCACGCCCTTGGGTTTGCCCGTTGTACCCGAGGAATACAGCATGGGCGTGCCGAGACTCTCGTCGGCAATCGGCGTAGCCGGGAAGCCGCTCACGGCCTGCGCATAATCCAAAAATGGCCTGTTGTTAGCCGCAGCAGGATCAAGGTCAACCACCAAAAACAAAGTGATGTTTGGACACTGCTTAATTGCTTCCAGCGCCACCTCTTGTCGCGAACGAGAAGTAATCAGTGCTTTAGATTCACTGTTATTGAGGATGTAGGCTAACTCATCGGCCTTGAGGTAGGAGTTGACGCAGGTGTAGTAGAGGCCCGCTCGTTCACCGGCCGCACAAATTTCGATAAAGCGATCATTGTTTTCCATAAACATGGAGAAATGATCCAAGCGCTTGAGCCCATGCTGGCGAAGCAAGTGTGCAAGCTTGTTACTGCGCGTTTCAAGTTCCGAGTAGGTGACAGCCTCCCCGGTGCTCGCCATAATGAACGCCGCGCGGTTTGGGTGGGTTTTAGGATATTCACCTGCGTACATTGTGCGCGCTCCTGGAGGGGTTGAATGGCAGTAATCGAGCTATCGTTTTCTAGCTTATCACTGCCCCAGGATTTTAAGCGGAGGCGACCCAGTTACCATGAAACCCAGGCGGCACACGATGCGGAATCGTGATCACGGCTTGCGCTGGGCCAGTGAAGTTTTGAGCATCAAGAATGACGAGGTCAGTGGTTTCCTTGTTGAGGTCGATCACATAGCCCATCAACCAGCCCTCATCTTCTGCGGCCCCTTGCCGCTTAGGTACAAAGACAAACTCACCGGGCACTCGCTTGGCGCCGAAATCATGTAGCTCGCGGGTGCCAGTGTTACGGTCATGCTTGATGTAGTGATGCGCTGGTTCGAAATTGTTGTAATCACGCTCAAGCGGCATTGCATAGGAGTAGCGATAGGGTTTGCCCATCAGTCTCTCGTCACAACGCGGGAACTCTTGAGGATGGTCGTCTAGTATTTCGCGGCTGACCTTGCGAGTTTTGGGGTTGGCGGTCCAGCGCTCGAAAGCGACGCGGCTTGAGTCGGGACCTTGCGTGCTGTCCGCGAACATGGTGTCGTGCGCCGCCACGTCGACAATGACTTGACCATCTTCGGTCTCGAAGGCATTACAGGGATGAAAAACGTACGCCGGGTCGACATCACACCAAATGATCTCACTTCCCTTGCCCTCACGCGGCAACAGGCCCAGTCGAGCCTGGTGCTCAGGATTCCAAGCATAGGGAAAGGGACGCCCCCCCAATAAGGCCTTCATGGAGAAGACGACCGGAAGATCGAACACCAGCACGTAGTTTTTGGTGATCATGCAGTCGTGAATGCTGGGGCCATGCTTCACGGCAATGGGCTCTTCGCGACGGACCTTACCATCCTTGCCCACGACGACGTGGCGAATCGTGGTTTGGTCTGGGCCGAAGTAGCAGATGGCGTGCATCTCACTCGTGTCAGGGTCAAGGTGAGGGTGGGCACTAAAAGAGCCTTTGAGAGAGCCCTCAAAAGGGTTATGCGACACGGTATTCAGATCTTGATCGAGTTCGACCGGATAACCCCCTGCTTCTACCAGCCCCCAAATCTTTCCAGCGTGCCCTATTACATTCGTGTTGACGGTGTCGGTTGCGCCGTGGCGAAGGCCTTTGGCAGGCGCTTCACCCAAAGCTTTACTGACTGCATTGGAGCGTATCCAGCGGTTGCGATACCAAAGCGCCTTGCCTGCTTGCAAACGCAGGCCGTGCACCATACCGTCGCCTGTAAACCAGTGGTAGCTGGCGGGGTTGGGGGCCGTGATTGGGTTGGGGCCAATGCGAATATAGCGACCATCAAGCTCGGGCGGGATGGTTCCCACGACTTTGAGCTCAGTGATGGTTTTTTCCTCCGACATCGGCTGGTGCATGCCGGTGAGATAAGGATGCGGG
>JAYVKZ010000249.1:0-37860 GCA_043767985.1 Betaproteobacteria bacterium
CTTGCGACGGCCAACCCTACCAACTACTTCCTCAAAGATCGCTTTGAAGCCATGACCCGTTTGGGCTTCGATTTGACCGCAGGCAGTACCAGTAGCATCGCCGCTGTGCGCTGGACGGGTCCGGGGCTACCTACAGCGGGTGTCGTCCAGCATCGTTCACAACGTTGCGGCACGGATGAGCGCTTGACGATTACCAATCAGGAAGGATTGCTCACCTCCTCCAATAGTGTCTCTCGTCAAATCAACAGTAACAATGGGGGCAACGACTTTCTGATGAGCGCGGCCAATCTGGATGGCACAGACTTGACGCTGCCCACGCCTTCCACAAACTGGGCAACCACGGCCTCGACCAGTAATCAAGATGTACGCCCTACCAGCTTCACTGGAGCAATTCCTGCTTACTCTACTTACAAAGCAGAAATTTTCTACTTCGCAAATACAGGAACAGTCGCCGACGAAATCGTCTATATTCGGACCGATACCCCGTATGAAGCTGCGAGCGCGGCTGCGGCAAAGGCTTGGCCAACACTAGATAGCGCCGTGGCTACTGCTTACCTCACGCCTAGCGGGACAGGCGCAGGTGCGATCTCCAGTTTGGCACAAACCATTTCCTGGACAAATCCGACGGGTAGTTACATTGGAAGTGCTTACTTGTTTGCGCAAAACACGATCAATACCACCAATGGTACCGGTGATGCGGCGGCCAATTACGGCTTGCGTACTCGCCTAGACTTTAGGCCTGCCAGCTTCGGTGTTACGAGCGCCGTGGGTCGAGAATTTGCCAGTGTTGTGTCGGGCACCTCTATGGCGGCGGAAACAGCTACGGTGGGTGTGAATCCGAACCCGCGCTGTACTAGCACTAATCTGACGCCGCTTGAAACAACCAACTCGGCCTACCGTGAATTAGGCTTGTCCTTCCGTGGGGCGGATCGCAAGCTCTACAACGCGATCACGTTCTGGAGCAATTAAGCCAAAAGCGAGATGGCAAAACGGCTCACTTCGGTGGGCCGTTTTTTTACCAAATAGTTTCACTTACGGATAGGCAACAATCGCAACTCAAGAACGGGTTTATAGTCAGAACACCACGTGACAAAGGCGCGCCATGCATTTATTGATGATGATCTGGACCCCAACCGAGGCTTGGCGCGAGCTATCGCCCAAGCAACAGCGTGAGTATTTGGAGTCGCTCACGCCTCGTCTAAACGCTGCCCGAAGTAAGGGCATGGTGATTCTTGGCTGGAGCAAGGTCGACGAGAAGCTTCCCAAAGCTCTCTATGCAGGGCAAGATAGTTATGTCGGCGTATTCGGTCTAGACAATGCGACGCTAGTTGAAGAGATGGAGGCTCGGATAGCGAACTCGGGTTGGTATGACTACTTTGAGTCGACCAATGTGAGCGTTTCCTTAACTGGATCTACCGAACCTGAGCCTCATAAAGTTTATGCACAATTACTTGGCTTGCCACTGAGAATTTAGTGCCCACTGGTGCGAGCAACCGCACTTAGACTCGCATCCGAAATCGCGAAGCGCATCGACTCTCTAGGCGCCAGCTAACCACGCATCGAGCGACTCTATGTCTTTAGTCGTTTCTTCCTCGGTCTGATCTACGACACAAATACCGAGGCGCGACAAGTGACCAATGAAGTTGGACATGGGCATGTCCGCCATCTTCGCAGCCCGCGACAATGACAAGCCCCCATCACGAAATAAAGCCGCAGCAAGTGCAGTTCGCGCACCTGGCTCCGATAGCAATTTCCCCGAATGAAGGCTAAAGATCATTGCATCCGGGGCATCCCTATTCAAAACAACCACCGGAGAAGTTTTTGCAGAGCGCAAAGCTTCGCTAGGGTTGTTTTTCAAACTGGTCACATTGACGTGATGCATTTTCTCAGCCAATCCAAGAGGGGTGAAGCCAAGGAAATATCTCAAGGGGCTAGCTAATACACCACAGGCAACACTTCAGCCACCAAAGGCTTACCCTGCAAAAAGGCCGCCACATTAGCCAAGGTGAGATCTCCCATCGCATCGCGAGTCGAGTGCGTACCACTGCCCTGATGAGGATGCAACACAGCATTGCCAAGCACAAAGAATGCCGGGTTAATTTTTGGCTCGTTCAAGAACACATCTAAGCCGGCCGCACCCAACTTTCCATTGCCGAGCAACTCAATCAGAGCGGCTTCATCGACCACCGAGCCACGCGCAATATTTACAAATGTACCTTGTGGCCCAAGTGCTTCCAAGGCCGCACTACTCATGGTGCCTTGCGTCGCTGCACCGCCTGGCAAAGCAGCGATCACCACGTCGGCCCACTTGGAACCTTCAACCACGTCAGCGAAATACTGAAAACTCAGCTCGGCCTTTTTGCGCGGGCCGCTGTAGGCAATTACAGTATTGAAGGCCAGGCAACGTTTGGCAATCGCTTGACCAATGCGGCCCATGCCGAGGATCAAGATCTTCTTTTTTTGCAAGCTTAAGGTGAGTGGCATCCCCGCCGTCGCCCAGGCACCCGTGCGCACATGTTGATCGCCAAAAGGAATACGACGCATACTGCCCAGCAGCAATGCTAGTGCGAGATCTGCAACATCCTCTGTGAGTACATCGGGGGTATTGGACAAGCCAATCTTGCTGGCCTTGCAATAAGCCAGGTCCACCGAATCGTAGCCCACACCCATATTGGCCACCAGCTTGAGGTTGGGCAGCTGTTGCATGATTTCAGCCTCCACACCTCGACCGCCCGTGGTCGTGATGATCTGGCATGTGGCGGCGACTTCCTTCAACAGAGCCGACTTGTCGGCCGCTTCAAAATAGCGCCGCACATCGTAGAGCGCCTCAAGTTTAACTTGGGAGGGGGCGTGGATAGCGCCGACGGCGAGGACGATGGGTTTAGCAGAAGAAGTTGCAGTCATTACGATTCTTTCTTTTAAGACAATTCAAATTAAATAGTGGGGTGCGGCATCGCCTCACCAAGCTTCGCAGCCCAAGTCTTGAGTTGCGGCGCAATCGACGGGTGTAGTACTACACCTTTGACTAATTGCTGAGCCTTCAAGGCCAACCCACGATGGCCGGGTAAACGCACTGGCTTTTGGGAATCACGAGGTAGGTTGTTTTTACAGGCCTCGACCAACCAATCGGTCTGCCAAGTAAACGAACTCAGCCCAGCAAACGCCGCAGGATCGAGAATCTGCACATAGACGGTCGCCCCCCAGCCTTCTGAGACATCGGCCCGGCCCCAGCCCGATAGGCCCGCCGTCAAAGCCTCAATCATCAATGCTAGGCCATAGCCTTTATGACCAGCCTCCAAACCGCCCACTGGCAAAATCGTTCCGGGCGGCTGGGTAGCGAGCACGCCGGGGTCGTTGCTGGGCTGACCAAGAGCGTCCAACCACCATGCATGGTCACCCTTTTGCCCTAACGCCTTCATACGATTACTCATACCGTTCGTAGTCACCGAGGCTGAGATGTCGATCATGATCGGCTCGGCACTGGTGGGAATACCCACCGCATACGGGTTCGGAGTGAACACTGCTTGCGTGCCCCCAAAAGGCGCCACACTGGCGCTTGATGGATCAGAGCAAGAGAGAATCATCATCATGCCGGAACGCGCGACCGGCTCAAGATAAGCAGCCAAACAGGCAATATGGTGACTGCGCCGGATCGCCACACTTGCCTGCCCATGCATCCGCGCACGAGGCAAGGCCCAGTTGATCGCTTGGCGCACCAGGTGCGGCCCAGGCAAACGCTGGCCATCCCAGCTCGCCACGACAGTATGCTCGCTGAGCACGGTCACCTCGCCCTCTTTTTGCATCGTGCCTTTTTCAAGCTCAGCAAGGTAGGGGCCGAGCAACTGCAAGCCGTGCGTATCGTGGCCAAGCAAGTCGCCCTCCACGAGCACTTCGGCCACATCGAGTGCGATGAGATCTTCCATACCCGCACGCTTCAAAAGTGCGTGAGCAAAATCGGTGAGATGCTCGGCATCGTAGCGTTCGGCGTTCATGGCGGCCGGGCCTGCTTTGCCGACCATCAGTATGTGGCCCGACCACCGGAGAGGTCGAACACCGCACCGGTTGAGAAGGAGCATTCCTCAGAGGCCAACCAAGCCACCATCGCGGCCATTTCCTCAACCTTGCCAAAGCGTCCCATCGGAATTTTGGAGAGCATAAAGTCTATATGCTGCTGAGTAATTTGATCAAAGATCGCGGTCTTCACAGCCGCCGGTGTGATGCAGTTGATACGAATACCCGTCTTGGCGGTTTCCTTGCCAATTGACTTGGTAAAGCCAATCACGGCGGCCTTGGAGGCACTATAGGCCCCGGCATTGGGGTTGCCTTCTTTACCCGCGATGGACGCGATGTTGATGATGCGACCATAGTCATTTTTCATCATCTCTTTCACCGCCGCCGTATTGCACAAGAAAATGCCGTTGACATTGATCGACATCACTTGTTGAAACTCTTCCAGGCTGTACTCCCAATTCGGTTTCGCGGGGCCTGCGATCCCTGCGCTACACACCATGATGTCGACCTGGCCTGTTTCGGTAACAGTCGCTTTCATCGCAGCAGCAACTGAGGCAGTATTCGAAACATCCACTTGAAACGACAATTGAACCTGGCCCGACGCTGACAGACCTAGAGCCGCAGCGGAGGCCGCGCCAGCCTTGGCATCCAAATCCCAAAGCACCACTCTTGCACCACTTTGGACAAAGCGCTGAGCAATGGCCAAGCCAATACCTGCTGCGCCGCCGGTCACCACCGCACAGCGGCCCTTCAGATCAATGTTATTCATGTCATGCACTTTCGAGATGTGGAAGCTCGTATTGTAAGAAAAATGAGAAACTCAGGGCCACGCGCACTTCAATTTCAAGCGACTTTCCCCATGAATACGTCAATTTCCAATAATTCCACGTCAACGAGTCCCTCGAACGCGGCCAAGCCTCGCAGCGGCGGGCAGGTCATCGTCGATCAATTGCTCGTGCACGGCGTGCAACATGCATTTTGTGTGCCCGGCGAGTCCTATCTCGAAGTACTCGACGCCCTCTATGGCGCGCGCGAGAAAATCGAGCTCATCGTTGCCCGCCAAGATGGCGGCGCCGCCTTTATGGCAGCCGCCTATGGCAAGCTGACTGGTAAGCCCGGTATCGGCCTGGTGACTCGAGGCCCAGGCGCCACCAATGCGAGTATTGCCGTGCACACGGCTTTTCAAGACAGTGATCCCATGATCCTGTTGGTCGGCCAAGTCGCCAGCGACCAGGTCGAGCGCGAAGCCTTTCAAGAGGTCGACTATCGCCGCATGTTTGGCCCCTTGTGCAAATGGGTGGCGCAAATTGATCGAGCCGATCGCATCCCCGAGTACATGCAACAGGCCTTTCAAAAGGCTGTCTCTGGTCGCCCCGGTCCGGTCGTGCTGGCCTTGCCCGAAGATATGCTGACTCAAATAGTACAAGTGCCAGACGCACTGCACTACCAAGTGGTCCAGGCCGCACCTCGCCAAGAGGACATGCAAAAGCTCAAGAGCATGCTTGAAGCTGCGCAACGTCCTATGGTCATTTTAGGAGGCGCGGGTTGGAACGAACAGGGCATCGCCAATATTCGCAGTTTTATAGAAAGCTTTGACCTACCCGCCGGTTGCGCTTTTCGTTTTCAAGACATTCTCGATAACCGCAGTAAGAATTATGTAGGTGATGTGGGTATCGGCATCAATCCGGCGCTTGCGCAGCGCGTGCGCGAAGCTGATGTGATTCTCGCAGTGGGCGCTAGGCTCGGGGAGATGACCACCTCGGGCTATTCCCTGCTCAGTGTACCAACGCCTAAACAAGCGCTCATCCATGTCCACAACGACCCCAACGAGTTGGGCCGCGTGTTTCATGGCGCACTTTATATTGCCAGCGGCATGAATGAGTTCGCGTCCATGGCTCGAGCCTTAAGCCCACCAACGAACCCCAAGTACGCCCCGCTCACCCGCGTGGCGCGTGCTGACTACGAGTCTTGGCAAACCACTACTTATAAAGGCATGCCCGGTGGCCGAACCGATCAGGTCGATCTGCGCGAAGTGATTTTGGAGATGGAGCGCAGTCTGCCCCAAAATACTATTTATACCAATGGTGCGGGCAACTACTCGGGCTGGCTGCACCGCTTTCATCGTTACAGTATGTTTCGCACCCAACTTGCGCCCTCGGCAGGCTCCATGGGCTACGGCGTACCGGCCGCGATTGCCGCCAAAGTGGCCGATCGCAAGCGCATGGTGGTGTCCTTCAACGGCGATGGTTGCTACATGATGAACGGCCAGGAGTTGGCGACTGCCGTGCACTACGGTTTGAACGTGATCTTCATCATCGTGAACAACGGCATGTTTGGCACCATCCGCATGCATCAGGAGCGCGACTATCCAGGCCGAGTGCATGGCACAGGTTTTACCAACCCCGATTTCCCGGCGCTCGCGAGAGCCTACGGTGCCCACGGAGAGCTGGTCACTGAAACCTCGCAATTTTCAGCCGCGTTAGCGCGTTGCCGAGAAGCTGGCAAACCCTCCGTGATTGAAATTCGTATCGACCCCAATGCCATCACCACCGGCACAACCCTCGAGGCACTTCGTGAAAATGCTTTGAAGGCAAAAAGGTAATTTCTCTGCATCCAAATCGTTTAAGCGCACCACTCATATGACCAAAGTACTCTTCACCGACTATGACATGCTTGATGTTTCTCTCGAGCGAAAAATTTTTAGAGACGCTGGCATTGAGCTGATCGAAACCCAGTGTAAAACCGAGGAGCAGGTCATTGCGGCCTCAGCCGGTTGCCAAGCCCTACTGATTCAATATGCACCCATCAACAAGAAAGTGTTTGAGGCTCGCCCAGAGATTCGCCTATGTTCACGCATTGGTGCAGGCTACGACACGATCAATACCGAGGATGCAGAGGGTTATGGCGTTTGGGTCGCAAACTCCCCAGATTACGGCGTGGGGGAGGTGTCGCTACACGCCCTCACGATGCTCTTGAATGCCATTCGCAATGTCTCGCGCTATGACAAAGATATTCATCACGGCCATTGGCACTACACCACACCAGGAAAAATTCCTCGCGCGCAAAACCTGACCGTCGGCATTCTTGGCTTAGGTCGCATCGGTAAACGCTTTGCGCACTATGCCGCGCCGATCTTCAAGAAGGTGATTGCCCATGATCCCTATTTGATTGAGGGCGATTTTCCGCAGTATGTGGAACGCGCTTCACTCGAAGGTTTGTTCGAGCAAGCTGATGCCATCTCGATTCATAGTTTATTGAACCCCAGTACCAAGGGTATGGTGAATCGCAACCTCTTAGGGCGCATGAAGCCTGGCTCATATTTAGTGAACACCGCACGTGGTGCGATTATTAATTTGGAAGACCTCACCGCCGAAGTACAAGCCAATCGCTTTGCCGGTGTCGGGCTGGATGTCTTGCCTATCGAACCCGTGCCGCAACATCACCCACTCCTCAATGATCCGCGCGTGACCTTCACGCCTCACTCGGCGTTTTATTCAGTGGAATCCGAGATCGAACTACGTCGCAAAGCGGCCGTCAATATTGTGACCTGGCTCAAAACTGGTCGCCCCGACTATCCCGTGGTGATGGGCAGAGGCTAAGTAGCTGCAACTTAACAACGCAACCCAAAAAAGGACATGACATGAAAATTCGAGAAATCGCAAGCGGACTCTTGTTCCCTGAAGGCCCAATCGCCATGGACGACGGCTCCGTGCTTCTGGTAGAAATTGCACGCGGCACCTTGACGCGTGTGACCCCGGACGGAAAAGTGTCTGTCGCTTGCCAAATGGGTGGCGGCCCGAACGGTGCTGCGATTGGCCCTGATGGTCATGTTTATGTTTGCAATAACGGGGGCTTCGAATATCACACCGAAAGTAACGGCACCTTCCGTCCTGTTTCACAAGCCAAGGACTATGCAGGCGGCAGGCTTGAGCGTGTCAATCTCAATACGGGTAAATTCGAGCGAGTGCTTAGCGAGGTGCCCAAGGGCGATGGTTCGAAGTTCACCCTCAAGGGCCCAAACGATCTGGTCTTCGATCATCAAGGTGGCATGTATTTCACCGATCTCGGCAAAGTGAGGGCGAGCGAGATGGATCGCGGTGGCGTGTACTACTTTAACCCTGCCACGGGTGATGCCAAGGTCATTGCCAATCCAACCTTGACCCCCAACGGCATAGCACTTTCGCCCGACGACAAAACGCTCTACTACGCCGAGACCGAAGGCGCTCGTTTATGGGCCTTTGATCTCACCGGCCCAGGCACCAGTACCAAGCTCCCCTTCCCCTCCCCCCATGGCGGAAGATTAGTTGCAGCCTGCCCAGGCGGTGGCTATCAACGATTTGACTCGATCGCCGTCGATGGCTACGGCAATATCGTGGTCGCGACTTTGCTCAAAGGTGGTATCAGTACCATCGCACCCGACGGTACCCTGCTCTCCTTCGTGCCCACCCATGACGTCATGACCACCAATATTTGTTTTGGCGGGCCGAATATGCGTACAGCCTATGTGAGCTTGTCGGGTATCGGCAAACTCATTGCGATTGATGACTGGCCTGTACCAGGCCTACGCCTAGCTTACAACGCCTAAATGCCATTTTCGGTACGACGCCACTTCATTTAATGAAACCCCCGAACTGAACTAGCTAGTTGTTAGAGGCAGAATCTCCTCCACACAGTTCAGCTTTTGGGGGCTAGTCTTTTTGAGAGTCTAGTTTGCTGAAAGCTCCAAAAAAACAGAGGAGCATCATGACCCTATTCGATCTCAAAGACAAAGTCGCCGTTATCACCGGTTCGTCGCGCGGAATTGGCAAGGCTATCGCCTATCGGCTCGCCGAGCATGGCGCCAAGGTGGTGATTTCATCGCGCAAGCTTGAGCCCTGTCAAGACGTTGCCAAAGAGATCAATACCGCCTTCGGTGAAGGTCGTGCCATTGCGGTGCCTGCAAATATCTCCTCCAAAGAGGCGCTGCAGGCCTTGGTGGATACGGCCAACAAAACCTTTGGCAAGGTCGATATTCTGGTATGCAATGCGGCCTCTAATCCCTATTACGGCCCCTTAGCGGGCATTGAAGACGATCAGTTCAGAAAAATTCTCGACAACAATGTCATCTCTAACCACTGGCTGATCTCGATGGTGGCGCCACAAATGCGCGCCCGTAAAGACGGGGCGATCATTATTGTGTCCTCCATCGGCGGCTTGCGCGGCTCACCGATCATTGGTGCCTACAACGTGTCCAAAGCAGCTGACTTTCAACTCGCCCGTAACTATGCGGTCGAGTACGGCCCAGACAATATTCGCGTGAACTGTATTGCGCCTGGCCTCATCAAGACCGACTTTGCTCGAGCGCTTTGGGAAAATCCCAATACCTTAAAGCATTACACAGCGGTTACGCCGTTGCGACGTATCGGTGAGCCAGATGAAATTGCGGGTGCGGCAGTGTTCCTGGCGAGTGCGGCGGGTAGCTTCATGACAGGCCAAGCACTAGTCGCCGATGGTGGCGTCACCATTACCTGAGTGCAATATGGCCCGAAGCTGGGGTCAGGCTATTCTTGTTCTTCGACGAAGTAGCCCCAGCGCCATTGGTGTGAGCAGTGGCGACAATTTACTAGCAAACCCTCTTGATTAAGATCGTGACCCATCGGTTTTTTGCTCCTTGTCTCACCGGGCAAGGGGTGACGGGTGACTGAAAAGTTTTGATGTTTGCAAGACGGGCAAGCGGCCCGCTCCCCGAGGGTTTCCGCGATAAGCAAGGCACTCGAGTAACGCCTAAACGCTAACCAGCCAAACCATCCACCAAGGGCGATCAGCGCTGCCTTGGTGACGATTCCAAAAGCCTGTTCACGGGTGGACAGTAGCTCAAGACCAATCGTCAGCATGATCAAGCAGAGGAAGGCCGTGACTAACCAAACATGAGATTCGATCAGCTTGCCTTCGTACCATTTACGAAACCCAAGTTGTCCAATTTTGGAAAGATCTTGGGCGCTCGCTAGCATTTGCCTTCTCCTTTCAAGGGCGTTTCAATGCCGAAGAACTGAAACGGCGAGGAGTGCAGCAAGGGCGAGCAATACCTTAGCAAGGGTTTTCAAGTGCCACATCGTGAGCTCAGACTTTACAAGCTTTCAGGCTGACGATTGCTAGGCCTTAGGAACAGTCGTCTGCATCGAGGCACGTGCATTGAATTTCGCAAACCAAGCGGCCGCTTGCGGATATTGCTTGCGCCAATCAATCGTCGGGAAGCGCAGGTCTAGATAGCCGAGCGCGCAGGCCAGGGTGATTTTGCCCAGATCGAAGGTCTCGCCCCACTTGGCCGCATTGGCCTCAATGACGGTCAAACCAGAATGTACTTTTTCCAGTTGCCCACTTGTCCATTCGCTCCACCGCAAGGCCTCCGGGCGCATGGCGTTTTCATAGCGAGCCAAGAGCGCGGCATCAAGCATGCCATCACCCAGCGATTGCTCTGCTAGCACTTGCCAACGTGCAGCACCCGATGCGGGAATGAGTTTGCCCTGTCCGAGGTCATTCAAATATTCGCAGATCACACGGCTGTCATACAGCGACATACCATCATCTGTCACGAGTGTCGGTACCTTGCCGAGCGGGTTTTTGGCGACAATATTTTGATCACGGGTGATCGGATTCGCCGCACCCGGAATAATTTCAATGCGATCAGCGAGTCCGAGTTCGATGGCAACGACCATGCATTTACGGACATAAGGAGAGAGAGGGGAGTGGTAAATTTTCATATCATACTAACGTTAAAGTCGGTGGTTAGGGGTGGGAGATTTAAGACTTAGGGTCTAAACGGTCGATACGAACGACCCCAAGCCTTAAGCCCATGGGAGATAGTAATTTATTTGCAGTTTCTAGCGAGGGATTGCCTCGATTCGCTTCAACATCCATCAAGGTGCGAGGGACGACTTTGGTGATTCGGGCGGGCTCCGCTTGACAGTGCAAAGCTCGGCGATCAAAGGCCAATCGGGTGTGCCGTTGTCCATGAAGGGGCCTCGCGATCTCCCAGCGTGTTCGCCGAGCTATCCCGTCAGGATTACAAAACCCGCCTATCTTGCCAAGACCCGCTCACGCCGCGCCCATTGAGCCGCCACTACCGGCACACAAATGCCGATACCTATCAAGGTAGGAATCAAGCCCGGGGCAACCAGCAGGAAGGCGCCGAGATAGCACAGAATTCGCTCCCAGGGACGCATTTCAACGAACAGGTATTTGCTCAACGCAGCTGCGAGCATCGTAATGCCAAGAATGCAACCCACGAAGGTGATCACGAAGTCATACATCGTGAAGCCTTTTGCAACCAACAGGAGTGAGGGCGAAAAGACAAATACAAAAGGTACCAGGGCCTTGGCCATGCCTAGCCTGAACGCTTGATTACCGGTCTTGAAGGGATCGCTGCCCGCCATCCCTGCAGCAGCATAGGCGGCGAGCGCAACCGGCGGCGTAATGTCGGCCAATACGCCGTAATAGAACACGAAGAAGTGAGCCACCAAGGGCTCCACACCCAGCCCAACCAGGGTCGGAGCAGCGACCGTCACCATGATGATGTAGTTGGCGGTGGTGGGGATGCCGCAACCCAGTACGATACACACTAGGCCGGTCATGATGAGGGCCGCCAATAGCGTGAGTGACTTCATTGTCATCAGAGAATCTGGCACGACCATCGACAGCCCAGAGGCCATGGCCTGCGCGGCAGAAGTAATGATGTAGCTCACTTTGAAGCCGACGCCAGTAAGCGTCACCACGCCAATCACTAAACCTACGGTCGCAGCGGCAGCACCGACTGCAATTGCATACTTGGCCCCGGTTTCAAAGGCTTCGACCAAGACTGCATTATTGATTCGCCCTCGCAAACCTAAAACTTTCTTGACTAAAAAACCACCGATCAAGGCTGCCGCGAAAATACCGAGCTTGATAGGTTCATCAAAACCGCCAAAGGCAATCAGTGCCAAGGCGACATGCAAGGCCAGACATAGCACCCAATTTTTGGCGGTGTTGCCTTGGGTCGCCAAGCTCAGACCAATGATTGCACATGACGAAATACCGGTAAAGGCCGCTAGGTAGGGTGTGCGGCCGCTTACTAAAATCGTAATAAGTAGGATCAGCGGAATCAAGGTCGGCCAGCGCTCGGCCAAGCTCTCTTTCAGCTTAGGCATTTCCTCGTCGGTCAGGCCGCGCAAGCCGTAGCGTTTAGCCTCGAAGTGCACCTGCATAAATACACCGAAAAAGTGCATAAACGCGGGTACAATCGCCGCCGCAATAATGGTTTGATAGGGGACGTTCAGAAACTCGATCATTAGAAATGCTGCCGCACCTAAAACCGGCGGCGTGATTTGCCCACCCGTGCTCGATGCCGCTTCGACGGCCCCTGCAAACTCGCGCTTATAGCCGACGCGAATCATGGCGGGAATCGTCAGTGACCCCACTGTCACTGCATTGGCTACCGATGAGCCACTCAGCATGCCGAACATCGCCGAGCCAAATACAGAGACCTTGGCCGGCCCACCGGCATAGCGCCCCGCAATGCTGGAGGCAATGTCGAGAAACAATTGCCCGAGACCGATGCGGGTTGCCATCACACCGAACAACACGAAGTGAAAGACATAGGTCGCAACAACACCCACGGCAATGCCATAAATGCCCTGGCTCGTCAGGTATTGGTGATTCACCAATTGCGTCCAAGACGATCCTGCATGCTTGAGGAGACCAGGGAAGAGCGGACCCAACATGGCATAAGCCATGAAACCGATAGCAATCAGCGGTAGCGGCCATCCCATCGAGCGACGCGTGGCCTCGAGCAAGCACACAATGAGAATGCTGCCCATGACCACATCCATCGTACCCGGATTGCCGACACGGAAGGCCAGATCTTCAAAAATATAGGGAATGTATAAAACACTCAGCACGCAGGCGGTAGCGAGCAACCAATCCAACAGGGGGATGCCGCCCGGTGCGAGTGTGGAGTGCTTGGGTGTTTCTTGGTAAGCCCGCTTGCTAAAGCCGAACACCAGAAAGATCAAGCCAAGCACAAAGGCTAAATGAATCCCTCGGTGCGTGGTTTCGCGTAACAGGCCAAAGCCGGCCGTGTAGTAGTGAAAGCAGGACAGTGCAATTAACAGGCCCTTGACCACCAGCGAAGCTGGCGGTACATAGGGCCGAAAGCGCATGTCCGGATCGAACTTTTCTTCTAGCTCCTGAAGTGCCTTGTCATCCAAGACACTGGGCAAAGCGCTCGCGACCATCAAGCGATCTCGCCGGGGTTACTTTAAAGCACCTACTTCTTTGTAAAACTTCTCAGCGCCGGGATGGAATGGAATACCGGCACTTTTAACCGCATTGCCAACGTTGATAAAGGCCCCTTTAGGATGGCCTGCCTTGATCGCCTTTTGAGCGGCTTCGCTAAACATCGCCTTGGTGATTTGATAGACCGTATCGTTGTCGACTTTGACCGTGGTCACCCACTGTGCCCCCACCGCCAGAGTCTTGGTCGCGCCAATGCCTTTGTAGGTGTCCGCAGCGATAGTGTCCACCGAGAAGAAGGGGCTCGCCTCACGCAGGCCTTCGGCCTGCGGACCATCGATGACCACCAACTCAATGCCACCGCCGCTCGAGGCGAGCTCGGCAATGGCACCGGCAGGAGCGCCACCGGTAAAGAAGAACGCATCCAGCGAACCATCTTTCAATTTATCGGCGGCTTGATTGGGCTTGATATAATCCGGTTTGATATCTGCTTCTTTAATGCCATAAGCGGCCAAAATAATCTTGGCATTAATCAAGGTGCCGGAACCCGGTTCGTCAAGCGCAACACGCTTGCCCTTAAGATCGAAGACAGACTTAATACCCGAGCCTTTTTTGACGACGATGTGCACGCTCTCTGGATAGAGATTAGCAATTAGGCGTAAATCAGCGACCTTTGGGCGCCCTTCCCAAATACCTGTGCCGCTATACGCCCAGGTAGCCACGTCGGCCTGCGAAAAACCCGACTCCATCGCGCCACTGACAATGCCGTTGACATTGGCCACCGAACCATTAGAGGCCTGAGCCGTCGCTACAATTTTGCCGGGCTGGGATACCGCGTTGGCAATCATGCCGCCGACTGGGTAGTACGTTCCTGCGGTTCCACCGGTACCGATTCGAAAGAATTGTTGAGCTTGGAGGCTGAAGACTGTAAACAGACCAAGGCCTACAACGCTCAAAGTCAGGACGCCTGCTAGGCGTTTCATGGGTGATTTCATTGAGATCTCCGGTGGTATTGAAACTCTTGCTCCAGGAACCAACACCCTTGCCAGTTCAGCATGATGCAGAGTTTTTAGGAGTCTAGCACCAGTTTTAACGACGCGGCGGGATGTACACACCCCAAGGTAGCTCACCCACCGGGACTTCCTTGATCGCCTTGCGTTGGGCGATGTCAACAATCGTCACCGAGTTGGACCGGCCATTGGCAACGTAGAGCTTTTCGTTTTTGGCGTCAATCGCCATATTCCACGGGCGTTTGCCCACCGGTACGTTCGCAACCACCGCATCGGTCGCAGTATCGATAAACAGCACGTTGTTGTCCCCGCCATTACTCACAATCGCAAGCTTGCCATCCGAGGTCATCGCCACGCCATTGACCCGTTGCCCCGCTTTAATGACCTTGATGGGCTTATGGGTGGCAACATCAATTACATGCACTTCATCAGCCAACTCACTCGCAACATAGGCCTTTTTACCATTGGGTAAAAAACCGATCCCGCGGGGGCGTTTTCCGACGTTTACGCTCACCAGAAACTCGCGTTTGGCCACATCGATGACATCGACCTGCTCGGCGTTTTCAGCGCTCACATAAATCCAGCGCCCGTCGGGAGAAAAAATTGCATGCTCGGGGTTCTCGCCTCTGACTTTAATCTGGGCGAGAATTTTGCGACTAGCCGTGTCGATCAAGATCACGGCGTTATCTTCTTCTACCGCAACCGCCAACAAGCTGCCATCGGCAGAGGCATAAATCGCCTCAGGCGATTTGCCAAGATCGATTCGACCCACGATCGAGGCCTTCTCGAGATCGAGAATCAGCAGATCATTACCCGGTTGATCGCTGACAAACAAGAACTTGCCGCTCTTATCCGTCGCCATACCGCGCGGCTTTTTGCCGGCTGGAATGCTCTGCAACACCTCACCGGTCGCTACATCCATCACCGACACCGTACCGGTTTTTTCATTCGCAACATAGGCGCGCTCAGGAAGAGACGATCCGGGCAGGCTAGAGCATGCGCTCGCAGCAATCGCTACAAGGACAGCCAGCACTGGCTTGCTCAAAACACCAAGGGTCAGGATCGTCGTCTTCATGCTTAGGCCTTCGTACTTAAGATTTTTTGTATTTCACAATCTTTTGAGTCTGCTGACCCAAGCCTTGAATACCCAAGGTGACGACGTCACCAGGCTTCAAGAACTGCGGCGGCTTCATGCCTAGGCCAACACCTGGAGGCGTGCCGGTGATGATCACATCGCCGGGGTTCAAGGTCATGAACTGGCTCACATAGCTAACAATCGTGGCGCAATCAAAAATCATGGTCTTGGTATTGCCGCGCTGGCGCTTTTCGCCGTTCACGTCGAGCCACATGTCAAGCTTTTGTGGGTTAGGAATTTCGTCGGTGGTGACTAACCAAGGACCGAGTGGGCCGAAGGTATCGCAGCCCTTGCCCTTGTCCCACAAACCACCGCGCTCGATTTGATACTCACGCTCAGATACGTCATTGGACACGACGTAGCCCGCGACATAAGACAGAGCATCTTTCTTCGAGACATAGCTGGCCTTGGTGCCGATCACGATACCAATTTCAACTTCCCAGTCGGTTTTGACCGAGCCCTTAGGCAGCATGACATCATCATCACCGCCCTGCATGCAAGACAAAGTCTTCATGAAAATGATAGGCTCTTTAGGCACGGGCATGCCAGCTTCGGCGGCATGGTCGCTGTAGTTCAGGCCAATTGCCACGAACTTGCTGGCGCCAGAGAAAGGCACGCCCATACGTGGTTTGCCACGCACCAGCGGGAGTTTGTCGGTTTTGATTTTTGCTAATTTGGCGAGTGCAGCGGCTGAGAGTTGCGCCGGGCCAATATCGCCGACCACCTTTGAGAGATCGCGCAATTTGCCAGCGGCATCGATCAGGCCGGGCTTTTCTTTGCCGACTTTTCCGTAACGTACTAATTTCATAGGTTCTCCTGGAGGTAAAAATTAAATGGTGATGCCACCATCAATGTTAAACAATTGACCTGTGGCGAACTGGCTTTCATCGCTAGCCAGATACACCAAGATCGGTACAATTTCATCGGCCTGCGCGAGGCGGCCCATGGGTTGGCGAGAGACAAACATTTTGCGCGCCTCCTCGATATTGCCAAGTTCTTTCATACGGTCGTGCAGGCTGGGTGTTTCAACCGTGCCTGGTCCGATGCAATTGCAGCGAATGCCCTTGGTGACATAGTCGGCAGCAATGGATTTGGTCAGACCAATCACTGCGGCCTTCGTAGTGCCATAGGCGAAGCGGTTAGGAAAGCCCTTCACGCTCGAACACACTGAGGCCATATTAATGATCGAGCCGCCGCCGTTGGCTAACATCTTGGGCAAAAAGGCCTGAATCATCCAATACTGGGAGCGCACGTTAATGTGCCAAGAGCGCTCGAAGGCATCGTCATCGCAATCGAAGATCGATCCCTGATGAACCCAGCCCGCGCAATTGAATAGCACATTCAAAGGCTCCATCTCGGCGACTAGTTTATTGATACCTGCTTTTTGAGTCACATCCAAGAGTCGCGTTTGAATGGATCTACCGCCTTGCTTGGTGGATTCCTCCGACAAGCTCTCAAGCAAATCGCCCCGTACATCGGTGGCCATGACCAGGGCACCTTCCTTGGCCATCGCAACCGCGGCCGAGCGCCCCATGCCCTGGGCCGCTGCGGTAATTAAAACTCGTTTGCCTTCTAGTCGACCAGCCATAGTAAATCCTTGAATGCCTAGCGTAATTACAATTCTTGCAAGGCCGCAAGCCTAGCGTAAGTTTGATTTCTTTGCAGCAGTTCTGTATGGGTTCCGGACTCGATGATACGGCCTTTGTCCATCACGATGATGCGATCTGCCTTGACCACCGTCGCTAAGCGATGGGCAATGACCAAGGTCGTGCGACCGGCCATGGCCGTCTCGAGCGCAAGTTGAACAGCACGCTCGCTCTCGGTATCGAGCGCACTGGTCGCTTCATCGAGCAAAAGAATCGGCGGGTTCTTGAGCAAGGCTCGTGCGATCGCAATGCGCTGACGCTGACCGCCCGAGAGACGCACGCCGCGCTCACCTAAAAATGTTTCGTATCCCTGAGGTAAGGCCATGATGAACTCATGGGCTTGGGCGGCCTTGGCCGCTGCCATCACTTCAGTGTCGCTGGCATCGAGGCGACCGTAACGAATATTGGCCATGGCATTCGCTGAGAACACGGTATTGTCTTGAGCCACCACGCCGATTTGTTGTCTTAGAGCCGCCAAATCCCAATCACGCAATTCAATGCCTGCCGCCTGGATGCTCCCGACTTGCGGGTCATAAAATCTTTGCAACAACTGAAACACTGTCGATTTGCCCGAGCCCGAAGCGCCTACCAAGGCGACAGTTTCGCCGGCCATCACGCTCAACGAGAATGACTCCAGGGCCTTTTGCAAGGGACGCGAAGGATAGTTGAAGCCGACCTCATGAAAGGTGATTGCTTCAACGCCGTGGCGGCTCAAAAGCGAAAGGTCGGAACGCTGGGTACCCGAGGCAATACCGGGCTTGGTTTGCATTAACTCCAACAAGCGTTCGGTCGCGCCCGCCGCCCTTTGAATGTCACCCAGCACTTCAGCAATCGCACCGACCGACCCTGCAACCAGGCCTGCATATAAGATGAACTGCATCAACAGCCCGGCGCTCATCGTCCCAGCAATCACGGCATGAGCCCCTAACCAAAGCACGAACACAATGGCCCCGAAGCTTAAAACAATCGCCACGGCCACCAGAATCGAGCGCGCTCGGAAACGGCGGCGGGCCGTGGTAAAAGCTTCCTGCGTGGAATCGACATAACGCTTGCCTTCGAAGGGCTCGCGGACAAAAGACTGCACAACTTGCATCGCGTTGAGGATTTCACCCGCCAGGGCACTGGTATCGGCGAGGCGATCTTGACTCGCGCGGGAAAGCTTCCGCACCCGGCGTCCGAACATGATGATCGGAAAGACGACCGCAGCCAGCAGCAAGACAATGAGCGAAGCGAGTTTAACGCTGGTCACCAGGAGCATCACCAAGCCCCCGGCAAACAGCACCAAGTTTCTGAGACCTAGCGACAGGCTGGTACCGACCAGGGTCTGAATCAAGGTGGTGTCGGTATTGAGGCGGGACAGTACTTCGCCGGTTTTGAGGGTCTCGAAAAACTTGGGGTCCTGAATCAGCACTTGTTGATAGACCGCCTCGCGCATATCGGCCGTGACTCTTTCTCCCAACCAGGTGACCATATAAAAGCGTAGTGCGGTGCCCAGCGCCAAAACGATCGACAAAGCGAACAAGCCGATGAACACCAAGTTCACCTGACCCGGATGCTTGGCGATCTCTCCCCCGGAAAAACCGAGGTCGATCAAGTAGCGAAAAGCCACCGGCACGCTCAAAGTAGATACTGCGGCAACGAGTAAGGCGCCAAGAGCGAGCAGCACTCTAGAGCGGTAGCGCATCAAGAACGGTGACAAGGAGCGCAGCAGATGCAGCGCGCTACGCTTGGCTATAGCAACATCGGGAGGGGATTCTGGTGGCGGAGTGGACACTGTGCAGCCTTGGGACGCGGACCTCAATTCTACCGATTTGCTAAAACCGCAAGCAGGAATCACCGCTAACTTAGGTGATAATCAAGCTTCCCAGATTTGCTACTTTCAAGAGTGTTCGTATGGCCAGCGTTATTTCCCTCATTCGTAAGCCCACTTTACGTCTCAGCCCCGTGGACGATGTCGTGATTGCGGCCCGCCCGATTAAAGCGGGGCAAGTGATCGAGCAAGAAGGGGTAAGTGCCCGCCAAGATGTGCCCGCGGGTCACAAAATGGCGGTGAAGGCGGTGAGCAAGGGGAATCCGGTGAAGCGCTATGGTCAGATCATCGGCTTCGCGACTGAGGACATTGCCATTGGCGACCATGTGCACACTCAAAACTTAATGTTCAACACTTTCGAGCGCGACTACGCGGTTGGGGTTGATGTGAAGCCCACGCCCAAACCCGAGAAAGCCGCCACATTCCGAGGCTACATGCGCGCGGACGGTCGGGTCGCAACGCGAAATTATATTGGCGTGATCTCCACCGTGAACTGCTCGGCCTCGGTGTCAAAGTATGTTGCAGCCCACTTCACCCCGGAGGTGCTGAAGGCCTTTCCGAATGTGGACGGCGTCGTGCCCATCACTCACTCTTCCGGTTGCGGCATGGACAGTAACGGTGTGGGTATTGACGTGCTTCGTCAAACCATCGCAGGTTATGCCCGCCACGCCAACTTCAGTGGTGTGTTGATGATTGGTCTGGGTTGTGAGGCTAATCAAATGAGTTCCTTGTTCATGGCGCAAGATATGAAGGAACATACTGCCCTGCAAGCACTGGTGGTGCAAACTTCGGGCGGCACTCGAAAAACAGTTGATGCGGGCATCGCGGCGGTAATGAAGATGCTGCCCGAGGCCAACAAGCTCACCCGCAGCGAGGTGCCTGCCAGCCATATCACCATTGGCTTGCAGTGTGGCGGCTCGGACGGCTACTCAGGCATCACCGCGAACCCGGCCCTAGGTGCTGCTTGTGATTTGTTGGTCGCACAGGGTGGAACCGTAATTTTGTCGGAGACGCCGGAGATCTACGGCGCAGAGCACTTGCTCACCCGTCGAGCAATATCCCAGGCCGTGGCTGACAAGTTGATCACCCGCATTAAATGGTGGGAGAACTATACCGCCCATAACAATGGCTCCATGGACAATAACCCTTCGCCGGGCAATAAAGCGGGCGGTCTCACCACCATTCTTGAAAAGTCTTTGGGTGCGGTGGCCAAAGGCGGCACCACGAATTTGATGGATGTGTTTGAGTACGCACAAGCGGTGACCACCAAGGGCTTTGTGTTCATGGACACGCCCGGCTACGATCCAGTATCCGCCACGGGTCAAGTTGCCGGTGGCGCGAACTTGATTTGCTTCACGACCGGGCGCGGCTCGGTGTACGGTTGTAAGCCTTCGCCGTCCATTAAGCTCGCGACCAATACCGCTCTTTATGAGCGCATGACCGAGGATATGGACATCAACTGCGGAGACATTGTCGACGGGCTCAAAACCGTCCAGCAAAAAGGTCAGGAAATTTTTGAGTTGATTTTGAGAGCGGCCAGCGGTGAGCCCACGAAGAGCGAAGCACTAGGGATTGGCAATGATGAGTTTGTCCCTTGGCAACTTGGCGCGGTCATGTGACATGAGGTGTCAACTTACACCGATTGCCCTGAGCCTCATGTTGGCCTCGGGGACGAGCTTTGCGCAAAGTGACATGCCAGGAGGTCGGGGGGCACAGGGTGGTAGTCAGTCGAATGACCCTACCCTTCTACCCGAGGTGCAGGTTCGAGAGAATCGGCAATCGGTAGAAGAGCGCTTTCAAGCGCCCGGCTCAAGGGTCACCATTCGCCGCACCGATATCGAGAACATGGGTGCCGATACCATTGCCGACGTGCTTAAGCAATTGCCGGGTGTGCAGAGCAGTGAGGGCGGTGGCATTCGCATGCGCGGTATGGATCGTAGCGCCACCCAGATTCTCGTAGATGGTGAGCGCGTCAGTGGTGGACGGCGCGGTGGACAATTACCTTTTGATCAACTCCCCTCCGAAATGATTGAGCGTATCGAAATCATCCGCTCGCCCACTGCGGAGTACAGCGGTGCGACCGGCGGCACGATCAATATTGTGCTGCGCGAACCGCTTGAGAAGCGCGAAACTAATATTCGCTTTACCAATGGTTTTGCCTTTGATCGAAACACAGGCACCGCGTTTTATTCGAGTAGCGGGCCGATCAACTCCGCGCCAGCACTTCCGAAACTTGGCGCTCCCAAGCCAGACGCCGCATCCGGCGACGAGAAAGCCGCTGCACCCATCGAGCGCAAACCCTTCTATCCCTGGACATACTTCCTCGGCATGGCCTTCAACGAGCGAATGACCGGCAATGACCGCACCCGCCATACCGATGAAGTGGACAGTGCGGGCAACAGTAAGCTCTCGGAAGATGGCACGGAATCCACTCGCACGCGGACCCGCGAGTTCTCGATGTTTCCGAGAATTAACGGACGACTCGGTCCCAATGACAGCATTATCTTTAGGCCTTTTCTCACTGCAAACCGCGTCACCTCCGACAGCGTCAGTGCATCTAGCGGCAGCGCTGGAGCGAGTAGCATCGCGGGCAACGCCAACGAAACACTGACTAGCGAGCGCTATTTACTACGTTTGCGAGCCGATTGGACCCATAACTTTAAAGACAGCAAACTTGAGACCCGTCTAGCCACACAGAAATGGAAAGAAGATGCGCTGCGGGTTCGCCAAGAAACCAGTTTTGTGAACGGCGCGCAAACCTCTAGCCTGACCTCTCTCTATGACGACAAGCGTAGCGAGAAGGAAATTTCAGGAGGGATGAAACTCACCGGCGCGGGCGGCACACATATTTGGCTGCTGGGCGGTGAGTTTGAGCAGCGCAAGCTCGACATTGAAAACAACACCGTGCTCACACCTTCGCTTGGGGGTGCAAGTAACGTTCACAAGATTTTTAATTCGAGCATACGGCGCTCGGTCGTATTCGTGCAGGACGAATGGACTGTGGCCGCTAAAAACACCTTCACCATGGGCCTGCGCTACGAGCATTTCAATCGTGAGAGTGACGACGGCACGACGGCCTCTAGCGACGTGCGAAGCTTTTTGCAACCGAGCTTGAACTATCGTCAGCCCATCAATCCTACCTTGCAGTTTCGAGCCAATTTGGCTCGTACTACCAAGCTTCCCTCACTCACGGATGTCTTGGACCGCGTCGTGCCAAGCATAGGCACCAATACCGTGTCGCGCCCCGATAGCGTCGGCAATTCCGGCCTAAAACCCGAGGTCGCCGTGAACTTCGACATTGGCCTGGAAAAGCGTCTGTCGCCTCGCGGGCAAGCTGGCCTGAATTTTTTTCTGCGAGACATTGATGATCTGATCGTCCGTAAAACCACGCGTGGCCCCCTGCCCACGGACCGTTGGCAACAACTTCCAGACAATTTCGGCGGGGCCAAAGTCTACGGAATTGAGGCGGATTGGAAGAGTGATCTCGGATGGTTGGGCCAACCTTCCTGGGATTTCAATGCGAACGCCACCGTCTTACAGTCCAAGGTCGACCAACTTAGCGGTGGCCATACCCGCATTCCAGGCCAGGCCCACTATTTGATGAACTTTGGCATCGCCAAACCCTTTCCTAGGGCCACCACGGGCGGCTGGTTTGGCGGGGCGACCCTAAGCCTGACAGGCGCATCCGACATCGGCGATGTAACCGGCTCCGGCGGAAGAGAGCGCGCCTATTTTGGCTTGGACGCTTTTGTGGGGCAGGTCATTCCCGGACTTGGCTTTTGGAGGTTGGGTCTCGTGAATCTTAATAATCGCGAAATTAACCGCGTCCGTTATGACGTCGACAGCTTTTCTGGCACGCAACGCACTGAGCGTACCAAGGACAAAGGCGACACCGTGGTCAATTTAACAGTAGGGACACGTTTTTAATGACTTTTTCGATCATTCCGCTTGCAAGCGACACTGAAACTAAGCCAAGCCTTGCCATGCGTGAGGCCATCATGCGCGCCGAAGTGGGCGACGAGCAAAAAGGTGAAGACCCATGCGTCAACCTTCTCACCGAGAGGGTCGCCGCCTTGCTTGGTAAGGAAGCAGCGCTATTTTTGCCGACCGGCACCATGTGTAATTTGGTCGCGATCAAGGCGCACACGCAAGCGGGTGAGTTCATCATTGCCGACAGAATGGCCCACGTCTTGAGAGCAGAGACGGGCGCCCCGGGCCTAGTGTCCTCGGTCATGACCGAAGCCATTGATGGACAAAGCCCATTCGGCTGCTTTACGGCCGCCCAGCTTACTGAGGCGATGGATCGAATCACCATGATGCCCTATAACTATGCTGCGAAGCCAAGCCTGGTTTGTCTTGAGCAGACCCAAAACTTCGGTGGCGGTGCGGTGTGGCCCCTCGCCTCTTGGCAAGCGGTGTGCAAGGTCGCCAGCGAGCGCGGTGCGGCGATTCATGTGGACGGCGCACGCTTGATGAATGCGGTGGTGGCGAGTGGCGTTACGGCCGCGACCTGGGCGAGTACCGTCGATTCGGTGTGGATGGATTTCACAAAAGGGTTGGGATGCCCGATAGGCGCCGTCCTGGCCGGGGACAAGGCTTTCATCGAAAAGGCCAGAAGGGTGAAGCATATTGTCGGCGGCGCAATGCGCCAAGCGGGCATTGCTGCTGGAGGGTGTCTTTACGCACTCGAGCACAACATTGATCGGCTGAAGATCGATCATGCCAATGCGAAAAGGCTGGCGACGGGCCTTGCTTCCATTCCCGGGATCAAGTTGTGCTTTGGCACCCCTGAAACCAATATCGTATTTTTTGAGTTTACGGATTCGACCCGGGATAACAAGGCCTTTGCGGCGGCCGCGGCAGAACGCGGTTTGAAGCTTTCAGCCATGGGAAGGAAGCTTCGGGCAGTGACCCACCTTGACGTGAGCCAAGAGCAAGTGGATCAGGCCTTGGCTATCATTAGGAGCATTTGAACCGAGACAAATCAAGAGAAAGTACAAGGAGAAGCTTCGAAGAGAAGCGACAAAGACAGAGGACAAAGACAGGCGACAAAGAAAGCCTTAAAAGGGAATATTTCCCTTGACAAGTGCTTTTATTCCTTTTAATATTCCTTCATGCGCTTCCTTGGAGCGCAGTGTTCTGTATAAAGCTTGGCCGCGACGGCCCGCCAAACATCGAAGGAATCAACATGAATAAGCACCAACCCATCGCAGCCCGCCTTGCCCGAGCTGGCGCCTTAAGCCTGACCACGCTGGCGCTACTGAGTGCTTGTGGCGGAGGCGGAACAAGTTCTAGCGGGACGGCCAGCACCCCCATCACCGCAGCCGTATCGGAAGACGGCACGGTGGGTACCATCTCCGGCTTTGGTAGCGTCATCGTCAACGGCGTGCGTTACGACGATAGTGCCGCGACGGTCAAAGATGATTTTGGCAACAACCTGACGAGTAGCCGCCTGGGCCTAGGCATGACCGTGCACTTAAAAGGAAAATCCAACGACGACGGTAGCGGATCCGCCAGTGGCATCAATGTATTTTCTGAACTGCAAGGCCCCATCTCGGCAGTCAATGCCACAGCGGGCACCTTCTCGCTCTTTGGCATCGCGGTGATTGTGGATGCCAAAACAGTATTCGCTGACGTCGCTGGCCTAGCCGGCTTAAGCAACGGCAACATTGTAGAAATCTACGGCCTACGTAGTGGCAACAGCATGATCGCCACCCGCATCGAGCGCAAAACCCCAGCGACCGGTGAAGCAGTCGTCAAACTTCGTGGTGCCATCACTGGATTGAACACCAGCGCATCGACTTTTAACCTCGCCGGTTTAGTGATTTCCTACGCAGGCTTGCAAGTCAGCCCGAGCAACAGCAGCTTAACCGAAGGCAGCTTTGTAGCAGTGAGTTCAAATGCCGCGCCAACCGGTACCACTTTGACGGCCAACAAAGTCATCGCATTAGGTGCCAAACCTTTCAACTTTAACGACAGCGCGAAATCTGAAATAGAAGGCATCATCAGCGCCTTGAGTTCAGTGAGTCAGTTTACGGTGAGCGGCATCACCGTCAATGCTAACAATGCCGTCTTTGTACGAGGCACCGCGGCATCGCTAGCTAACGGCGGGCGGGTAGAAATTAAGGGCAGCTACAGCAACAATATCTTGCAGGCACGTTTGGTGAAATTCGAAGACGCCTTAGGGTCAGAAGATTTCGAACTGCATGGTGCAGTAAGCAGCTTCGCAAGCCTTGCGAGCTTCGTCGTGCGCGGCATCAAGGTCGACGCCTCTGGTGCTGGAGTGCTCTTCGAACGTGGCACAGCAGCCAATGTCGCCAATGGCCGTCTGCTCGAAGTGGAGGGATCCATGCAGACCAGCCCCAGTGGCTCCATACTGAAAGCGACTAAAGTGAAGTTCGAGGACAGCTCAGCCAGCTCAAGTAACGCCGCCGGAGAGTTTGAGTTCCGAGGAAAAGTCGTTAGCCTCAACGGCAACACGCTCGTGGTGGGCAACCGTAATGTGAATCTCGCCTCGAGTACTGTGTTCCGTCGAATCGCCAGAGCTCAGTTGGTGGCAGGCATCTTGCTTGAAATCAAAGGCACCTTATTGGCGAGCGGCAATATCGATGCCGAGCGGATTACTCTTGAAGACTAAGCGACGTTACCGAGCTCAGAAATGATCTAACTTCACAAGATCAGGAATAGGCGGCGAACCCTAGCAGGTGCGCCGCCTTTTTTAGTTGAACAGACAGACAAGCACATCCGTGGCGCACCGTTTCTGCCTCGAACACGAAGCCGCATGCATCAGATGATTCCACTTTCCGCAAAACTCCAGTCGCGCGTGAAAGCTTCCTGCCATACTAAATTTGAGGAGACCCATCATGAAACGCAGAACCCTACTATCCGGCTCAGTCGGCCTAGCCGCCGCGACTCTCTTAACTAAAGCGGGCGCTCAGAGCTCAAGCTATCCCAACAAGCCGATCAAAATGATCGTTCCCTACCCGGTCGGCATTTCTCCCGATGTGGTGGCACGCATGATTGCTGAAAAGCTCGGCCAAGCCCTCGGTCAACCCGTCATCATCGACAATCGCGCCGGTGCGGGCGGCATGTTGGGCGCGGAAATTGCGGCGACCACGCCCGCCGATGGCTACAACCTATTCTTCGCTGTGAAAGCGGTGATGGCGATTGCGCCCAACGTGTATCCCAACGTGAAATACAACCCGATGCGCGACTTCAAGGGCGTGGGGCAAATACTTCTTGTGCCACATATTCTGACTGCAACACCGAACGCCCCGTATAACAATATGAAGGAGCTGGTGGAGTACGCCAAACGCAACCCCAGCAAGATCGACTTTGCCTCTTTGGGCGTGGGCTCCCAGCCCCATGTAGCTGTTGAAGCCTGGGCTGCCAAGCTAGGCATCAAGCTCACCCATGTGCCGTATAAAACCAATCCATCGCCCGATGTCATGAGCGGCGTCGTTAGCTTGTCGCTTGAGGCCTCAACCACTGCCATTCCTTTAATCAAGGGTGGAAAAATCAAGGCCCTGGCGATTTCCGGTGCAGAGCGCATTCCAGCCATGCCCGATATTCCAACCATGACCGAGTTTGGCGCTAATCTCGATCTTAACGGGGTAATCGGTAGCTCCTGGCACGGCATCTTTACCCCGACGGGCACGCCGGATGACATCGTGACAAGGTTGAGTACGGAAATCATCAAGATCGTCAAGACGCCGGAAATTCAAAGCCGCCTCAAAGCTTTGGGCCTCACGCCTACCGGTATGCCTGGTTCGGTCTTGACGAGTGATGTTGCTACTGATTACGCGTTTTGGGGCGGCTTGATTAAGGACCTCGGCGTCAAGGTAGAGTAACGCCCAACTACTGCGATAAGGTTATCATTGGCCTACATTTTGAGACCTTTTTTGGAAACCTTCGATGGGCACTGATCCTCTCCCCCTAGACCCTAATGTTGTTCGAGTGTTATCGGGCATCACTACAGCCACCTTGACGACCGTCTTGCTCAAAAAGGGCCTGCGCAATGTTTGGATCCGAGGTGCAAAACCTTTGCGACCCGGCCTACCTCGCCTCGTGGGCCGAGCCTTCACGTTGCGCTTTGTGCCGGCACGTGAAGATCTTGCAACGCCCGCTTCCTGGGGCGCCCCGATTTCCACCCGTGCGGCCATTGAGGCCATGCCAGCCGGTTGTATCACCGTAGTGGATGCCATGGGCGTCACCGACGCAGGTATTTTTGGCGACATTCTCTGTGCTCGCATGCAAAAACGAGGCGTTGCCGCCCTGATCACGGACGGCGTGGTGCGCGATCTCGAAGGCGTCTTGGGCACCGACCTGCCCGTGTGGTGCCAAGGCACTGCGGCACCCTCATCCGTCACTGGCCTGACGTTTGTGAGTTGGCAAGAACCCGTAGGGTGCGGCGGCGTAGCCGTCTTTCCGAACGACATCATCGTCGTGGACACTGACGGCGCCGTACTGATCCCGGCCGCGCTCTTAGACGATGTCATCGAGGCTTCTGTCGAGCAAGAGAGGTTAGAAGGCTGGATCATGACCCAAGTCAACGAGGGTATGGCTCTACCCGGCCTTTATCCTCCCAATGAAACGAACAAGGCGCGTTACGAGGCCTGGGCGAAGACAGTCAGATGAAGCGCGATGCTTGGGTGAAGCGCCTATTCGCTTGTATTGGGTTAAGCATGGGTGTCGCGTTATTTTCGCAGCAGACCCAAGCGCAATCAAACTACCCACAGCAGACCATCAAGATCGTTGTCCCTCAGCCACCTGGCGGTGGTTTCGATACAGTGGCACGTATACTCGCGGAACGCTTGAGTAGTGCTCTAGGTCAATCAGTGATTGTCGAGAATCGCACCGGTGCGGGCACCTTGGTGGGCACCGAGGCCGTCGCCAAAGCTACGCCCGATGGCTATACTTTACTCGTCGGTGGTTTGTCGAACATGGCCTTGAATCCGGGCTTCTACCCGAGGCTCAGTTACGACCCGGTCAAAGACTTTTCTGTGATTGGTTTAGCGGTCACCTACTCCTACACTTTAGTGGCCCGTAAAGACTTACCCATGGGGACACTTGCCGAGGTGATGTCTTATGCAAGAAGCAATCCCGACAAGCTCAACTACGCATCGGCCGGTAATGGCTCAGGGCAACACATCGCTTCAGCTGTGCTCAGCAACCTTGCCAATGTGAAGATAACCCATGTGCCCTATCGCGGCGCCCAAGCTGCCTATCAAGATTTGATTGCAGGGCGAGTCGATTTGTTCTTTGATCTTTCGCCCACCGCAAAAATTCAAGTCGAGGCCGATCGAGTCAAGGCCTTGGCGGTATCGTCACGCGAACGGCAGTCTTTTCATCCGACCGTCCCTTCCGTCATAGAAACTGGCGTGGCCAAGCTTGACATGGAAAGTTGGTTTGGTTTGTTTGCACCGGCGGCAACACCTCCTGCGGTTGTACAACGGCTAAGGGCCGAATTCGCCAGTGTGATGGCCCAGCCAGAGCTGATCGAGCGCTTCCAGAAGACTGGGGGACGGCCGCTCAAGATGTCAGCCAGCGAGGCTGAGAGCTTTGTAAAACTAGAGGCCGAGCGCTGGACTCGCCTAGTGCGCGAGGCCGGCGTCAAGGCGGACTAGCGCGTCTTTTCAAATGTTATAGCGCAGCCTTAATGGTGCTTTTGGGTAATGCAAGAATCAGCATCCCTGCTACGATACTCATACAAGCCACGAAGATAAACGCGCCGTCGTAATTTCCGACAAGGTCGTGATAATGGGCCACCGCTAAAGGACCACCCGCGCCGAGAATGAGTGCAAAGGGGAGCGCCGCACTTCGTACTGCGCCCAAGTAACGCCGTCCGAAATACTGGCCCCAGATCACTTCCTGCATGGGAATGGTACCGCCCCATCCGAACCCCAGAAGCAAGAAAGCAATGTACTCCCAAGTTTCGGAGCGGGCTTGCACACTCAGCACCACCAAAATGAGAGACACCCCGGAAAGCGCAACGCTAAAGGCCGCCAAAGGCTTTGGATTCATACGGTCCAGCAACCACCCCCACAGCGGTTTGCTAAGTAAGGCTGGTACGGAGGTAATCGTGATCATGAGCGCAGCCGTGCTGCGTGAATACCCAGCATCGGTCATGAAGGGGATCGTTTGAAACAACACCACGGGGATGAGCACCTGAAACATGCTGAAGGCGCCCACCATCATGTAAAAGGTCGGCATGCGAAGCGCTTGCTGGCGAGTCAGCGAGGTGTCGTAATCCGCCTGAGCTCTTGCACCCGCACCGCTGGCCATCTGCTCCTGGGATTTTCCATCAGGATGGAGACCATGATCTTCCGGCGCGCGACGCATCATCAATGCAGCGGGTATCGTCAAAGCCAAGGTCACTGCGGCCATGGCTTGCCAAGTCAACCGCCAACCGAAGTTATCGATGCATTGCGTCACAGCAGGAGTCACGCCAATGCCCGCAAACGAGACGCCCATCGATGACCAGGCAATGGCCTTGCCTCGATTTTCAACAAACCATTTGGACAGGGTGACATTGACCACCAAACTTCCGATGAGGGACGCCCCCACCGTTAACACCACACCATTCAAAATGACCCACTGCCACCATGCGTGGACATACGACAAGGCGAATAGAGCTGTCGAGAGAATACACAGGCCGAACAACATGAAGGGTCGAGCACCACGTCGGTCCACAAGACCGCCGATATAAAACCCAGTGAAAGCCATCACGAACTGCCCGAGGCTGCGCGGCAAAATAAATTCGGCACGGCTCCAACCAAGCTCGCTCGTCATTGGCAGCATGAACGCACCAATGGCATAGTTCATCGAACCGACCGACACAAACTGAGCCACGAAGCCCGCGAGCACTAACCAATTGCCATAGTAAATTCGGGAGTCACTTTGCATCGTTGCGCCGGATCCTTCGAACGAGAATACTTAAAGACTTCATGGAGCTATTTTGTGCCGTCCTTGGCAGTTGGACCTATCGAGCTCTCAAGATAACACCGATGTAAACCTTGGCAGTCGAATTAAACCAACTTATGTCGCTTAAAAATCTTACTCGACTGTTCTTGAACTCAGAGCGTCTTTGAGGGCTACATATAGACGCTCAAGATCGGACTCATCGTTAAAGACATGGGGAGACACACGAATTGCACTGCCACGCACAGAAACAAACACATTTTGTTCAGCCAAAGAGCGGCGCACTTTTTCAAGGTCTAGCGGTATTTGCGCATGCAGGCCATAAATATTTCCAGCCCGGGTTGTTTCATCGGCAGCCCTTAAGCCAAGCTCGGGCAGAGCTTTGCAAAACTCCCGGCTAATCGCGCGAGTGTACTCAGTGATCCCTGCCGCACCCCAGGCATTCGCTTGCTCAAGCGCCGCCTCCAGAGCCAAGATCAACACGGGATTGGCACGAACGCTGGTATCAAAACGGCGGGCGCCGGGTGCGTATTCGTCTTGATAGTCCACCAGACGACTGAAGTCCTCAGCGTTCTTACGAAGTAGCCAACTTTGCTCGACCGGTTGGCCACGAAGCATGCGTTCGCTGAGCACCATAAAGCCTAGGCCGTAATGGCACAACATCGACTTATAGCAGTGTGCAATCAAGGCGTCGGCGCCTATTTGCTGAACATCAAGAGGATAGGCACCGATGGTTTGCGTCACGTCCACCAGGTACATGGCCCCTACCGCCCTCGCGGCCCGACCTATTGCGACCAAATCAAACAGACTTCCGTCAGTCCAATGAGCTTGCTCAATCGCCACCAGCGCAGTATTTTGATCTATCGCATGGAGCACGGCATCACTCCATGCGCTCGCGCGTTGATCGAGATCGACGCCCTTGGGGGCGGCAACATAGCGTAGTTCAACACCTAATTCCGTCCACTTGCGCCAAGGCAAAACATTGCTCGGAAACTGCTCGTCGAGAAGCACCACGTTTTGCCCCGCGCGTGGATGCAGGTTGTGAGCGACGATGGCCGTGCCCCAGGCCACATTGGGGATAATCGCTGTGCTCTCTGTGTTCGCATTCACTAAGCGCGCAGCGAGCGATCTCACCCGCTCTGCGGGTTCAAAGAAATCGCGCGCGGTAATCGCGCTGGGCACCGCACGCCATTGCAAACCACGAGCGCTTGCCTCCTGGGTCTGCAGTGAAAGCGGACCCATGTAGGCACTATTAAGATAAGTGATATCAGCGGGTAGCGAGAAAAGATGTTTTTGACAGGTAAGCATCCGCTCATCCTAACAGCCGGGGCAAGATACCGTAAGCACGGTTAAGGCGAAATGCAGCGCTTCGTACCGGCCCATCCGCCGATACACTTCAACCTTGGGCATGCTTTCTTAGGTGTTCGAGCGTTCAACCGTACCGACGCCGGACTTTTTAAGTAGGGCCTCTGCGCTCACCGGATCGACTTCGGCGCGTGCCATGCCTGCACTAACAAGGCAAGCTATGACAAAAAACGTTGGAAGGAATTTTTTAAACAAATTGACCTACCGCAGGACCAAGTTGTCCCGATGAATCAACTCCTGCTCTTCTACAAAGCCTAAAATCGACTCAATGTCAGAGGACGGTTTACGCATGATCATGCGGGCTTCGTTACTGGCATAGTTACTAAGGCCTCGCGCAATTTCCTTGCCACCGGCATCGAGAATCGCGACCGCTTCACCGCGTTGAAAGTCGCCCTGCACTTCGGCCACACCAATGGGAAGTAGACTCTTGCCGCCCTCTAACAAGGCTTTCACTGCACCAGTATCGAGGACCAGGGAGCCCTTGAGCTGCAAATGATCTTGTAGCCATTGTTTGCGCGCCGCCAAAGGTTGGGTTTGAGCAATGAATTGAGTGCCAAGGAATTCGCCCGCTGCGAGGCGCTCTAGTACACGGTCTTGTCGCCCCGAAGCCACAATGGTGTGCGCTCCGCGACTAGCTGCACGCTTGGCCGCGAGTACCTTGGTGATCATGCCGCCCTTACCAATGGAGGAGCCTGCACCACCCGCCATCGCCTCGAGCAGAGGGTCTCCTGCGGGAACCGCTGAAAGAAGCTGCGCTTGCGGGTCCTTACGAGGGTCGGCCGTGAATAGTCCTTCTTGGTCGGTCAAAATAATTAAAACATCTGCATCGATCAGATTGGCGACAAGCGCACCCAAGGTGTCGTTATCACCTACCTTGATTTCATCGGTCACGACCGTATCGTTCTCGTTAATGATGGGCACCACGCGATGCTTGAGCAAGGTGAGCAAGGTTGAGCGCGCATTCAAGTAGCGCTTACGATCCGCCAAATCTTCATGGGTGAGCAAGACTTGCGCGGTGGCGAGATCATGTTCGCGGAAGGCTTTTTCGTAGACGTGGGCCAAGCCCATCTGCCCGACTGCAGCAGCCGCTTGCAATTCATGAATTTCATTCGGGCGCTTCGTCCAACCTAGACGCTTCATGCCTTCGGCTATTGCGCCGGAGGAGACCATCACAACGTCCTTACCTTGTCGACGCAACTCGGCGAACTGGGCACCCCAACGTGAGATGGCTTCAGCATCTAGCCCCTTGCCTTCGTTCGTCACGAGGCTTGAGCCGACCTTCACCACCAGGCGCTGCGCACCTTGCACCAGCGGCAATGCTTGTAAATTATTCGTCGTCATCTTCAATCGGGCGAAAGCGCGGATCGATCTCTACTTTCTCTGACTTTGGAGACTTCTTGGTCGTCTTGTCTGGCACGGCGGCGGGTGCCAGCAGCTGGTTTATCGCTTGACCATCCGCCGACAAGGTCGATGTCGTCAGCAGTTTGGGTTTCGCGGTTTTTGCCTTCAGCACCTTGATCGGATTGCCATCCGCATCGCGCTCTTTAGGCAATTGAATTCGAGTCTTGGCCTTGCCGACCCGTTGCTTGGGCTTGACCACCTCAACCACGGGCGGCTCTTGAAAGCGCACATCGACGTCCAGCTCTTCTTGCTTGATCACTTTCTTTTGCTGAAGCTCTAAATGATCGTAGATCGCCAGAAGCAGCGCCTGGCAGCCTTCACGAGTAATGCCGGAAATACCAAAGACCTTGCTGCGATCTACGGGTAGAGCGTTACGGCCCTTACCGACAAATTTCTTGAGAAAGACTTCGATGCGTTTTTCGCGCTCCTCGGGAGAAAGCAGATCGAGCTTGTTGAAAACGATCCAACGCGGTTTATCAAACAGGGTTTGATCGTACTTCTTTAACTCCGCGACAATGGCGCGCGCATCTTTCGCGACATCGACGCCTTCATCCAAAGGTGCAAGATCGACCACATGCAGGAGCAAGCTTGTACGCTGCAAATGACGCAGAAACTGGTGACCCAAACCAGCGCCTTCAGACGCTCCTTCAATCAGGCCGGGAATATCGGCAATGACAAAGCTTTTCTCAGGCGCGACTCGAACGACACCAAGGCTCGGGCTCAAGGTAGTGAACGGGTAATCCGCGATACGCGGACGAGCATTACTCACGGCAGCCACCAGGGTTGATTTACCAGCGTTGGGCATGCCGAGTAAGCCCACGTCAGCGAGCACCTTGAGCTCGAGCTTCACGCTACGATGTTCGCCTTCTTTACCAGCGGTAAACTTCTTCGGCGCGCGGTTGGTACTGGACTTGAAATGAATGTTGCCTAGCCCACCCTCGCCGCCTTGGCACAGCACAAACTCCTGGCCATGCTGCACCAAATCTACCAAGAGGCTATCGTCCTCTTCGTTAAAAATACTCGTTCCCACCGGCATGCGTAAGATCACGTCCTCAGCGCCCGCGCCATATTGATCGGTGCCTCTACCTCGCTCACCATCTTTGGCGATGTGCTTACGGGCGTAGCGATAATCGATCAGGGTGTTGATATTGCGATCTGCGACCGCAATGACCGAGCCGCCCTTGCCCCCATCGCCACCGTCAGGCCCACCTCGAGGGATGAATTTCTCGCGACGAAACGAGCTCGCACCGGAGCCGCCGTCTCCCGCGGTCACTTCGATTCTTGCTTCGTCGAAAAATTTCATTTTTACCTATTTAAAAAGACACCAAGTTCCGCCAGAAATGCAACGGCTCCGCCAGAAATGCAAAAGGCTCCGCCAGAAATGCAAAAGGCCCCGCAAAAGCTTGGGGGCCTTCGACGCGTGATTGCCTAAGCTTACTGCAAAGGCAGGATGTTCACGGTTCTACGGGATGCCGGGCCTTTGACCGCAAATTGAACTTTGCCGTCAATCAGCGCGAACAAGGTGTGATCCTTGCCAATGCCGACATTGGTACCGGGATGAAACTCGGTACCACGTTGACGAACAATGATCGAACCTGCATTGATCACTTCACCACCGTAGGCCTTAACACCAAGCATCTTGGGCTTGGAGTCACGACCGTTGCGCGTAGAGCCGCCGCCTTTTTTCTGTGCCATTTAAGAACTCCTAAATTATGGCGGACATTGGGTAAAAACCCGACGTCCGCCTCGGCGGGCTTAGACCAGACGTCCACCCCGACGGTTATACCCGACGTCCACCATTAAGTGCATCAGTAAGCGCCTTGAATGCATCCCAGTCACCCTTGGCAGCCAAGGCTGATTGCTCAGGCCAGGTGCTTGGATCGTGAGAGGCAAAACGTCCACCCGCAGCTTTCAACAACTCTTTCAGCTTGTCAACAGACGTATCTGCCAATTGCTGGAAGGTGGTGATGCCTGCCTTAGCCATGATCTCGTTAATCTTTGGGCCAATACCCTCGATTAAGACCAGATCGTCAGCAACTGCTTTTTTGGCAGGCACTGCGGCGCTTGTGGAACCAGCAGCAGAGGTAATACCGCTGATGAACAACTCGGTATAGTTCTGGCGATGGCCTTGGCGCTTTTGATAATGCTTACGACGACGCATTTTGAAAATGCGTACTTTGTCGTGACGACCCGTGGAAATCACCGTGGCTGAAACCATCGCACCTGCGACAAGAGGAGTACCGATCATTAATGTATCGCCACTACCCACTGCCAACACTTGGTCAATGGTCACTTCAGCTCCGAGTTCCGCCGGTATCTGTTCTACTTTCAATTTTTGACCAGCAGCAACTTTATATTGCTTGCCACCGGTTTTTATGACCGCGTACATGGAAACCTCTGAAGGGAAAATTAAAATATCTTTTCACCGCTAAACAGCACCTCCGTCAAACAAAGCCTTCAGAATCCAAAAGGGACCCAAGAGGGGCAATAGACAACGAAGAGACGACGTTGTGACCGGATTTTCCCGCCCAAAAACCTTGGGCGAATGGCGAAAAGCCTTAGATTATACCCTGCTTAGGGACTTTCCAGCAAGATGACCTGTGTTGAGGCGCTTTGTGCCGTTTCTTAAGTCGGGCAAGCATCCCTATAATAGAGGCTTGATGAGTTTTTTCGTGCCTGTCGGCACGTTCTTCCCCGCTGGGCGAAGCGCCTAGCGCCTTTACCTTTTTGTCCGATCGTCTTGAAACCTGCTGAGCTTTTCCCGGTGTTAGCGTCCGACCTGGCCGAGGTTGATGCCGTCATCCGCCTGCATTTAAAGTCGGACGTGGCGCTTATCAACCAAGTGTCGGACTATATTGTAAATGCCGGTGGTAAGCGCTTACGCCCGTTGCTACTATTGCTCATTGCCAGAGCGTTGGGCCATCGCAGCGAGACTGAGGGTGGCAATAGTCACCATAGCCTCTTGGCTGCCGTAGTTGAGTTTATTCACACCGCGACCCTCTTGCATGATGACGTGGTCGATGAATCGGACTTACGGCGCGGGCGAAAAACGGCCAATGCCGCCTTTGGTAACGCCGCATCGGTCTTGGTAGGTGATTTTTTGTACTCCCGCGCCTTCCAAATGATGGTGTCGGTTCAGAACTTCACCGTGATGAGTACTCTGGCTGATGCCACCAATACCATCGCCGAAGGCGAAGTGTTGCAACTTCTTAACTGCAACGACCCCGAAGTGGACGAAAACCGTTACCTAAAAGTCATTCAATACAAGACTGCCAAGCTTTTCGAGGCCTCAGCGGTGCTTGGTGGGCTGATTACCGGCGCCAAGCCTGAAGTGATCCAGGCGGCCGCCGAATACGGCCGCCGGGTTGGGACCGCGTTCCAATTGATTGATGACGCCCTCGATTATTCAGGGGACCCAGCGGCGCTAGGCAAAAATGTCGGCGACGACTTGCGCGAAGGTAAGGTGACCTTGCCGCTAATCCATGTCCTGAAAAACGGCTCATCGGCGGAAAAAGCCTTGGTTGAGTCTGCGATTCGCGATGGACATACGACGGAGTTTGATGCCATTCACCACGCCGTCGAGCGTTGCGGCTCCTTGAATTACACCCGCCAACTCGCGCAAAGCGAAGCTCAGGCCGCACGAGACTGCGTGAGCCGCATTCTTGGCCAAGCGGATGGCGCACAAAGTGAGTATGGACGCGCGCTGCTGCACTTCGCCTCCTTCGCAGTGGCAAGAGATCGCTAGCCTGACGACCGACCCAATAGGTCAAGGGCCACGCCCTTTTTTGGAAAGATAAAACTTCCGCGAGCAAGGGGCAAATTGGGGCAAAATAGCGCTAACACCATTGGAGCCTCCATGAGCAAAGCCGAAGATCTCATCAAGAAGTACCGAGTGCAAGACAAGTTCAAGCTCAGCACCATCAGCCCTGCTTCAACGCCCGCCGCGAAGGGTGATGAGGATCAACAAAAGGCTCGCTTGGAGGCTCTAGCCATTGAGCTCGACCAGCTTCAAGATTTATTGCACGCCAACGGATCGCGCAGGCTACTGTTGGTGTTGCAAGGCATGGATACCAGTGGCAAAGATGGCACTGTGCGGTGGGTGTTTGGTCGTACCTCACCGCTCGGTGTGAAAGTAGCCAGCTTTAAGGCGCCCACCGAAGAAGAGCGTGCGCGGGACTTTTTATGGCGCTGCCACCAGGTCGTGCCGCGTAGTGGTGAGCTGATGGTTTGGAACCGCAGCCACTATGAAGATGTACTGGTGCCAGTCGTCAACCAGTGGATCGATGCGGATCAAACCAAAGCCCGCTATGCCCAAATAAACGCTTTTGAGAGCTTGCTCGAACAATCTGGTACGGTGGTTTTGAAATGCATGCTGCACATCAGTGCCGAGGAGCAAAGACAGCGCTTGCAAGCCCGTATTGACGATCCGTCCAAGCACTGGAAGTTTAGCCTTGGAGATCTTGAGGTGCGCAAGCAGTGGGCTAGCTATATGAAAGCCTACGAGAAGGCCCTTCGTGCTACTTCCACCAAAACAACCCCTTGGTATGTCATTCCAGCCGACGATAAGCTTCATCGCAATTTGATGATTGCCGAACTCCTCGTGGCCACGCTCAAGAGCCTCAAACTGAAGCCGCCGCCGGCCAACCCCGCGCTGACAGGATTGATCGTGAGTTAACCCGGCGAGGGTCGGGGTCAACCGTAGTGCTCGCCAGGTCGTTACGGACCCTCAACCTTATTTTCCTCATGGAGAACCCTATGGCTCAAGTTGTACACGCTCAGTCTGCCCTGGCACACCCCTCACGTCGCCAGTTTTTTGCTGGCACGGCAAAGTCTGGCGCCGGACTGGGTGCCTTAAGCCTGCCGACGACAGGCGCAGTTGGCATGGGGATGAGCGGCTTAACCCAGGTGGCCAGCGCTAGTGCCGCCCCTGACCTACTCGTCACGCTCGGCGCACGCATCGCGATTGAAGTACAAAGCGAGCTGGGTAGCGCCAACGCAGGTTACTCCATACATTTTCTTGACGCAGCCGGCCCGTCATGTGCGGGTCTACGCGAGGGACTCAAGCAAGCTTTTAGCGCACACGGTTTTAAATTTGAGGAAGACCAAATAGAACGCAATCATTCGCTTGGCGAAGTGACGATTCGTAACCTAGAGACTGGGCGCAGCCTTAAAGTTGAATTGTTCCCAGAAGCACTGAGCCAAGCCGAATTAATCGAACAGTCATTTGAAGGCACGACCCAGCGTAAGCTTGCCATGATGGCATCGCCACGCGATGGCCTCTTCGCACTATCTTGAGGCTCGCACAAGCTCAGCGAT
>JAYVKZ010000250.1:0-12752 GCA_043767985.1 Betaproteobacteria bacterium
CCCCACAGCCAAAGGGTATTGCACACCTCATCGGTCCACGCCAAGGGCAGATCCAGCACATAGCGAAAGACAACCTGAGCAATAAAGGCCAGGAACATCCCGGCCATCATCAGGACTAAGACATCCTCGGCGCGGCTACGCAAAAACTTTAATGTCGGTTTCATCTTTAGCTTTGTCTAAAACAAAAAGGGTTTGGGCTGCAACCCAAACCCTTAAGTAGGCTGAACCGGTCCTCCAAACCATTGAGGGGGATCGGACGTGAGCGCCCTATCGCGGCGCCGGGTTTTAAATCTTGTTGATGCGCTCAAGCATGCCTGGTGTCCAATCCGATGCAAACTTGGATTTGCCATAGACTCCCAAAACATGATCGCGAAAGGCTTTGACATTCGGGGTGTAGACCTCTTGCCCTTGCTTGCGCAAAAACTCCAACATATCCACATCGTCTTTTTTAGCGACAGAGCTGATCACCGTCGCTGTTCGGTTAGCGGCGGCCTGCAAGGTTTGTTGCTGCGTGGCTGTCAGCGAATTCCACTTTTTGAGCGAGATCGAAAACAAATTGTTGGCAATCAAGTGCCCGGTCAAAATAGTTTGGGTGGTGACTTCATAAAACTTCATGGCACGGTGCGCGCCGACGGGGTTTTCTTGCGCGTCAATCGCACCGGTTTGCAGTGAAGTGTAAACCTCGGTATAGGCCACCGGCGTGGGATTGGCACCTAGGGCGGTACCCACAAACTGCCAAGCCTCGCCTGGCGGCATGCGCAGTTTAACCCCGGCCAAGTCGGCAGGAGTCATGATCTTCTTTTTTGGCTTGAGGTTCAGATGGCGCGTGCCGATGTAGGGGACGGACAAGACTTTAATGCCCATTTGGTCTTCCATCATCCTAAATAGCTGTTTGCCGACATCACCTGCGAACACTGCGTCCATGTGGGCTACATCCCGAAACAAGTAGGGCGTCGTAATAATGCCCCAAGCTGGAATCTGCTTTTGCACATCGAAGGCTGCCAAATTGCCCATGTCAAGATTGCCGCGCTGCATCGCAACTGGCTCGGTACCTTGCTTAAAAAGCGTGGCGCCAAAATGAGGTTTGAACTCGAAATCGCTGCTCACACCGCGACCAAAAACCTCTTTCAAGACTGTTGCGCGCTGATCGTTTTCAGGCACGGTGTCGGAATACACTAGGGGAATTTTGGTCTGGGCTAAGGCTTGGCCGGAAACAGCGACCGCCGACAGGGCCACAGTACCCGCGACGAATGCGCGGCGGTGATTGGAGGTTGTCATAGAAGTGCCCTTAAAGTGGGTTACATATTGATTTAATCTTCACAATTTGCCCTCAGTACTGTCTCTTTTGTACTAGGTGGTACATAGTTTACTAGAAAAGCTGCCAAGGGATGGGCTCGAACGCGTAGCCGCTGCCCGCGATCCGCAAGCGCCCAATACCGGGGAAGGCGACATGTACCGCTCCCACCAAAATTTTCTCGCGAGCAACCTGCTCGAACAGTTTCTTGCGAATCTCGCGTGCTGCCGGCTGACTTGAATCAAAAGCGACGGTCACTTCAGGTTTAGGGAACTGCACAGGGGCGACATGCATCAGATCGCCAAGGAGCAATAACTTGGCGCCTCCTGATTCAACCATGTAGCAGCTATGTCCAGGCGTGTGCCCCACCGCCGAAACCGAACGGATACCGGGAGTCAATTCTTCGCCCAGGGTGAAAGGTTTGATGCGATCACCGTAGGCAGCGATGGCCCGTTTAGCGGCGACGAACCGACCCTTTTGATTGTCAGGCGCGGCGGCTTCGACTTGTGGATTGCCCCAGTGATCGACATCTTCTTTGGCGATACGAATGACGGCATTGGGGAACAGCCTGCCGCCTTCAGGGGTGACCGTACCGTGGAGGTGGTCGCCATGCATATGGGTAATGTAGACCTCGTCGATCTGCTCTGGTGTGATGCCTGCTGCGGCAAGGCACAAGGGCAGGCGCCCAGCGGTTGGTCCGAGCAACTTGGCGCCGCCCGCGTCGATCAGGACGAGCTTGGCGCCAGTGTTCACTAAGAAGGTGTTGACCGGAAGACGGATGGGCGCATCCTTGGCCAGGCCAGCGGCTTCTAGATGCTCACGAATTTCCGCAGCGTCTCCTTGCAGCACACCAACCGGGACGTCAATATAGCCGTCGAGCATGGTGGTGACCTCAAAGTCGCCCAGTTTCATTCGGTGGATACTGATTTGCTGTGAGCCTGCCTTGGGTGCTGCGGCTTGAGCCGCGCCGCTTGTCAAACCGAAGGCTGAACCACCCAGCCCGATCCCAGTCATGACCTGAGTCGTTGCGAACGCGCCCGCGCCGCCTATCATCTTGCGACGAGAGATGCTGCGTCGGTCCAGAGCGTTGTCGCCTGAGTTTTGGCTCGTTGTTGGTTTGCCATGTTTAGTCATTGTTGTCTTCTCGTTAATTTTTTAGGGGCGCTGCTGCTGGGGTAATGGTTCCTTGCGGATCATTCAGGAGTAATACGGGCCTCACGCCCAATTCGAACCCACTTCACCATTTCGGTCGCGACGAATCCGGTAAATTCATTGGCGCTGCCGCCGCCTGCCTCAGACCCAGTCTTGGAGAGCTTATCGCGAAACTCGGCGCTTTTCAGAATACTGTTCACTTCCGCGTTGAGTCGATCAACAATCGCTGCGGGCGTACCCGCCGGGCCAAACAAGCCAAACCAAACGATTTGCTCAAAACCAGGCACGCCCGCCTCACTCATGGTCGGCACATCGGGTAGGGCGAGGGTACGTTTAGGCGTGGTCACCGCGAGCGGTTTGTTGCGCCCGCTCTTGATGTGGGACATGGCAGGCGGCATGTTGGACATCATTAGCGTAACTTGACCGGTTGAGACGTCTGTCAACGCTTGTTGCACATCCTTGTAGGGGATATGGCGCATCTTCAGCCCAGCCAAAACGTTGAGATACTCGCCAGCTAAATGTGAGGATGAGCCGATGCCGCCTGAAGCGAAGGTCACCTTGTCGCCTTCGCGCTTGGCAAAGGACAGAAATTCAGCGAGGCTTTTTACCGGTAAATCTTTGCTGACGCTAAAGAGTGAGGCTGTTGTTGATACCAAGACGACCGGTGCAAAGTCTTTGACCGGGTTGTAAGGTAGGTTCTTGTAGGTCGCGATGTTCATGGCGTGGGAGCCAATATTGCCCATCACAAAGGTGTAGCCGTCTGGGCTGGCCTTGGCCACCAGGTCACTGCCAAGAGAGCCGCCCGCACCGGCTCGGTTCTCAGCCAAAAAAGGCTGGCCTAGGCGTTTTTGAAGTTCGGCCCCTAGCTCGCGAGCCATGATGTCGGGGGCGCTACCCGCGCCGGAGGGGACGATAATTTTTACAGGCTTGTTTGGCCAAGTTTGCGCTGAAGATGGCCCAGCGTTCTGTGCTGTGTTTTGGCCTGTGTTTTGGCCGTGAGCAAGGCCGCTCATGCTAAATAGCAAGAGTGCCGACGTGGCCAGTCTTTGGGTGTTGAACTTCATCCAATGTCTCCGTCAATATACTTCCAGGCGCTGTCTACTCTAAAGAAGCGGCTAATCTCATGCATTTTCTCCGCCTTGCCATTCACTTTCAGGTGGGCGACGAATTCTACGATGGCGGCGTCAACACCATCCTGAGCATGCACGACGTCCAGCCCGATCCATTGAGTGGGCCCCAGTTCAATGTCCCCGGGTGCGGTGCTGATATGCCAAGTGCCGAGCAGGTAGTGCAGCATGGCATGGCCATGAGTGTCGTTGTTTTTGGCGAGCGCGTAGGCGCTGTAGCGCGAGCGCATGAGAGCCTCGGCTGTTGGGGCATGCTTGCCTTCGCGTAATCCCAGATGCCAGGGTTGGCAGCACTGGCTATAGCTTAATCGTTGCGGTTCTCTGAGGCGACAGGGGCAGTCGGCATTGGCTAGTTGTTTGCTCACGCGACGAATCTTACCTTGGTCATTTGTTAGGCATCTCGTGGAGAATCCAGTCGATCAGCGATGCATGTTTTGGGTTCCAACCGAGATCTTGGCGCGCGCGCACTGAACGTACACGACTATTGCTTCCCAACGAGAAGTAGGCTTTCGCCACGCCCCAAGCTTGAGCCGCGAGTTCTGGGTCAAGGGACTCCACCGAACGCATCCCGAGACGTTGCGCTAAGGCGCTGCCGATTTGCGCGAATGAGGCCTCGCCATTGGCTGCGAAATAAAACGAACCGGCGGGTGCCTTGGCAAGGGACCGCAAATACAAATCGGTAACGTCATCGATGTGCACATTGGACCATACGTTCAGCCCGGCCCCCACGATCTGAACCACCCCGTGCTGAAGTGCATTCGCCACTAGGAACGGGATCTGCACACTATTGGGATTCAGCCCTTGCCCCTGGCCATAGATGAGGCTCGGGCACAGGACGATGGAGCGAACCCCTTGCGCTGCGGCGCCGAGCACCAGCACGTCAATGTTGCGCCGGGCTTGCTTCAGTTCGTGAACGACGAGTGGGGTACTCTCGTCAAAAACCGCTTCGGATCGCCGACTGCCACGAACATCATCGCCCACGATACTCGATCCACTGGTGTGGATGAGGGGTTTCGATGTGCCCACTAAGGACCGAATGAGCGTTTGAACTGAGGCGACATGATCCGAACTCGCTGCGTTGATCACGGCATCTGCACTCTGTGCTTCATGTTGAAGTAGAGCCTCATCTTCCAAGGTGCCAAGTACGGGTTCAATCCCGCGCGCGAGGAGCTGGTTGGCGGCCTCCTGACTACGCACGAGTCCACGGACACGGATTCCGGCGTTGATCAGGTGATGAGCGACCGAGCCACCAATGTAGCCAGAGGCACCCGTGAGAAAGACTGTGTTGACGGCGCTCATGCTCTGGCTTTCACTGAAAATAGTTAAAAAACATTAGGTTGATGGACTTCGATCACCTGGCCATCAGGGTCATGCAAAAACACTTGATGCCAACCCGGAATCGCCCAGCAACCGTAATCGGAGTATCGGATGCCCTGTTCGTCGCAACGCCGCATGAAGCCCTTGATATCGTCCGTACGAAAGCAAAAGTGACCATGCCCCATCGGGTTGATGAACTGCTTCATCTTAAAGCCTGTTTCGAGATCGCGCTCGGCCCAATGAAACTCAATCTCACCGTCGGTTAAAAAATCGACTTTGCCAGTATAAGCGCGATCGGAACGATCACGGCTGATGACTGTGTGCTCCTTGTCATTGATGGTGCCAAGATCAAACAAGGTTTTGTAGAACTTGGTGAGTCTAGGCAGGTTATCAGTACAGAGGTTCATATGATGGAATTTGAAATTCATGGTGTGCTCGCTTTCTGTCAGTGGATCTTTAGGCCGGTGAGTTCAAATGAGTCGATCTCGAGAGCATGTTAGCAACGTCTCTCCAGAGGAGCTTGTCTTCAGATACTATTAACGGACAAATGCCCATCATTGCCGCGCACCGGCCATCAAAGAAAGGCGACGCTTGCCTATTCCAGGATTGACTCTATTCACTGCTCGTCACTCCAACGAGTTCTTCGGATGGTGGGTGGTAGGCGCTTGCTTTGTGATGGCCACAGCCTGCTGGGGACTAGGCTTCTATGGCAATGGCCTGTATCTCGCCCACCTGGTGAGAGAGCGAGGTTGGCCCATCAGCCTGATCGGCTTTTCATTCACCTTCTATTTTTGGCTCGGCGCTGTTCTGGTGATTGCTACGGGCCGGCTTGTTGATCGCATCGGCCCACGCTGGTCTTGTAGTTTGGGCATGCTCTCGGCGACCCTCGGAGTGTTGTTGATTGCACGAGTTCAGTTGATCTGGCATTTGTATTTTGGCTTAAGCTTCCTTGCACTGGGTTGGGCTTGGATGAGTGGTGCTGCTATTAACTCGATACTGGCGCGATGGTTCGATACCAAGCGCGGTACGGCGCTCAGTATCGCGTTGACAGGGGCCAGCCTGGGCGGCATTTTGGTGCAGCCGCTCATGACCTGGAGTATCGAGCACTGGGGCTTTGCCGATGGTCTCACTTTCGTGGCGCTTACGCTTGCCGTATTGGTACTGATCACGATTGCTTTCGGCATGGTTCGCTCGCCGTCCTTACTGGGCCAGTCCATTGATGGGACACCAACCGATGTGTCCTCAGGTGGGTGGGCGGGTAAGGAACCTACAAGCTCGCAAAGCAAGCTCGAAGGGGTCGAGGCTTGGGGCATCTTTAAGCTTTTACATATGAGAGCCTTTGTGTCCAATGTACTGGCTTTTTCCTTGGGGCTATTGGCCCAAGTTGGTTTTTTGATGCATCAAATCACTATGGTTGAAGAACAGTATTCGCGAACCATTGCGGCCATCGCTGTTGTCGTGACGACGGCGAGCGCCCTGTTCGGCCGCCTGGTGGCGGGCTATTTTGCGGACCGGGTATCCCGCAGAAAGATTGCTGCGGCTAATTTCTTGGTTCAGGCCATCGGCGTTTTGATGTTGATGAGCTTCCACAGCCCTTTGATGCTTTATGTGGCGTGCGACCTATATGGTCTCGCTGTGGGAAACCTGATTGCCTTCCCAGGCCTGATTATTCAGAGAGAGTTTCCCCGCGAACAGTTTGCGCATGTGAATCGTTGGGCGATCGCCATCACTCAGGGGAGTTATGCGCTTGGTCCGGCATTGTTAGGGGCCATTCGCCAAGCAACGGGTAGCTACTTCGCTTGCTTGGCATTTTGTGCTTTTGTAGGATGTCTTAGTGCTGGAATTGTTTGGTTCGGAAGGCCTAACGCTGAATAAGTGCCGGCACGTAAAACACCAAGGCCAAGAGAGAAGAAAAGCGATGTTCAGGCCAGATCAGAATGCCACTTCAAGTATCCTAAGAAAACAGGAACGACTATGCCTGCGCATCGCCGGGAACCCCGTAGGTTCGATGCGGCAGTGCCAAGACCTCGGGAGATTGATTTAAGAAAATCCGGGTACTTGAGGTACCGCTGGCGAAGCCCCAAAACTTAAGGTCGGGGCGCTCAGCCACATATGATTTTCTGATTAAAGGGCGATCCACGCCTGAGGAAACATGAACGCTCTGTCCGCCCTGTGTCCCCCATTCCACAATTGTCATTGAACCTCGCGCGGTATCTCCGTTCGGGAGTCCTTGCAATACGAAGGTATCAATTAGGGCAATGTGCTCCCACCTTTTCATCCCGGCTTTCTCCGGGCTATAAGTCACAAGCACTGATCCCTCTCCGATTGTATTGATGTCGGATGGTGGCAAAGGTAAGTATTGCCGTGAGGCCTCCTCGGCTGGGGTACCACCCGCAAGCGCACCTTTGCCATAGCCAACAACATAAGCAAAAATAGCGCAGCCAGAGGAAATGCCTAGATAATTCCCAACCAGAGTATTGCAATCAAGGCCAAACCAGTCCTTTACATAATTGACGGTAGCCAGTGGACTACAACGCCCCGAAAGCACCGCCATTCGCAGTGCGTCGCGGCACTCTTCAGGCGTGCCTCGGCCATCAAAAGCGCGCTTTATGGACTCTCGATGAAACGGCTCGCTTGCGTCAATGAAGGGGTGGCCTTTGATATAAAAGGTTGGCGGCAATGAGTAGACGCTCTTCGCCTGGAGCTTGAACTTGGTGATGACCTGAGACATGACCATTTCATACTCTGAGCGTTGCTTAAGGCCAGAGCCAGAAATATAACGAGAGATCGAGCCCAAACACGGCGCGTCTAGACTCCATGAGTTAAAGCTATGATAAAGATCTACATAATCCGAAGGAGCCATATTGGGTGTCCTAATGGGTTGCGCCTCAAAAAGGCGGTGTGGAATTCGCCGACTGTACATTCTCTAAGGGGGCGCCGCAATCGTCCTTTCGTACTAGAGTCGTAGCGCGCTCGCGCAGCAGTTCATCGACTTGATTGACGCCGCCCTAGCATCTCACAGAGCGCTACTATGTCAGTATCCCGTGACTACACGCGACAGGCCGGATCGACCATGAAATTCCCATCCTACATGAAGCCTTTCCCCCTCACCCTCCTAATGGTAGTGGGTTGTGCGATCGCAGCACCTGACGAACAATTGCTTGTAAAGGGCACGATCTATGGTGAAACCACGCTGCGTAACTTACTGCGCATGAGTTCTGGCGCAAGGTTTACAGAAAATTATTCTGGTCGAGATGATCTCGCTCGATATAACGCGGCAAGCATCAATCAAGGGGTGGCCGCAGGGGCGAAGGCCATTGATACAAAGCTTTTTGAACAAGGGGAAAAGTTTAATTATGCGTCGGCCGAGGCCGAAATGCTGGCCTTGGTTTTGCGTTCTGTATTGACTGACACCATCAGTCAATACATGAGCCGAAAGCTCTGGACACCTATGGGGGCGGAACAATCGGCATTGTGGCGGGCATACGGTGACGGTCTGGAAAAGGCGAGTGGAAATTTCAATGCCACCTTACGTGACTATGGCCGCCTGGGCGTATTGCTGGCCAATGATGGCTATCGGGCCGACACCAAGCAGCAAATCATCCCCAAGCAATACCTTGAGAGCGCGACGCGAGCCGATAGGCAGCCTGAGCCATTCCGTCCCGGTAAGGCTACGCCCTATTTTGGCTATGGCTATCAATTCTGGATCTTTCCTGGAAATAAACACCGATTTGCACTTCAGGGAACATATGGGCAGGTGATTTTTGTTGACCCGGAGGCGAAGTTGGTGATGGTGCTGACGGCAGCGAATAAAACCGCAAAATCGGGGGATACAAGCTTGGGGGCAGAGACCCATGCTTTCTGGCGCGGCCTTGTTGAACACTGGTCAAGCTGGTAAGTCCTCAGCGCCTGCTTTCCAGATTGTGCATTGGCACACCTTGACTTACAGGAAAGACCTTTCAAATTTTCTACGCACCCCCCAGGAAGGTTCTCATCGGGATCCCTAGACGGTTCTTTTGGAAGCTCGCAGGCCCACTCATCGGCCATGAGCCATTGAGTTTATTGCCGACTCGATCGATAATCAATCCATGTCGACTGATTCGGAAATCATAAGTAATGCCCTGCCCAGGGGCTATGGTCTGGAGGAGTTCACCCTTCAGGGCACCATCGGTCACGGGGGGTTTTCAATTGTTTATCTAGCCTTCGATACCAGTTTAGAAAGCGAAGTAGCCATCAAGGAGTATATGCCTTCTAGCGTCGCGTCGCGGGATGCTGGGCAGACTGTCTCCGTAAAGTCTGATCGCTACCAAGAGGCGTTTACTGCTGGGCTCAATAGCTTCATTAACGAGGCTAGGCTCCTGCGTCAGTTTGACCATCCAACGGTTGTCAAGGTTCATCGTTTTTTCGAGGCCAATGGCACAGCCTATATGGTGATGCCCTACTACCAAGGCAAAACATTGAAAGAGTTGCTCAAGGAACTGGCGACACCCCCGGAGGAGGCTTGGCTAAAGACGCTGCTGCGACCGATTCTGGAGGCCATGGAACTCATCCATGCTCGTCAATGCTTTCACCGGGATATTGCGCCGGACAACATCATGATTCTAAGCGATGGCCGTCCAATTCTGCTTGATTTTGGCGCGGCGCGGCGAGTGATCGGCGATATGACGCAGTCGCTCACGGCTATTTTGAAGCCAGGATTTGCGCCAATAGAACAATATGCCGACATCCCTGGAATGCGCCAGGGTGCCTGGACCGATGTCTATGCTCTAGCGGGAGTGCTTTACTACGCCTTAACAGGTGTTGCTCCTGTCGCGTCGGTGTCGCGCGTTGTAACAGACTCTTTGCCTTTGCTTCACACAACACTCCACGGAAGATATTCAGAACAATTCTTGAAAGGGATTGAGTCGGGTCTAAGAGTGATGCCTGACGATAGGCTGCAAAGCGCCGATCAATTTCGACAGGCTTTAGGCATTGAACGGATCGAAGCAAATGAAGTGACAAGCTTGGACCCGTCCGCTAGCCCTCAGTATCCGACTGCTCAAAGCCCTCAAACAAAATCGTCCCCGCTTGACACCAGTATGATGTCTAGAATGAGCGAAGGAGCCGTCAGCCTCACTCCTTTGCCTGACAAAAAGGTTCGACGGAGGCGGGCGTTGATCGCATCTCTTGCCTTAGCCATTGGCGGTACGGTGGCGAGCGCGTATTGGTTGTTACAGGCACCAAATCCGAGATTGGCCTCAACGATAGATGTTCCGAAGCAAGAGTCAGCCCAACCGGCTATTCTTTCAACCGAACCAGCACCAGCACCAGCACCAGCACCAGCACCGTCTGTGTTGAACGTGCAGGAGGATGCTCCGTCCCGCAAGAGTATGGCCACAGCCCCGGAAGTCCGTGCGTTGGACGAGAAAGCGTTTTGGGAGGATGCCAAGCGTGTGGGTAATGTTCCAGCTTTTGAGGCTTTTCTCAAGGAGTTTCCCAGAGGCCGATACACGAGTTTGGCAAAGGCGAGTCTTTTACAACTCAAGAGTGAGGAAGATACGAAAGTAAAACAAAGCGCGCCCCAAGAGCCACAGAAGGAGCCACAGAAGGAGCCACAGAAGGATGTCTTGAGAGACTCGGTGAAGGCCGTGCCAAAAGCTCCTATGAAGCGCGAGCCGACGGGCACGCCCTCGATAGCCACGCTCAAGGAAACTGAGCCTAAGGCGACATCTATGGCTAAACCAGAGCTACCTAAATATGAAGCACCTAAGACGGAAAAAAAGCTAACGAAAGATGCGCAAGTTGCCCCAACCAAAATATCCGTGAAGCCTCCTTTCCTGAGGCCAACATACTCTCCGGGTGATCGTTGGACTTTCCAGAAAACCGAGGTTTGGTTAAATAATTCGACTCCACGTAAACAAGCTCCACTTGAAATCACGGAAGTCTCCACATCCGGTTATCGTGCCAAGAGCGTGAGCGCAAGCCGAACTCAGAGCTTTACGCTCAACTTGGATGGCAACTTTTTGAGCAAAATAAAAGACCAAACCGTCGTCAATAAGTATTTTCAGTGGCCCTTAGTCCTAGGCTCGGCATGGAGCAATGATCGCCGCGTTTTATCGTCGGACGGAAGCTTGATTACTATTGAAGAAAAGTGTACTGCGGAGAGCCTTGAAGCAGTCACAGTACCAGCGGGAAGCTTTCAGACCTTGAGGATCGATTGTCATGGATTTGAGACCTTGCACAACTCAGGGGCGAAGCGGTTTGAACTTTCCCGTTGGTATTCTCCAGAGGTGAAGCGAGTAGTGAAATCGACCTTCAAGAAATGGGCAGCAAGTGGACTCGCACAAAGCGACGTTTATGAGTTAACCGAATTTTTTGTTAAATTCTAAGATTGATCCTTGCCAAATGATAGGGCCACATCCTATGCGAACTTCAATGGTTTTGAAGCGGGTGAGCAAATTCCTCAAAGTTGCGACGTTCAGTCTGACGGGATTAAGTGGTCTGGTCCACAGCGCAGAGCCGGTCACGTTCACTGAGAGTGGAGACTTTTCTGAAGCCGCGGTGATGCGCGGTGTGTTGGCCACTCAGGCACAGTGTGAGGCTGTCGCTAATACAGTGTGGGCAAGTACGCCCAAGCATGGTCAGGCTTGTATTAAATATTGGTCGGCCGGGTTTCCCGCCAAGAGCAATGGGCGCGCGATTGTCTTCTTCCACGGCGATATTTATGTTGGCATTGGCAAGACCTCGCCAGCCTACCTGAAAGCCTCTGCCAAAAGCATCCGCCAAGACACCGAGCTCAAAGCGCGCGCGCTTGATGCTCCCTATGTCTTCATTGGGCGCCCTGGAACGCACGGCTCGTCTGGCGATCACATGCAGCGCCGCCGACCGGCCGAGTCGGAGCTGCTCTCGATCGCCTTGGATCAGATCAAACAGCGCTTGAATATCCGGGAGTTCGTCCTTGCAGGCCAAAGCGGTGGCGGTCATGTCACGGCCTCCCTGCTGACGCTTCGTAATGACATCGTGTGCGCGGTGCCCACCTCGTCTCCCTCCTCGCCGCGAATTCGTTGGACGCTACGCGGATTGAAGAAGGACACAACGGGCTATAGCGATTCCTACGAGCCGACCGAGCACCTCGAACGCTCGCGCATGCATGCGGGCTTGCGCGTGTTCGTACTTGGAAGTCCGAACGATAGCAACGTCTTGTGGCCTTCACAAACCATTCTGGCCGACAAACTCAGTGCCATCGGTGTGCCCGCCCTCCTGCTACAGGGGCAGGGCAAGGGGCCAGAGCAACATGGACTCCCCAACTCGGCGCGCGAAGTGGCGCTATGGTGTCATCACGATCTGCCGAACGATGAAATATTACGCCGGGCACGTGCAGGGTTGAAGGGTTGAGCGTTGAACTCTTGGAAGCTCGGCCTTCCAACCGCCCAACATCGCCGCATATCCTTACGAGATGCACGGGCCGCTTGCTCAATGGCCAGGACGCAGGAGTGCGGCGCCGAGGAGAAACGAGGCCAAGGCAGGCCCATCCGCCTAGGTTGGGCAAAACTACTCAGCAGCACGCTCAGATCAAATGCCATGCCAATGAACTTTCTCCAAAAAAAGAGCGGGCCGTAGGTGCGGCGTGTGTCTTCGTCAGTCATTAAGTACAAAAGCGATGTTCAGACCAGGTCGAAACGCCACATTATCTCCAAACACACAGATGCGGCATTTGGCCTACTGGCCGCTACAGTCAAACAAGGAGGACGCTCACCCAGACCTCGCTTCAACGATCTCTGGTTAGCGGCTCAGGCAATAGAACATGGGGATATTCTTTTGACGCTGCATGCCGAACCTTTTGCAGGGCTTCGATTGGCGACGCCCCTTCCAACAGGGGCCCT
>JAYVKZ010000251.1:0-18658 GCA_043767985.1 Betaproteobacteria bacterium
TGATCGGGGGTGAAGCGCAGTCCATCCAATGCGGCATTGATGTCGTTAAGCGTGCCCGAGAAGCGAAGGGCCGCATCAGCGCTTCCATCTGCAACCGTAAAGCTCAGGCCTTGGGTGCCATGCAGGTTGAGCAGTCCATGATTGGCATTGAGGGCAACCTCCAGGACGACATTGCCGTCGGCATCTGTAACCGCGAGCAGACTTGACTTGTTGACTGTGGAAAAGACGAGATCTGTATCTTCGATTCCAGTTTGGGTAAGACGGGACTGGATGGCGGGCGCATCATTGACTGCGATTACATTGACGTTGAGCGATGCCGAGTTTTGCAGGGGACCACCGGGCCCGCTATTGCCGAGATCGTTCACGCTCAGGGAAACCGACAGGGCGCCGTTGAAGTTTGCTGAGGGCGTCAGCGTCAGCCCATCGATGGCCGTGGTGAGATCCGAAATCGTGCCTCGCAGCACCATGCTGCCACTTTGGTCGGCTCCGCTCGTGACCAATATTCCGGTGTAACCAGCGAGGGTCAATGTGCCCTCGGTCGTCGACAGACTGAGCTCCACGACTGAAGATCCGGCATCCACGTCACCGAGTACGATGGCCTTTCCGTTTGCCGCCAAGAAGACCAGGGTACCGTCCTCAAGCATTGGTTCGCCAGTGCTCAAGATCGGAAAGCCAAAGTTGACGCTGGGCGCGCTGTTCACGCTCGTTACATCAAAATTCAGGAAATTGACCGTTTGAGAAATGTTGGCTCCACCGTTGGAGATATTGCCACTGTCGAGCAAATGAAAGCCAACGTTGGAATAATTTAGTCCATTGCCATCTTGGGCTGGTGCAAAGACCAGCTGCCCCGTGTCAATTTTAGCCACCGTGATGAACTGACCGGAAGTTACGAAGACGCCTGACAAGGTGAGAGACCCGGCTGAAGGGAGACTGGTCACCACGACACCCGTCATGGTGTTAGCGGGCGCGTCCAGGGGGTCACTGAATCCGAAATCAGCCTGGGTCAGGACCAGACTGGAATTTTCCTGAAGGGATCGGTTCAGGTTGCTGCCCAGAGGGGCGTCATCGACCGAAACCACGGTCATCGGCAGGGCCAGGGTGGATTGCTTCGGGCCACCGATGCCACTGTTACCCAGGTCGTCGAGTGTCAGCGTAAATGTCGTGCTGCCGTAGAAGTTGGGTGTTGGTGTAAGGCTCAGACCATTGATGGCCGTGTTCAGGTTGGTCAGGGTGCCCTGGATCACGATCGCGCTGGTGAGGTTGCCACCGCTGGTCACGGTCAGACCCAGGGAACTTGCCAAACCGATGCTTGCATTGGGAGCACTCAGGCTCAGTTGAAGAATACTGCTCGTGCCCGCATCGGTATCACTGAGAGTAATGGGATTGAAGCCCCCGACGCTCAAGGTCTTTGAATTGTCCTCAAAGATGCTGAACGAGACCTCAGTCGAGGAGATCGCAGGCGGATCGTTCACCGCGATAAACGTGATCGGAGCCGCTTGCGCAAGGCTTGATGTCGTACCGTCCGAGACACTCAGTGAATAGCTTGGCGCGAAATCCGATCCGTAGTGAACGAAGTTCACCAACCCGAGGTTGATGTCCGCCATAGTGAAAGTGGTGATCGGCGTGCCGACCGCACTGATGTATTCGAACTGACCGTCACTGGCGGTAACGACCGTGAAAACAAGACTGGCTGCTGGAGGCCCGTCCGCATCCGTGGCTGAAATCATGGCGGGAGTCATCAGAGTCGTACCGCCCTCGGTGATGGTGGCTCCTCCGAGAATCAGTACCGGAGTGTCTGGCTGTGCAATGACATCGAAAGAATATGAGCGCGCGATCGGGTCGGTGTCAATACCACCGTATGCAGTGCCGCCATTGTCCATCACCCTGAAACTCAGGCTGGCGTAGTTTGCTCCGTTGGCGTTGGCCACAGGCGTAAAGACCAGTCTTCCAGCCAGAAGATCGGCATTGCTGATCACGTGTGAGGCACTGACCGCCACGTTGGCCAGCGTCAATGCACCGGCTCCAGGCAGGCTGACAATCATCACGCCGCTTTCGGCGTTTGCGGGACTGTCCAGTGCGTCCGAAAATCCGAAGTCAGCAGCTCCAAAGGTGTACGTGCTGTCTTCGAGAATGGACCTGCTTTGATTGCTGCCGCTCGGCGCATCATTGACCGACGCGACGTCAAAGGCGACATAGTGCGCAACCGGATCGATGTTGATCCCGCCGTTGCTGGTGCCTCCGTCGTCCATGACCCGGAAATAGAAGTTGGCGTAGTTTGCGCCGTTGGCGTTCGCCGCTGGTGTATACACCAAGGCCCCGGCAGAAATTTGTGCGCTGGTAATGACCTGATTGATCGCGACCGGAATTCCTGACAGTGTCAGAGAGCCAGCAACAGGCAACGAAGTGATGGTGATGCCGGCAAAGTTGTTGGCGGGAGAGTCCTGGGCATCGGAGAAGCCGAAGTCCGAAGCCGTAAGGACGTGGCTGCTGTCTTCAAGCAGGACGTACACCAGATCGGTGCCGCTCGGCGCATCATTCACCGCCGTCATCTTGATCGAGATGGCTTGCGAGGCGCTTTGAGCAAGAGCGCCATACAGCTCGGTGACGTTAACGCCCAGTGCGATTGCCCCGGCACGGTTGGCCGTTGGTGTGTAGATCAGTTGGGCAAGCGCCTGATTCAGTTCAGCAACCGTACCCTCGAGACTGAGAGTCGTACCGGAAATGGCACCGGGGAAACGGACTCCGGGTGTCAGCGGGTTGAAGGCCATGGTCGCATCGGCGATTTGGAGCAGGCCGCTGCCTGCAGGTATGCTCAGCACGACACGCAGGTTGTTGCTCCCCGCATCCGAATCGCCGATCTGGATGGCTTTGCCCGATGCCAGTGTGAAGGCCAGACCGGCACTGTCCTCGAGGATGGTCTGGTCCTGCGGCACCATGATGACCGGGGCGATGTTGACATAGGTTGAGGTATCGTTCTGGCGAACCACCATCAGGAGGTCCTGAACTGGCGCTCCGACGGGGCTTGTGGTGTTGTAGATATAACCACCAGTGCCGTTCGGCAGGTAGCTGTACTGGGACGTGACGATCCTGGTGAAACCGGTCACGATTATGTTGCCATTACTCGCCACTCTGGGCATGGTGGTGGTGAGCCCGAGGGTGTTGGCCAGATAGGATGTCCCACTCTGGTAACCAAAGCTGCCTGAGGCGCTGTAGGTCAAGATTTTTGCGTCTGCGAAGCCGTCAGTCAGGCTGGTGCCGCTTTGTTGCCAGACGATGACTGGGTTGTTGCTTGCGTCGACCGCGATGCTTGAATAATTGTTCCAGGGATTTGCCCCACCAGTGGCGATGGTTTGATCGATACCACGCGGGCTGTCGGAGGAGTTGAACTCACGCATCAACACGTCATTGCCGACGACGGTGAAACCCGTAAATATTGTGCCAGTACGCGCTTCGGAGGTATAGGACACGGTAAAGCGCCCGTCGGGTGCCATGGCCACGCTGCTTTGGTATTGGCCGCCCTGGATGGACGAGTTCACCTTGACCACATCGGCCCAGAGTGCGCCGGTCAAGAAGCCGCCCGTGGTCAGGACATTGCCATTAGCATCAAAGCGCTGCGCATAAATTTCAACACCGCTCAAGACGGGTTCCTGAATCGTCCAGCTGATGACAAAACTGCCGTCGTTCGGCTTGACGGCGATCGAGGCCTCGCCGTCAAACAAAGAGGCGGCGTGGCCGACCATATGGTTGGCAAAGACAATCTCGCCAGCAGGATTAAAGCCGGAGACATATACATGGTTTTTGCTCCCGTCCCAGGCTTCATAGGCGACGAAGAAATCGCCGTTCGCATCGACGTCAATGTCTGGTCGCTGAAACGCTTTGTAGGCATTGCCGCCGGTGACGTCAATGGCCGGTCCCAGGCTCAGCCCTTCAGCGGTGAATTTTTGCGCCCACAGTCGGTCGTTACCGGTGGCGTGCTTTTCTACCCAGGACACGATAAAGCTGCCGTCCTCGCGCATGGCGACGGTGGGCTGAAACTGCCAAAGCTGACCAGGGTCCAGCGGACCTTGAACAGTCACGGTCAGATCCCCGGTGCGGGCGCTGCCGTCAGGGTGAAACAGCCTGACCATGACCGATTGGGCGGGTTGATCCAGCCAGGTCACCGCGATGTCGCCCTGGCTGTTGACCGCAATGTTCCTGCCGTTTTCCGTAAACGGCACCAGCAGTTGCGGGCCGGTCGTGGTGGCGTTGACCGTTAGCTTGCCGCTGGTACTGCTCGCAAGAATGTTTTGCCAGTGATCCTGAAGGTCGGTGCTGACTATGGTGGCCGCCTCAATGCTGCCCGAGTGATACTCGAGATCCCAGTCGCCACCAAGATTGTGGGCGCCAGTGAGGTTGCGACTGGCGGCAATATCGGCACCGGTAATTTCTCCCAGGCGAGTGAGCACGTGTTCCGCTGCGCCCGAGGCGGCAATATCGCAACCGTAAAGCATGATGTCTGCATCGGTGCTCAGGTACTTGCTCCAGGCCGCCAGTTCAGCGCTGCGGGTTTCAATGGACTGAGCAGTCAGAAGTGTTGAGCCGAGGGTAATCGCGCCATTGTCGCCGTGGCTGATGATATGCAGTGCAACCACCGGCTGTCCTGCCAACGACAGCATCTGAGTTGCCCTTTGCACGCCATCGGTTTGAGCCTCGATCACGATCACCGCAAGGTTTCGGCCTTGATCGATATGGCGCTGGAAATCGGCCCTCAGGCTGTCAATGTCGGGCACCCGGCTATCGATCAGGACGACTTCCAGGCCCATGCCTGCAGCAGTGTCCGTTGGGGTTGCGGCCAGTTTGAGAAAATCTGCGAATATGTCGCGATCTGCCAAAGGCTTGGCCGAATCAATGGCTTGAACTTTGTCGGTCAGGCTGATGGTTTTGCCGGCATCGGGCGCTTGAGCCGACCTTGCCGGGCCAACCTCTGCCGGTAGCACCGGCACGCTGTCCTTGCCCGCAACTGCACCGGCAAGACCGAGATCGGCCGAATAGAGCGTACGCGCTTCCAAAGCAGCAAACTGCGTACGCGAGCCGATTCGCAAACGCCCCTTCCTGGAGGCGGTTTTGCGGTCTGGGTCAGTGGTTTGACGGGCGTTAAGGTTCACCCGCCAAGTCTAGGCCGGAGCTCGCACAGCTGAGAAGCTTTCACGCACCGTCGGTCGGCCTTGGACCGCCTTTCGCCATTGCGAGACGACTGGTGGTTAAGGCAGGTCTAAAGAAAAGGTGAAAGAGCGTTTCCCGTCATTGTCTCCCGACGTCAATGACCACCAAGAAAACGCCGCGCCAGGCTGAATGGGGCCAGAATACTTGTGGGGTGCTTGGTTGATGTATTTGATAGCGACACCTATACCGGCACGTCAGCCACTGAACTTCGTGCGCGATGTCCGCGGTACGGCGAGTCAGACGAGGCTCTGATTGAACCGCAGCTACGCTTCTCAGAGACCAAAAAGCTCGTCGACGAGAAAATCGACGCGCGTATCGCTAAGCATTTCGTCGATGAGCGACGACCTTTAAAGTCGAGGGAGACGCTTTTTATGTTCGACGACGCCGGCGACACGTCGGTTGTTCGCGCGTATTATGATTCCGGATGGTGAGTTTGCCTGGCCGGGGACCATTTTTTGTGCAACAACGGAGTCATGATTTGAACCCACTACCATCCTCAACTCAATGGGCTGGCTTGCGCTTGCTATGCCTGTGCATGTCGCTGGTATCGTCCTTGCCGGCGCTGGCCCAGACTGATTGGCCCAAAGGCAAACCGATTCGCATAGTGGTAGGATTTGCTCCGGGAAGCACCACGGACATTGTGTCGCGTGTGATCGCGAACAAGCTAAATGAATCGAGTTTCGGCAATTTGATTGTTGAGAACAAACCCGGTGCCGGCGGTAATATTGCGACCGGTCAGGTCAAGCGCGCTCCTGCCGATGGCTTCACCATACTCGCCCATAGCGTTGCCTTCGCCGTCAACCCCTCGCTGTATTCAAACGCCGGTTACGACGCCTTGACGGACTTTATTCCCCTGGCCTTGGGTGGGCGTACGCCCAACATCATCACGGTCCATAGCGAGAGTCCGGCCAGAACCTTGCGTGAACTTGTTGAACTGGCGAAAAAGCAGCCGCTGAACTATGCATCTTCGGGCATCGGGACCACCACCCATCTATCGATTGAGCGCCTGAAGACAGCGGCGAACATTGAAATGACCCATGTGCCCTACCAGCCTGCCGCCGCCATTACTGCGGTGGCCAGTCAGCAAACCCAGGTCGCGTCCACTTCGCTTCCACCAGCAGTGCCTCAGATCAAGTCGGGTCGACTTCGGGCGATTGCCGTGACCAGTGCGAAGCGATCAGCCTTGCTGCCGGATGTACCCACGGTCAACGAGGCCGGATTCAAAGACTTTGATGATTACACCTGGATCGGGTTTTTCTTGCCGGCTGGTACGCCGGCCGGGGTGGTGGAGCGCTTGAATGCCGAGATCAACAAGGCATTGACCGCAGCCGATGTCAAGGAAAAGTTCGCTCAGGCCGGTCTGGAAATTGTGCTTTACACCCGTGCGGAATTTTCCGGATTTCTGAAGGACGAAGTACCGAAATGGGCCGCTGTTGTGAAGGCCTCTGGCGCAAAAGTGGAGTAGGCTCGGGTTTCAGGCGAGTGCGCTCAGTGTGACGAATGTCCGGCTTTGAGCCTGGCCGGCTCAAGATTTCATGATGCGATGCGCTCATTTCTGTTTGTCCGAACCTATTCTCTCCACCTTTTTCCTCAATCGAAGCAGCGGCAATTTGAACACCGGCGTGATCGGCACGCCCTATTCCGCGGAAACGGTTGAGAAAAAGATGATGCTGACGTTTTAAGGTCACATTAGCTACGACCAAATCCGCCGGTACGGCATCCGGCCAATATTGATATTGTGGCGCGTTGTGGCGTCAAGCTTTCAGTCTTGCTTTGCAGGGGCGTTCGTTCCGTAACGGGGCCACACCTTCGTTGGATTTGCTTGAGGGGAGGCTATGCTCTTTGCGCAAGCACTGTAGGTTGATCGGAACAGCACGCCAACCCGGAGAGACTCAAAATGAAACCAAGCTTATCACAAATTTTGATGGTAACGGCATCTGCCTTGGTGTTGTCGTTCGCCACCGCCGTGCAGTCGGCCGAACTTCGAATATTCGGCGCCATCGCGATGCAGGAAATCACAGCTGATCTGGTTCCAAAGTTTGAGCGTCTGAGCGGTCATAAAGTGGTCGTGATCCCGGACACTCTCGGGGGTATCTTGAAGCGCATTGAAGCGGGCGAAAGCGCCGACCTTGCTTTGCTGCCTGCTCCTGACATTGCGAACCTGGTGAGACAGGGCAAGGCCGCGGATGACGAGGTTCGAAGTATTGCTCGCTCCAGCGTCGGCCTGGCGATTCGTCGCGGCAGTAACAGGCCAGACATTTCTTCCCCGGAAGCTTTCAGGTCTTCAATGTTGTCGGCCAAATCGGTTTCTATTTCTGACCCGGCCCAAGGTGGATTTGTAACGCCACATCTTTTCAATGTATTCGCGCGTCTGGGTATTGCCGAGGAAATGAAGCGCAAGCTTGTCTTTACCAAGAAGGCCGGGACTACCGGCATACAGGAGACCATCGGCTCGTCCGATGTCGTCATCGGCTTGAATCAGTTGCAAGAGTTCGCACCTGTGAGGGTGATGGAAATTGTAGGGCCGCTTCCTGGCGATCTCGGCCTCACCACAACATTCTCTGCGGTGGTCATGAGTAACTCAAAAGAGACTCAGGCCGCCAGAGCCTGGATCAGTTTTCTGCGCTCGCCAGAGGCGGCTGCATCAGGTCCAAGGGCATGGAGTTGGCCTGGTCAGAAAGCTGCAATGCCAGCCCGGTCACGGTCCAGATTCTTCGTTCCGGTGGACCTGCGGTGAACAAGGATCGTGCGTCGACGAGCTATTTGCTCTGGATTGATGGACGCTCAAGACTGGTTGTTGATATGGGGGGAGGCGCCTTCTTGCGCTTTGGACAGGCCGAAGCCAAACTCACTGATGTTTCTCTCGCGGCGATGAGCCATTTTCATCCGGATCATGTCGCGGATTTGCCTGCCTTGCTTTGGCTAAGCAATTTTACCCGGAAGGACCCATTGCCTTTGGTCGGCCCCACCGGCAATCCACAGGTGCCTGGCGTAGAGGAGTTTCTGGCCCGACTGTTCGATGCCAAGAACGGAGCCTTTCAGGTCTTGGGAACCAGCATGGGGGGCGCCCCAAGTGCCCAATGTCGGTGGCGGAGTCAAGCTTCAGGTTGCTGGCGTTGACATTTCAAAGAACGAACCTGTCACCGTGTTTGACCGCGATGGGATGACGGTGACCGCGCTGCCTATCCCGCACGGTAATATCCCTGCGCTGGCCTACAGGGTTCAGACCCGTGGGGTATCAATCGTATTCAGTACAGACCAGACCGGCACCAACCCTCGCTTTGTCGATTTCGCACGCGGAGCCAATGTGCTCATCATCCATATGGCCATCGCAGCCGGCACAACCAATGCGCTGCACGCCGCCCCGGCTGTGGTTGGCAGGATTGCGCAAGAGGCAGGCGTTGGCCGACTAATTGTCAGCCATATCGGGCCTTTTGACGTCAATGCTGCTGTGGTCGAACTCAAGACCAGTTATTCCGGGCCGCTGACTGTAGGCGCTGATTTACAGTGCACGCCGGTAGTTCCGTGAGAGGCCTCGCCTGTAATTCGTCCGGTATTTTTGCCCGGCGGCATCGTCGCGTGGGCCTTGCGCTCGACCACCAAAACGAATCAAATGGAGCCTTGGTCGCGGTACCAACGCCGCCAGTGGCTACCTGAACTCCAAGGGCGACATCACCTGATGGGTCGTACCGTCTCGCCACGGGGTCTTGAGCTTCAGCTCGACTTGACCGGCCGAGTTAATCTGCACTCGGTCGTTGGCAAGCGCTGGCCTAGTGATAAAGCGACAAAGCCGCTCCAGGGTCTCTCTCTGACCTGCCCCACAGCGCACCGCCGCATAAAGGCTGAAGCCTTGAGAGTTAGCACATCGTTTCTGTGGGTCACTGACCTCCCTCGGCAGCGCGCCTTGCAAGGTCAGCACCTTTTGGCCTGCCCGAGGGCCAAAGGCAATTCGGTAAACACACGAACCTCTATGCAACGGCCTGAGCGCACGGGCTGCGTCTGAATCTTCCTCGGTGACGGCACCTCACCAGCGCCGCCAACTTCACCAAAGCCGATTGACGTCGTACTGCTTAAAAGACTTGTCGCGACTCACAATCGTCATGTTTTCAAGCTGAGCCTGAACAATAAGTAAGCGATCAAATGGGTCTCGGTGATAAAACGGCAAATTTTGTACGCGAGCCACGTGACGGAAGCTAATGTCGAGCAACTTGAAGCCGTTGATGCTCATGTGCTCCGATACCAATTGTTCGACGGGCACGGTGAGCTCCAATTTGCCGATGGACGCCTTGACCGACATCTCCCACACCGAAGCCGCACTCAGGTAACAGGTGTAGGCGGGATTCAAAATGGCCTTGCGACTTTTGGCCGACAATTCTTTTGAGTCTTGGATCCACCATAGAAAGGTGTGAGTATCCAGGAGTAGATTATTGGTAGTCATCAAAGTCGCCAGGGATTTGATCAAAGTCGGGAGCAACCGACACGATCTGGTGCTTTGCCGTTCCCGGTATTCTTGTAGAGGCTAGGGCCTCAACCGGGACGAGTCGCAAAAGTGGCTTGTTGTCTTTCGCGATGACGACTTCTTCGCCCAGCATGGCCTTCTGAATAAGTTCCGAAAGCCGAGCCTTGGCTTGTGCGACATTGACTTGCATAAACAAATTCTTTCTAATATGGTCATCTTAAATGACTATATCATGAACCGTAGAGCAGATCAAGACAATCCGCTCCAGCGGCCGATACTACTGTGCCTACAATTTGATTGACTTAGCAATGGCCGCTCAAGAATCGCTGCAATGATCTTGAGCTCACCGCCGCAGTTCGGGCTATGTTCTAGATCGAGATTAAAACGAAGTTTCAGCGAAGACTAACTTGCTTGCAAGTCAGCGTGAGTGGCTTGTCGGCAATTACAGTCACCACCAAATATGATGAAGCGAGTAACTGATTGAAGAAGGACTAGCCTAGCTTACCCTTCACGCCAACGATGATCGCTTCGCGAAGTCTAAGGTCTAGTACGCGAGGCGTGCCATTCGTGACAGCGTCAAATGCGGCTATTGTTTTTTGGCGGTGGCGCTCAGCCAGGGGGTAAGCTTTTTAATATCCTGCCCGCCATGGACTTTACTTACAAGGTCCTGAGCGATGGAACTTACCTTTTATTTTCTACCGGTTACTTCTTACTACGATACTTCCGCAAAGCCGCAATCTGCGCCGCCATAATCGCCAGCTTACTGGTAGCTTTAGCCAGATCAATATCCGTCTTAGCATTAGCCAGCGCCTCTTCCGCAGCCTTACGCGCGGCTTCTGCCTTGGCCTCATCCAGATCATCACCCCGAATCGCGGTGTCGGCAAGAACCGTCACGCGATGCGGTTGCACTTCTAGAATGCCGCCTGCGACGAAGACGAAAGTTTCGTCCCTGACGCCAGCTTGCTTGATGCGTACCGCACCAGGCTTGATGCGGGTGATCAGCGGAATATGCTGAGGATAAATCCCCAGCTCACCAGACTCACCCGGCAAGGCTACGAACTCGGCTTCCCCTGAAAATATCAGGGTTTCGGCGCTAACCACGTCGACATGAATGGTGGACTTTGTTTTTCTACCTTCTTTTTCAGCGCGAACTTAGTTAAGCGTCTTGGCTTTTTCCTGAGCTTCGGAAGGTGGTACCGACCATGTAGAAAGCTTGGCTCAGGCAGGTTGTCGCACTCGCCATCGACGATCATCTTGAAGCCACGGATGGTGTCCTTCAAAGGAACGATCTTGCCTGGGGAGCCAGTAAACACCTCGGCGACGTTAAATGGCTGCGAGAGGAAACGCTGGATCTTACGCGCACGAGTGACCGACAATTTGTCTTCTGGGGACAACTCGTCCATGCCGAGAATGGCGATAATGTCGCGCAGCTCTTTGTAACGCTTGAGCAGAGACTCTATCCCCTGACTCGCCAGCGACAAATTCGACTCAAACTTGCTAACTGCCGCATGATTCAAGCTATGAAACTGCGCGACTACATTGAAACATCGGTGATCAGTTACCTGACCAATCAACTGGCGTTGGACGTGATCACGGCAGGTCATCAAGCCACCACCTATAAATGGTGGGAGGATGAGCGATCAAAGTATGAGCTTTGTTTCGCAGTTTGTGGTCGACGAGGCTCTGGGTGGCGATCCGGTCGCAGCGCAGAAGAGAATCGCCTCTCTTGAAGGTCTGGCAAGACTGAATGTTGAACGACCCGAAATTCCAAGGCTCGCAAGCACTTTGCTCTCAGAGCGCGCACTACCGCAAAAAGCCTTCGTGGATGCGCTGCATATCGCAGTCGCCGCAGTATACGGCGTGGATATTTTGCTCACTTGGAACTTTAAGCATATTGCAAACGGCGCGATGATGAGGCACATTGAGCGAGTGTGCACTGAAAGTGGTTGGCCATGCCCGAAACTCTTGACGCCGTTACAACTCCTAGGAGATGAAAATGTGGACTGACCCTGTGGTGGAAGAAATTCATCAAATTCGCCAAAAGATGATGGCCGAAGTAAATGGCGACCTCAACGCGCTTATGGCCAAGTTCTATGCGCACCAAAATTCTCAACCTGGGAATCTGATTGACAAGCGACTGCCTGCCTTAACCGAAGAAGCTGAATCAAAAGAAAGTAACAAGGGTGAAGCTTTTACGTGAAGCTTGGGGAGGAGGATAGGCGTTTCAAACGGCCTATTTTGCAACGCGTTGCCCTGATTGCACAGTATTTGCCATCAGCAATGTGACCCTCGAAAGCTTGTCCCGTTGGGTTTTGTCCCTCAACTTAGTCGAAAGGCAGTTCATGAGTGGCTCATGGGGCGCACTGCGTTATGGATTATCGGCCCATCCTGGAGAACGGCGCAGCCGCCCACCTGACCCTGGCACGCAAGTCACTTCGGGTCTAAGGAAGCAGGTCGGGTTCTGGTCGCAGGGCTCAGAAGTCTTGAAGCGGCATCTGTCCACGGGCAGGCGCGCGCGGTGGTGCCCTCGCCTCCAGACCCAGGTGCGTGAGATTCTTCTCAATCGCTGGTCGTTCTAGAATTGCGGCTATCATCTTCAACTCACCACCGCAGTTCGGGCAATGTTCAAGAGAAGAAGGTTCAGGCCAGTCCGGCGGTGGCGGTGGCGGCTACGACGGTGGTCGTCAGGGTGGAGCGCCTTCGCGGGCACCTTCCGGTGGCGGTGGTCAGACGGCGGCCAAAAAGCCAGCTGCCAATTTTGATGACATGGATGACGATATTCCGTTTTAGGATATACCGTTTGAAGGAATGTTAATAAGACCCGGAGAGTCAAAACTCACCGGGTCTTTTTTATTGTTTACAGCGTATCAGGTTCTGGCGAGCGCCCGCCCATCCTCCAAAATGACAATAGCGAGCGGCTCTCCTGCCGCACGCTATTCTGATTCATGTAGCCTGATCCCAAATCAACGCAAGCCTTTCACTGATACGCCGGCCGTGGGTTAACTTCACTTCGTCTGGCGTAAGTTCGCTGCGGCGCTGGCGCGCAGCGCTGAGTGCCGCGATGGCGTCTCCGGTCTCGCCCTGGCGATCGAGTGCGGCGGCTTGCAACACCTGGGGCAAATGAAAGCGCGGGTCAAGCCTGCATGCAAGCCGGGCTTCGATCAGCGCCTCGTCGACCCGGTCCGCCCGCATCAGGAAGCGCCCCAGTAACCAACCCCAAAAACCCAGGCGCCGGTCGCGTGGGCTGATCTTCATGCCGTACCGCATCCGGTCGACACCTTCGTCAAATTTGCGGTTCATGGCCAGTGCCGCGCCCATGGCCACATGTGCCTGGGCGTTGCTCGGGTTGAGCTGAAGCGCCTGCTGCAGCGCGTCCATGCCGCGCTTGTGATTACCCAAGTCACACAAAGCACAACCCGCATAGCCCAGCACCTCGGAGCTGCCGTCGTCCAGCGATATCGCGGAATTGACCGACGCGAGCACGTCGGCGCGCAGTTCCGGTGTGTCCGGCACCACACCGATGTTGGCAGACAGGATGGTCAGTAAGGCGTATTGGCCGTGACTGAGGCCAAAGCTCGGATCGATATCGGTGCTGAGTCGCAGTTCAACGCGCGCCGCACCCATGCCTTCGGAGCTCCAACCCTTGGCCGCGAGCACCCCGACCGCTTGGTGGTAGTGTGACCAGGCATCAAGGTTCTCGGGGCGTTGCCGTCGGATATGAGATATTTCGGCGCGCGTGAGTTCAGGTTCCAGCTCAGTGATGATGCCGCGCGCAATGCTCTCCTGCGCATCAGCGGCTTCTTCGGCCTTGCTATCGAACTGCCCGCTCCACAAAATACGGGTGGAAGCTGCCTCGATCAGTTGCAGTGAAACACGCAGCGCACCGGCGATGGGGCGCACGCTGCCCTGCACCAAAAAGCGCACGCCCAACTGGCTCGCGACGTCTTGCATCTGCGTCTTCTGCCCGAAATACGCGGATGACGACGCATTTGAAATGACGATGAAGCCCGGTACGCGGGCCAGCAAGGCCGTGACATCTTCCACCAGCCCTTGCGCCAAGTAGGCAAGCCGGGGTTCGTCGGACAGCACGGCCAGCGGCAGTACCGCAATGGTAGGGCGCTCCAATCTTTGAGCGGCCAGGGAGCCGACGGCTGGCGCAACTACCGGGGTACCTACCGGGTCAGCAACTGCGGCAACTATTGTCGGTGTAACCGCCGGCGCGATATCGCGATCTTCCGCTGGAAGAATCTCGAGCGTGAAGCGATAACCCCTGCCCGATACCGTCGCGATCGCGCCGGCTCCCAGAATCTTGCGCAGTGCGGAAACGTGAACAGGGAGGTTATTTTCCTCTACCACCTGTCCCGGCCACACCAGTCCAAGCACCTCATCTTTGGGCAGCACACGCTTGTGGTTGATCACCAGACAATGAAGCAAGTCAAATGCGCGGGACCCAAGTTGGGCAGGTTTGCCTTCGACGAGCAAAGCGCGCTCCGAGGGGCGGAGTTCAAATCGGTCGAAACGATAGGAATCTGGCATGCGAGGTCCTGGGAGGAGACACTTCAGAAAATATAAGAAATATTAAGAAAAAGCCAAAGACACAGTGGGCACTCCTGGCGGACAGTGTGGTCTCCACCAACAGAGATTGTTACATACTAATTCAGGAGAACGATATGCCCCGCTACCTTGTTGAACGTGATTTCCCCGAAGCCCTGGCCATCCCCATTAACGCTGATGGCCGTAAGGCCCTGGACGGCGTGATCGCCAACAATGCAGAACTAGGCGTGACCTGGGTGCACAGCTACGTCAGTCCCGACCGGCGTCAGACCTTTTGCATTTACGACGCTCCAAATCCCGATTCGATTCGCAAAGTTGCAAGCTCGAATGGTCTGCCGGTGGGACGCATTACCCAGGTCAGCGTGCTCGATCCCTATAGCTACGGCACCTGAGCGCGAACGAATCGTATTGGAATTTTCACTAAACAACTTAAAGGACCTTCATGGACACGCCTACCGATTTAAACGCGCTTAAACAACGCCAGAAAACTGCCTGGGCCAGTGGTGACTATGCCGTCATCGGCACCACCCTGCAGATCGTCGGTGAATCGCTGGCTGAGGCTTGCGATCTTCGCTGGGATGACAAAGTGCTGGATGTAGCAGCGGGCAACGGCAACGCCAGCCTGGCTGCCGCCCGGCGTGGCTGTGAAGTGACCTCTACCGACTATGTCGGCGAATTGCTGGAACGTGGTGCCGCAAGGGCCCGCGCCGATGGGCTGATCATGAGCACACAGGTGGCTGACGTTGAGGCACTGCCGTTCCAGGACGCGAGCTTCGATGTCCTGCTCTCCACATTCGGTGTCATGTTTGCGCCTGATCATCAACGTTCTGCAGCCGAAATGCTGCGCGTGTGCCGATCAGGTGGGCAGATTGGCATGGCCAATTGGACACCCGAGGGATTCATCGGTCAACTTTTCAAGACCTTGGGTCGTCACCTGCCACCACCCGTCGGTGTCAAGTCACCTTCGCTGTGGGGTGTGAAGTCGCACCTGGAGAGTTTGTTCGGCGAGCAAGCGACCGGCATTGCCTGCACTCCCAAGTTGTTCAACTTTCGCTATCGTTCGGCAGAGCACTTTGTCGACGTATTCCGTACCTGGTACGGGCCGGTGCACAAAGCCTTTGCCGCGCTGCCGGCGGATGGCGCCAGTCAACTCGAGAAAGATTTGATACTGCTGCTCAATGGCCTCAACATAGGTGGAAATCACTCCTTGGTCGTGCCCAGCGAGTACCTTGAGGTTGTCATCACTCGTCGCTGAATTGAAACGGAGAATACCAATGGATACGCAAGAACATATTCGCAATGCTTTCAATCGTATGGAAGCCGTCTTTACCAAAAAGCCTAGCGCAGGCGCCGCGACCAATGTGATGAGGGCGCGGGTCGTGGATGGGCTACGCTGTGAAACGCAGGAGGACGACTGGCGTTTCTGTATAGACATGCCGGTGGAAGGCGGCGGTTCAGGGGCAGGACCAACACCCGGGGTGCATGGACGCGCTGCATTGGCCAGTTGTCTGGCCATTGGCTACAGCATTTGTCTAGCGCGTGCCGGCGTGACGGTGCGCAGCCTTGAGGTTGAGGTGGCGATCGACTTTGACAAACGGGGGCTCATAGGCATGGATAATGTTTATCCGGGCTATCTCGGTGTTCGCCACACGCTCTACCTTGAGGCAGACGCACCTCAGGAGCAGTTGGATGCGGCGATCGCCGAAACCCGTCGCAACAGCCCCTATCTGCACGTGTTTTCAGACCCCCAGCCACTGCAGGGCAGTGTGGTGTACGGCCCGAGGACATAGACATGGACGGACGACTTCAACTTCGCGTGCAGCGCTACGGGTGGGATCGCGCTTCGGAGTGCTACGAGGGCTTGTGGAGCAACGCGCTGGCCCCCGCCACGCGAAGACTGTTGCATCTGGCCGGCTTGCAGTCGGGCGAACGGGTGCTGGACGTGGCCTGTGGATCAGGTGTCCTCACGCGAGCGGCCCTTGCTGAAGTCGGGCCGCAGGGGGAGGTCGTGGGTAGTGACTTGTCGTCAGGCATGGTGGCGGTGGCGCAGGCGACCTCGCCCGGTTGTCTCTTCGTGCGCGCCGATGCTCAGGAGCTGGCCGGCGTCGTGCAACAGTCGCATTTTGATGTCGTGCTGTGCGGGCTGGGCCTGATGTATATGCCCGACCCTGAAGCCAGTATCGCCGCCATGGCCGCTTGCCTGCGACCAGGTGGGCGACTGGTGGTTTCGGTCTGGGGAGAGCGTTCGGCCTGTGGTTGGTCGGGTGTTTTTCCGATTGTTGATGCGCGTGTGCAATCTGAGGTCTGCCCATTGTTTTTTCGACTCGGTGGGCGAGACGCGCTGCACGCGGCCCTGGCAGGCGTCGGTCTCGCGCAAGTGCATACGGAGCGCATCGCCACCAAGATCGAATACCCCGATGCGCTGATGGCCTGCGATGCCGCCTTTGTGGGTGGGCCGGTGGCGCTTGCCTACGGACGCTTCGATGCGCCGACCCAGGAGGCGGTTCGTGATGAATACCTTGATTCAATCAAGCCTTGGTCTCACGAAGACGGCTTCAGCTTGCCAGGCGAGTTCGTACTTGGCATGGCTGTGTGCGCCCGGGATCCTACCCTCAATCGATCTTGATGCCTCGGGTCTTCATCAAGGCCTGCCAGCGACGGCTTTCGCTGTCGACAAACTTGCCAAATGCTTGAGGCGTGTTGCCAACAGGGTTGAGTCCTGATTGCATCAGACGTTCACGCAATTTTGGTTCCGCGATGGCTTCCTGAACTGTTTTTGCCAAACGCTCGACGACGTCCTTGGGCGTGTTCTTGGGCAAGAATATGCCGTTCCATTCCAACATTTCGTAATCATTGAGGCCCGCTTCGCTTATGGTCGGTGTGGCGGGTAGGGCGGCGATTTTCTGACGCGAGGTCACGGCCAGCGGACGCCGCTTGCCACCCGTGATCTGAGGCAAAGCAGAGGACGCATTGGCGAAATACAAGTCAATGGTGCCGACAATCAGATCGGTCATGGCCGGGGCGCCGCCCTTGAAGGGAATATGGAGCAAATCGATTTTTGCCTGATCAATCATGACCTCGGCGGCCAGATGCGAGCCTGTCGCCGCACCTGCAGATCCAAAGCTCAACTTACCGGGAGATTTTTTGGCAGCAGCGATGACATCGGCCAGTGTTTTGTAGGGCGAAGCAGCATTGACCAGGAGAATTTGCGGTGCCGTCACCACTAGAGAAATGGGGATGAAATCATTCGCCGGATCATAGGGCAGTTTTCGCAGCGCAACGTTCACGCCAAAGGCCGAAGCATCAAAGAGCAGGCTATAGCCATCAGCGGCGGCCTTGGCCACGGCGTCGGCGCCCAAAACGCCTCCTGCGCCCGGCCGGTTCTCGATCACAAACGGCTGACCCAGAAGCTCGCTCAGGCGTTGTCCGACCGCACGCGCAGTGTTGTCGGCGCCGCCACCTGCGGCATAGGGCACGACCATGCGCACCGGGCGTTCGGGCCAGGCCGCCTGAGCCAGCTGCGGCCAGATCAAGAATGCAGGGGCTAGCAGCGCAAGTCGTGCCAGGCGTGGCAACAAAGTGCCAGGAAAATGAAGAAGTCTGCTCAAGATGGGCTCCGTAAGTGCAGGCGAAAAGTTCAAAAGGCTTGGGGTTTCTCAAGGACCTGTTGGCACTGAATCTGCGAAGCCGTAAAGCTCGGCAGGATTGGTGACGAGTATCTGACGCAACTGCTCGTTGCTCCCAGCCCAGTGGCCGAGGAGTTCAAACAATGAGGCGTCGTTGGGCTTGGGCACTTCTTCGGTGGTGTGTGGCCAGTCGCTGCCCCATAACATGCGGGTCGGTGCGCAGGCGATCAGCGCCCTGGCCAACGGACGAAGATCTGCATAGCTTGAATCATCAGAATGCCCGGTGGCCAGATGGGCCCCGGAAAGCTTGACCCAGGCACGCCTCTCAGACAACAGTGCACTCACGATATCGAAGGCAGGATGCGAGCGGAAGTTCAGCGCCGGTATGCGTGCAAAGTGATCGAACACCATCGGGCATCCGAGCGATTTGAGCAGTGATTCGTGGCTGACAATCTGTTCAGCAGTCCAGTGCAGTTGAACATGCCAGCCCAGCGCGAGGATAGACATAATGTATTGACCTACCAACCTCAAGCAACGCGGATTAAGCTTGAGGTTTGTTCAACCACAGGCGCGTAAGGCGCAATTGAGGAGGCAGGTCATGAAACAGTTTAGCAAATACATCGGTCTTGATGTGCACAAAGAAACCATCGCGGTCGCGGTGGCCTAGGGTGATGGAGGCGAGGTACGATTCTTCGGAGAGATCGTCAATACGCAATGGGTTGAGATTGCCAGGTGGTCGCACCGTCTTTGATTCCCAGGAAGGCGGGTGATCGGGTCAAGACGGACCGGCGTGATGCGTTATCGCTCGCCCGCCTGC
>JAYVKZ010000252.1:0-5554 GCA_043767985.1 Betaproteobacteria bacterium
CGTACACGGAAAGTATCCCGAGCAAAACAACGACAAGCACCAATTCAATCAGGGCGAAACCTGCGCGGGATTTTTTCATGCTAAACCCCTCTCATAACCACCACATCGGCAAGAATGGCCGGTTGGCTCACAAGATATAGTAAGCCAACTAAGCCAAAGACTTAGCGCGATTTGGTAGTTTTAAGACACACCGTGTCCCGTGAAGTTGGCCGTAGCAGGAGTAACGCCAGGACCAGTCAAAACACAAGTCGCCGTCGCGCCCGCTGCGATCGCACCAGCCGTAATTACGTAGCCTGCGGGCAAACCACCGTTTAGCAAGGCAGCCAATCCAGTACAGTTTGAGACAGCTACGCCACCGGTTAGTCCACCGGAGCGAATCGCGTAATTTGATGCAGATGCGGAACCTAAGTTACCTGCGATGCCACTGACCGCCGACTGTTGGGCATCAGCTTGCAAATTGATGTAGGCCGGTATCGCGACCGCAGCCAAAATGCCGACGATAACAATAACAATAATAAGTTCAATTAAGGTGAAGCCCTTTTGAATAGCACGATTACGTCTTAACATGATGACTTTGCGTCCTTTAAGTATGTGAAAGTAAGAAGAAAACAACAAAACCGGCAAGCGAACTGAACGGATCAGTTTGCCTCTTTGTAAAACATTACTAAGCATATTCTGTGCCATTAGCAAAAAGCTGCCAAAACCTAATCAATTTAGGTGAGAAAAAACGGTGTTAGGCCTAGGGAAGCCCTAGTTTTCGGCTTAAAGCCATTTTTCCCGGAGCATTGTGTAAATTTCTTCGACAAAATAATAATTTTTGAGGCTTCCTAATCACCAAAGGTCAGACATGTGTTGCATTTGTGCTGAAACTCTTGAAGCTTATGTTGCGATTTTTAAACAGTGTAAAAGCGCAAAGAGCCTGAAATGAAATTTGACCCCTCCCCCGTTCGGATGAGTATTGTTGATCTAATGTGAACTTTTGCAAAAATATTGTGTGACATATTTTGCAGAAAAACTAGGCTGTCTTTACAAACCCTCATTTTTCGTCGATCTGATCAAAAAATCATCAGTTTTTGCACCGTTTTAGTGCACCTCTTATCGGCAATTAATCTTGTGTAAAAAATATCGACAAGCCCATTCCTCTTGGCTAAACATGCCAATTACTCCCTTTCTTTTGACAATCCATGTGATATAAAGATTCACAAAGCTTTTCCATTTAAGAGAGAGGCTGTCGAAACAAGCGAAGACAGGTAAAAGTTTTGCAACGTTTCCCAATCATTGGGGTGCAAAGGCATTTGTTTGAGATGAAGTGGTGGTCAAAAAAGAGAGAACCAAAGGGCTGGACCGCCGTCGAGGCGAGTTCGGAAGGCGTTTTGGGGGTGAGCGTGCGCTCCCAAAGTACCCCTGGCGGCAAGCTGGAGGTTTTGAAATGTGGCGTACTGCCAGAGCCTGATCTCAATGTAAGCGCCATTTCGCAGCTTTCCAAAATGATCTCGGTACCCGGCTTTTCATGGACGGTGACCTTGGAACGTGGTAACTACAAGTTATTAACCTTGCCCGAACCGGCGGTGAAACCGACCGAGATGGCGAAGAGCCTGCGGTGGGCGTTGTCGACCATGATTGATGAGCCGGCGCAAGACATCTCTCTCGACTGGATGTCTATTCCTACCCTCGACTATCAACCGCAGCGCGAGCAACAGCTGTATGCCGTTGCGATGAACAAGAACTTGTTGCAACATGTGGTGCATCCATTTCGGCGCGCCAAAGTAAATTTGGCGGCAGTAGATATTCGCGAGACCGGGCAGCGCAACATTGCAACCCTTTACCAACGACCAGACGAGGCCGTCGGCATGTTGGCCGTATCGAGCCAAGGGGTGTCGATTACCTTCAGCTTCCAGGGCGCGTTGTACCTTGATCGCTACATCGAAATGCCCCTTAGCAGCATGATTACAAGTGGGCTTGAAGGGCGTCAAAAGTTGTTTGACAACATTGCCACACAGGTCCGTCGCTCTGTAGATTATGTGCACCGTACTTTGCCTTTTATGAAGGTACGCAGAATCATGATTGCCCCGTTGCCTGCACCCATAGCGCTTCGCGAATATCTGGCGGGAAACATTTCCGAAGAGGTTGAAATGGTCGACCTTGCTTCAGTGTTTGATTTCTCCCTTACACCCGAACTGGCCTCAGAGGAAAGCCAGGCGCGCTATTTTATGGTACTTGGCGCGGCTTTGCGCAGCGCCGGGGCGACTGTATGAGTAAGCAATTAAACCTACTGGCGCATGAAGTACGCCCCCCAATTCTTACCGGCCTGCGCACTTTGCTGGGTGCGGCCCTGCTCATTCCTCCGCTCTTGCTCTACGGGGCCTACACCTGGTTTTCAACCAGCCAATTAGCAGCAAGTGTTGCCCGCAATGAAGTAGAAATTAATGCCGAAAAGGCCAAGCAAACAGCGCTACAGGCACAGATTGCTGGCCGCCCTGTGCCCGTAAATTTGGGCGCTGAAATTGAGTTGCTCAAGCCACTGGAAATGCAGAGTCAAAAAGTTTTGAATTTGCTTCAGCAGGGGGACCCCAAGGCACGAAATGCGGGTTATGTTGCACCATTGTCTTTGTTAGCCCGAACTACAGAAGAAGGACTTTGGCTCACCTCGATCAAGGTGGGAAATGGAGGAAAGTCGCTTAGCCTGGAGGGCAATGCCCTCCGAAATGAGAGCGTGGTTCGTTATGTGCAGCGATTAAACGAGGCCTTTGCTCCAGCGGGCGCGAAGTTTACCTCACTCGAACTCCAGCCAGAGCCGACCAAGGAAGGCGACAACAAAGACTTGCCAATAGTGAGTTTCAAATTAAATTAATGCCTTGCCCAACGCCATGAAACTAACTCTTCCTCCGAAGTTCAATCGTGCGATTGATTGGTTTGACCAAAGGCCGACGCGCGAACGGGTGCTGCTTGTTGCAGCGCTTGTGTCGGCCATGTACTTTTTCGTAAATTTAGGGATTATTCGTGCAAGCGACGTCAGAGCCAAGGAGCTTAATCGTAAGCTGGCTTTACAAGCCACTGAAATTTCAGCCGTGCGCAAGAACGTTGCAGCACTGAGTTCCTTGGCGGCTCAAAACCCAATCAAGCAAGAACTCAACCAATTTGAAAAAATGAAACAAACCATCGCCGAGGCTGACCAGCTGATGGCACAGCTCGATTCAGCACCGAAGGTGGGAGACGTGGTTAAAGCGTTGCTGAAGTCAAGCCCTGGCCTCGAATTGGTCTCGCTAAAAACACTGCCTGTCACGATGGCGCTTGATGGTCAATTACCCAGCGTCCCGGCCGCTGCTGCACCAAAGCCGACTGCCGGAACGCCTCCGTCCCAAGCCGCCGCTGCGGCCAAAGCCGCTGCACCCGCGCGTGCGCCTCGACCCATTTACCGACATGGTGTAGAGATTGCCGTTAAGGGCAACTATCTCGCGTTGGTTCGCTATTTGGAGACTCTGCAAACTCAATCCGGCCGCTTGCAATGGGGAGACATGAGCTTGGAAGTACAAGCCCACCCAAGTGCGGTGTTGAGGGTCACGGTTTACACCTTGAGCGGTTCGGCAAATGCCAACTTAGGCTAATTGAAATGACGTTGAAATTTCAAGTCCCTATGAGTTTTGAACCTTTTTACCGGGTGTTATTGATTGGCGCGCTTTGCTGGGCGGGCTCGGTAGGTGCGCAAAACTTGAAAGACCCAACGCAACCTCCTGCAGCTTGGTTGGCCGCAAAAGCAAGAGAGGCCGCTGGCGCAACCAAGGGCACAACAGGTTTACCTAAAGTGGCCTCTGTCAAAGAGCCCGAAGCGCCTCCGCCAACGCTTCGATTGCAAACTTTGAAGGTGGGCGAACCCAGTAACTACGCCGTGATTAATGGCCAACTATTAAGGGAAGGCGACTCGATTGAGGGCGGCAAGGTGCTCTCGGTGGGAGGCTCGCAAGTGGTGTTGGGTTTTGGGAAAATGACGCGGATTTTAAAGCTATATCCGGATATCGACAAGACGGGAATGAAATGAATATGCGCAGTTACCACTCTGTAAACTTAATGCTTACCCTGGCTATGGTCGGGTGTAGCAGCTTGTCGCCGCATGAGTCGCCGCATACCACGGCCCGAGCCGCTATCAGTGCCGAATTAAAAGAGGCCACCGAGAATCGCGCTCCGGTTACACAAAAGCAAGATGTGGTGCGCTCCCTCCTGCCGCCGCTTACTATTGAGATGCCCCAAGCCCCTCCGCCTGATGCAGGTCAACGTTTTGATTTGTCTGTGGTGAACGCCTCGTCCCAACAGGTTTTGAGTGCGCTCGTAGCCGGCACGCGCTACAGCATGGTGGTTCACCCAGATATTAAGACCATTATTTCTCTGAACCTGAAGCAGGTAACTTTGTTTGAGGTGCTCAAGAGCATTAATGAAATATATGGCTACGACTACAAGGTAGACGGTACCCGCATTTACGTGCTGCCGCCCTCGTTACAAACGCGCATTTTCAAGATTGACTACTTAACTACGCGTCGACGCGGTTCGAGCGAAATGCGGGTAAGTTCCAATTCAATTAATAGCCAATTAGGAAGTTCCCAGAGCAATAGTGGTTCTGGTTCAAACTCTGGTCAAGCGGGCAATACGGGCCAAGGCGGCAACACTGGGCAGGGCAACAATAACCAGCAGGGCATGGACCCCTCACAAAGTACACAAATCGGCACCACTTCTTTGAGTGATTTTTGGACCGAGCTGCGTGACACCGTAGCGGTGCTTGCGGGTTGCAGGGTAGGCATTCGCCCACAGCAAGGTGCACAGGGCGCACAAGGCGGGGCAATACAACAAGTAAACCCTGCAGCGCAGCGGGCCGTTCGCGAAGAAATCTTGTGTGAAGGCAACCGCAAGGTGGTGATTAGCCCCCAGTCGGGCACCGTGTTGATTTACGCGATGCCAGATGAAGTAAAGAACATCGCAGAGTATCTTCGTGTTTCCCAAAATGCGGTCGAAAGACAGGTGCTGATCGAAGCAAAGATCGTAGAAGTGACTCTTAAGACTGGCTATGAGGCTGGTATTAACTGGACCAAGTTCTTCAACCCGCAAAACTCGACCTTGGGCATTGGCCTGTTGAGTCCTGGAACGAGTCTAGGTTCGTCTCAGACCGGCGCTGGACTGCAATCAGGAGTTGGCACGAACAATGGCTTTAATACGCCCCCGCTCATCGCGGGCGGATCGTCCACCGCATTGAATGCGGCAGGCGGCGCGGGCCAATCGATGGCTACCGGCGCTGGCGTGGGAGCCTTGTTTAGTCTTGCATTTCAGGGCACTAATTTTGCGGCTCTGCTTAATTTTCTTGATAGTCAGGGTGCGGTGCATACCCTTTCGAGCCCTCGTATAGCAACCATGAATAATGAAAAGGCGGTGCTGAAGGTCGGCTCAGATGCCTTGTTCGTGACGAAGATCACCGGGGGTTCCGCCGCTGGCTCGGTATTGGGCGCGGCCACCGCACCTACGGCCCCCACTTTTGAGTTCACCTCCTTCTTTTCAGGCATTGCCTTGGATG
>JAYVKZ010000253.1:0-4261 GCA_043767985.1 Betaproteobacteria bacterium
GGGTCGCACGGAACCCCTCGACTGGGCACCCTCGCGATATTTACTGGAGCGGCAACTATCGGCGCAAGCCACGCTTGCACTGTATGAGTACAAACCTAGCGAACAAAGAACCGTTACGCCGCAAGATCTAGGAAGCCTGCCGTCCATGGCGCTGATTGACTGGATCCGGTTCTTGATGTCGCCCAACGATTTCGCCGGACAAAAGGCGTCCTTACTGGTCAAGGCGAGTGACGAGCTACGCAGTCGCTTTGATTTTCAAGGCACCAGACTACGCTGGCGCAATGAGCGCTCAGAATACTGGTGGTGGTTTATGTGGAGTGGCGACTCGGTCGCAGCGCGAGCTGCACTGGTGGCTCAGCAACTCGCCGCACAGTCGCCAGTCTGGCGCGATGACGCACCACGCATCATCACCGGCTTGATTGATCGTCAGGGCAGCGGTCGCTGGAGCACCACGGTCGCGAACGCCTGGGCCGCGCAAGCCCTACGCCAGTTTGCCCAAGCCCGAGAGTCTGTGCCGGTGGGCGGTGTGACCCGTGCATCACTGATCTCGGTACCCACTCGCACAGGCGCCGATACTGTTGCGCATCAGTGGAAAGACAGCGCTATAAAAGACAGCGTTATAGAAGACAACAATAAGCAAGCTGAACGGCAAAGCCCTGAGATGCTGTTGCCCTGGCCGCAACAAGGTGGCCGGGGGCAAATTCAGTTGAGCCATGAAGGAAGCGGTGCGCCGTGGGCCACTGTGGCCATCAAAGCCGCTGTACGCGCCTTAGCGCCGATTGCCAACGGGCTCGGCATTCGCCGCACCGTGACCGCGGTGGAGCGCAAAGTTCCCAATCAATGGCATGTGGGTGACGTGATTCGTGTGCGTCTGGAGATGAGTAGCGATGCCAACAACACTTGGGTCGTGGTACGCGACGCCATCCCTAGTGGTGCGACGATTCTCGGCCGAGGACTCGGACGTGAAAGCAAGCTCGCGCAACAAGGCGAACGCAGCATGGGTTGGGCCTCGCCATCGTACATTGAACGCGCCACCGAAAGCTTGCGCGCCTACTATCGCTGGGTGCCCCAGGGTGAATGGTCCATCGAATATACCCTGCGGCTCAATAACGCAGGCGAGTTCCAATTACCGGCTGCGCGTATCGAAGCGATGTATGCACCCGAGGTGTTTGGGGAGGTACCGGCGGCGGGACTGGCCGTGAAGCCCTAAACCTTGCTCGTTCTCTGGACCCTTCGGGCTTTGGTACAACCCTTGTAACCGCTGCTAGCGCGCCATGAAAAAGTATTTCGTCGCCTTTCTCTCTCTTTTTTTCGTCTGGGCCGTCGAGGCTCAACCCCGAACCACGTTGTTTCAAGTGATCGCGCAAGCCCAGGACGATTCCGAAACATCTAGCGCGCTACAAGATCTGCTGGATGATTTTCAGCATCGCCTGCCAAGCGCTCGCTTTGTTCAAACCCAGGCGATACGACGCAATGACCAGGGCCAAGTCACGGCCGTTTCATCCGTGGACTTCTCTCCTAAGGTAGCGCGCTTCGTCAGTGCTTGCAAGCTCAGTGTGTCTTGTGAGGTGCTAGCGGAGCGAGAATTGACACGGAATCAAAACCGCCTGATGCAAGCCTGGGCCGACTCACAAAAGAAGAGTTTTGATGAGGAAGGTGGCGTACTCGAGATCGCAATTCGCGCTTCCGTTGATGTTAGTTTGCGAGGGCTGGTACTGCGCTCGGGTAAGCCGATCAGTTTTCCCGAGCCATCCATGTTTGAAGTTGCGGTCCGAATGTGGCTTTCATTGGGCAACCTCGCTCTCGCCAAGGACTACCAACACTTGTCTATTGAACAAGAGCGCTTTGCGCCCTCGCCAAAGCCTAAAAGCAACCCAAGTTACGTTCATCAAGCCAGGGTTGCCGAGCTCTTATTTGATGACTTCATGTCCGCCCGCGAGGCATGGCTGGCCAGTTCGCTAGCGGGCCTCTCCGAATCCAAACTCGGAGCGCAGCGCGCCGCCACGGAGAAGAGTAAGCGTACGGACAGCCCTGCCGTGACAGTGGATGATCGCTCGCGAACTGCGATTCTGAGTATGCTCGAAGTAGTTCGTCTCGATCAGCAGCTTGGGCGCCCAGGCCCGGCAAAGCAATGGCTTGAAGCGGCTGAGTTGATGGCTGCGGCCATAGGCATGGATGTGGCCGCCTATTGCCCAATGCTTCGAGTTCGCCTCCGGCAAGATCTGCTATTCCCGCGGTCGGGCGTATTCAACCCGAGCGATACGGATGCCCTCCAAACCCTGCACCAAGCCAACTGTGGAGTGGTCGAATTTGTATTGGGTTATGTGTCTACTCGCCTAACATTGAATACGTCGGAGCGTGCACCCTTAAGCGAAGCGAGAATCGCCGAACCCACTCCTGACGCTACGCGCAATCGTAAGCTGCCAACCATGCTCCTGTTTGCTTTGGAGCAATGCAAGCGACCCGGGAAGTGCTTTGCCTATCACCGTACGCAGCTCAATCAACTCCTGCATATTGCTCAGTTAGATCAACCTCAGATGGAGCTCGCCGCCCTAGCCTGGGCGACCACGTTCGAGGAAAGTCAACCGGTCGGTGCAACAGAAAGACAAATGCTGTGGGCGCTGGCCAAGGGCCTTCAGGCCGTAGGGAGTGGCAAGGCCGCGCACAGGCTCCTATCCCACTTGCTTGAGTCGCTCGATCTGAGCCGGCAAAGTACCCAAGGTACAACCCACGGCCTGCAAAATTTTGCGCGCTATGATCAACTCACCCGCGCGTATGCTGTCTCTACTTGGACAACCCAAGGGGTGGTCAGCGCCGTGAACACCGACGCGTTGCGAGGCCAAAGCCTCCTGTTTAAGCTCAAACGCAATCGCTGGGCACAGGAATTCGCGGGCGTGGAAGATCTTTCGGCCAAGGCTCGACGCGACGGGAGGCTTGCCCAGTTTGCGGGATTTCGACAGGCGTTCGATGGGCTTGCGTGGGAGCGCGCTGGACCTTTGCAAATGCTGCGCGAGGAGTTTTTGACAAGCCTTGTCGATGCAGAAAAATCAGCCCAAGACGATTACTACGGAGCCTTATCGGTGAAGCGTGACGGCACGCGAGCCGGGGTGGGCTTAGAGCGCGCGTCGCTCATGAGCAGCGAGCGTACCAAAGAGATGTTGGAGTTCCGCCTGGACCGCGATGAAGCCTATCTGAGTTGGTTGAAAGTGCCCGGTGGGTTTCTCGGCGTACTACGTTCGGGCCTGCTTCTGAGCCAAAACTTCGGCGCTGCCGATATCGGCGTGTTTATTCCTGACCAAGATGGCTTGTCGGATCTGCTTGAAATCTATCGCGACTTATTGAGAACCGGCGCGGGTGCAGTCGGGGGTGCAGTAGGGAGTGCAGTACGCGGCGCACGCATGCCCCTGGTAGAGATCCGCCAAAGTGCCTCTGGTTTGGTGCGGGCAGGCAAACCGTTGTGGCGTACACCCGACGGGAAAGTGCATGTCCAGAATGCATCGCCTTTAAACGGCGTGCGCATCAGCCGATTGAGTGAGATTAGCGACCAGCTCTTTAAGGTCTTGCTTGAGCCTTTTATGTCGCAACTCAAAGAGACCCGCCGACTCGTGATTTCTCCCGATGCAGAGCTTGCCTTATTGCCCTTCGAGACGCTCAGTCGGTCGGGCATACCGGTGTTACAAGACCTAGAGATCAGTTATGTACAGTCCCTGGCGGTTTACTTCGAAATGAAGAAGCGCTTAACCTCCCGCGCTGGCAAACGAGAGCCTCGAGCAAGCACCCAGGTTTTTTCGATGGCTGATCCGGACTTTTCGATACTGACAACAGCAGGCCCACCAACAGCACCCGCCGAAGATCATTATTCAGTCGGCATCAGCGCTTGGATGAAGGCAAATTGGGTACGCCTGCCCGGCACCCGTCGGGAGTCCGATTCGATCGCTGCCTTGTTCCCCTCAACCACGCGTTTACTCGGTACTGATGCCAGTAAAGCGGGCCTCCTGGCTTTGAATGCCAGTGGTGCCCTGTCGCAATTTTCTGTGCTTCATTTCGCGACTCACGGCTATGTCGACAACGAGCGCAGTGCCCTAGTGCTCGCGAGCCCAACACGCTCCGATCAAACCTACCTTTTCGACGAGGAACTGGCCACCCTCAAGCTGAGCTCGGACCTCACCATTCTCTCTGCCTGCGATACCGGGCTCGGCCGCGAAGTGAGTGGGGAAGGTGTTGTCGGGCTACCTTACGCGCTTTTCATGGCGGGCAACGC
>JAYVKZ010000254.1:0-2729 GCA_043767985.1 Betaproteobacteria bacterium
AAATTGCGATTGCCCGACAGAATCGCTGCGCAAATGAGATCGTTGGCAACAATGGTGTCATTTAAAGCCGAGCTCAGGTCTCCGGCATTGCCAATACACGTGGTACAACCATAGGCGGCAACGTTGAAGCCTAGTTTGGAAAGAAAGGGCAGCAAACCCGCCTTGTCCAAATAGTCGGTCACCATTCTTGAGCCGGGCGCCAAAGAGGTCTTGATATGGGGCCGCACTTTCAGCCCGGCTTCCACCGCCTTCTTGGCTAAAAGACCGGCAGCGATCATGACGCTTGGATTTGAAGTATTTGTGCACGAAGTAATGGCCGCAATGAGGATGTCACCATGTTTAATGTCTATCCCGTCCGAATTGGTATACGTTTTCTCGAATTTCTCCGGTGCTTGGTTGAATCCGTTGATCGCTGCAGGGGCACTGAATAGCACCTCGAACTGATTGGAAAGTTTGCTGATCTCAATGCGATCTTGTGGGCGCTTGGGGCCCGCCAATGAGGGGGTGACCGTGCCTAGATCGAGGCTGACGACTTGGCTGTAATCCAACTCTCCGGCTTTGGGTATGCCATACATATTTTGGGCTTTGAAGTAGCGCGCAAACGAGTCGATCTCGGCGCGACTACGTCCTGTTCCTTCAAAATATTTTATCGTTTTGTCATCCACGGGGAAAAAGCCCATCGTGGCACCATACTCCGGCGCCATATTGGCAATTGTGGCGCGATCCGGTAGCGCGAGGCTAGCCGTACCTTCGCCAAAAAACTCGACAAACTTACCGACCACTTTATGCATGCGCAAAAGCTCGGTCACCGTGAGCACCAAATCAGTCGCTGTGCACCCTTCTCGCAATTGCCCGGTCAACTCCAAGCCGACCACATCGGGCGTCAAAAAATACACGGGTTGGCCTAACATGCCGGCCTCGGCCTCAATACCGCCCACTCCCCAACCCACGACGCCAATGCCGTTGATCATCGTAGTGTGACTATCGGTACCCACTAATGTGTCCGGGTAGTAAATATTGTCTTTGGTCTTGTGCACACCGCGTGCCAGATATTCAAGATTCACCTGATGAACAATGCCAAAACCAGGAGGAACCACGCGGAAAGTCTTGAACGCTTGCATGCCCCATTTCATGAATTGATAGCGCTCTTTGTTTCTAGAGAACTCAAGCTTCATGTTCAAATCAAGCGAGTTCTTGGTCCCAAAATGATCAATCATCACAGAGTGATCGACCACTAAATCGACCGGGACGAGCGGCTCGATGGCGTGGGGGTCTTTGCCGAGGCTTGCTGCGACATTGCGCATCGCGGCAAGATCTGCAAGAAGCGGTACGCCTGTGAAATCTTGGAGCACAACCCTAGCGACGACAAAGGGAATCTCATCAATGCGATGCGCCTGAGGCATCCAGTTTGCCAGTTGATGAATATGCGCTTCAGTGATTTTTTTACCGTCGAGGTTACGTAGTACGGCCTCAAGCACGATCCGAATCGAAACAGGCAAGCGCGACACGCGCGGGTAAGTTTTTGCGAGTGCGGGTAGGCTGTAGTATCGGCCTAACTTGCCTGAGGCCAGCTTAAATGATCGAAAGGTCTTGAGATGATTGTGACTCATGCAGAACTCCTATTAGTCCGCGAGTTTGCACACGCTAGCTCAGTCGCCATGATCTTGACGCTCCGAGGCGTTCTGATACACTGATTTTAGGTCATCGCAGCACCCGCACACCCAAGTGTAGTCCTATTTTTGTGCTTTAACCTTTTGGCCCTTTTTAGGCGGACGTGGCTCGGGTTCGGGCTTGAAGCTACCATCATGCATATTGAGGGTGCCCATGCCAGGCACCACAGAATCACCAGGTTTCTGCCCGGGAATACAAGGCCCAAGATAACGACCTTCGAGGGCGTCCTTGTCCTCACGCTTGATGCCCGCTAGAGGGGGGTCATAATTGACATGGGTATCAATCCGATAGAAGCTTTCGAAGTCACCACTGGCGATACTTCTGCTGGTGACGACCCGCTTGCCTTCTTTGCAGATAGACTCGGCAAGCCAAGCCTCGCCAGCTCGCTTGAAGCCTCCAAATTTGCAGCTTCCTTTGGTGGCCGCCACCCGATCAAGCGCGTGATCTGCATGGTCGGTTTTTTCACCGACACAGAACTGAGTGGCCGGCATACCCGTGGCTTGTAGGCCTACGGTTTTGAGCTCCCAAAGGCCTTCTTTACGCTTTGGGAATTCAGTGTTGGCATGCACCGACGAGACGAGAGCGGTGAGCGCGATGACCATCACCAAACGATTTACCGAAAGCGACCGACAAATTCGCCCGATGGCGTAAGGCCTGGCTCGAGCGATTAGATTGGCCGGTACGCTTACAGCTTGCATTCATTCGCAAGCATTTGGCCGCGCTTCGTGTCAAGAATAAACGCCTTAGCCGAAATGACCACCCAAGCAATGCCTGCCTTACTGTCCTCAAAGCGCTTTGCTCCGCTTTGAGTAGGCACTGAGCGAAGCGTGTAATCCTTGGTATTCCAATTGATTTGAACACCCGACCCATCACTGGCCACACGGTTAACGAGCACACGCTTTCCCAGCTCGCAGCGATGAAGGCCAGCGGAGACTACGATGGGCTTGAGCTCAGGCTCGAGCTCTACAGGTTTCTGTGCCGCGACTGGCGCTGGCGCGCTGGCCACGGGTGGCGGGCTACCACTTTGTGACTCCGGAGCCTGTGAGGCCGGTGGTGGT